>NZ_CP119081.1:354684-709369 GCF_004524775.2 Helcococcus ovis | reverse complement strand
GACTAAAAATTTCTTAGCAAAATAGTACAATACAAGCAAGCCGATTAAAATGGAAAATAAACCAAAAATAACAAAAATTATCATTTTTAATGTTATTTCTCTATATAAATTATTTGTAGCACTTATAATTCTCAATATTCCTATTTGTATATTATTAGATTTAATGGGATAAATTAATGAAATTAAATTATCACTATGATCAAATCTATAATTTTCTTTAGTTTCTATTAAATTACTTACCTTAATTATATTTTTACCTATATCTGAAGAACCGGTATTATCATAATACAAAACTCCTGTATTATCTAAAATTTGTACTTGTCCTTGAATATTATTCAAAAATTCAAATCTTTCATTTAATACAACTTCTGATAAAGAATACTCTGATATTGATGAATCATATAATTCGATACTATATTTTGCTTGAGCCAGCATATTAGATTTAATATTACTAAAATAATAATCTTTTAGTGATATATATGTAAAAATTTCAAATATTGAAATAAATATAACAAATACTATCATATAAAAGAATATTATTCTAAATTTTAAATTATATTTAATTTGATTTAATAATAATTTCAATTTCCCCATCTATATCCTACACCCCAAACAGTATGCAAATACTTAGGATTTGCCGGACTATCTTCAATTTTCGCTCTGATTCTTCTAATATTAACATCTATTATTTTTGTATCTGCTTTATTTTCATTTCCCCATGCTAAATCCATTAATTCCTCACGAGTAAAAGCCTTATCCTTATTTGTTAAAAATATTTTCATTAACGATAACTCTGTTGGTGTTAATTCTATAATTTGTCCATTTTTAGTAAATTTTTTTGAATATGAATCAATTTTAAATGGTCCATATGAAAGATTATCATCTTTATGTTCTTCTTCTGAAATTAAATTAATTCTTCTAACTAAAGACTTTATCCTTAAAACTAGTTCTTGTGGATTAAATGGCTTTGTCATGTAGTCATCTGAACCTTGTTCTAATCCTAAAATTCTATCAACATCTTGAGATTTTGCTGTCAACATTATAATCCCTAAATCCGGCATTTCATTTCTCAAAACACTGCAAACTTCAAATCCATTCATTCCGGGAAGCATTACATCTAATATTACAACATCAGGCTTTATATCTAATGCCATTTCTATACCTTCTTCTCCGCTACCAGCTTCATAAACTTCAAATCCTGCTTTTTGAACATTAATTTTTGTAAATTTTCTTATTGCAACTTCATCCTCAACCAATAATACTTTATTCAAAATATTCCTCCTAAATCAATTTTCTATATAAATCATAAATAAGTTTTTTATACTTACTTTCAATTATTAAATTTTTCAAACTATCTATAGCAATTTTATTATCAAACTTTAATTTATAGGCTACAAGCTGTTGATCTTTATATAATTTACTGTTATCTTTTAGCCCATATCTTCTATCTCCAATTACAGGATGCCCAATGTTTGCGAGCGTAGTTCTAATTTGATGCGTCCTTCCTGTTAACAATTTTATTTCTACCAAACTATACAAGTCGTTATATTGTAGTGGATTTATAATTGTAACAGAATCTTTTCCATTTTTAGATACGCTAACATAATTTTTTTCATTTTTTTCTAATTTATTTTTAATTTCTAATTTTTTAGAAATTTTCCCATGCACTATTGCAAGATAATACTTATGAACATTTTTTTCTATTGAATTATTTAATTCTAATAAAGTTCTTCTATTTTTACAACCAATAACTAATCCCATTGTATTTCTATCAATTCTATTTACAACTGATGGTCTAAATGTAGGTTCTAATCTTGGTATATACTCTTTACGCTCAATTAATAAATCCACAATATAATCTACTACATTTTTTCCATAATCTGCTTTAGATGCAGCATGAACTAGAACATTTTGTGGTTTATCAATAATAATTATATCCTCATTTTCAAATGCAATGTCTAAATTTAACTTATTTCTTACTGAAATTTTATCCTTTTTCCATTTTTCAATTTCTTCATCATAAATATATATATCAATTATATCATCCTTAAAAATCAACGTACTTGGCTCCGATTTTTTCTTATTTAATTTTATTTTTTTAGTTCTCAGCCACTTATATATTAATGAATTAGGTGCTTCTGAAAAATACTTATTCAAAAACTTTATTAATGTTTGATTATCATCATTTATATCAATTTTTATATGTCTCATTTTATTTTTTTACCTCATTATGATATTATTATAGCATAAGAAAATTAAAAGAGGTAAATATGAAATACATTAAAGATTTCTTTTATAATTTTTCAGACCTTATTTTTGCTTTAATTATTATATTAGGAATAAGTTTTGTTTTGTACTTTAATTTTAACAATTTAGTTAACATTGAATCAAAAGCATCAAATATTATAAAGGAAGATAATTTAAAAAAAGAAGATAATTCAGAAATAGAAGTAACCATACCTAAAGGTATCAATTATAAACAACTATCTGAAATATTATTTGAATATAAAATAATTAAGGATAAAGATAGTTTTACAAAATACCTAGAAAAATCTAAAAAAAATATTATTTATGGCACACACAAGATTAGAAAAAATTTAGCCTTTGATCAGATAAAAGATATCATATTAGCTAAATAACACCATGAGCTGCTCCAAAAGTTTCAATTAAGACGAACTTTTGGAGCAGCTCATTTTTCATCTATTTATATAACTATCTATTAATGATTGTCTAATTTCATAAGAAAAACATTTCTTTGAAATTAGCAAATTTTTTACATTTTCATTTTTAGTGTGTAATATTACCTTTTCTCTATCCTTAAAATAAATTTCAAAAATTTGATCTTTTAAATTTTTTGAATGCATACTTACATAATAAGCCTCTATTTTAGAACTATCTTCTAATTCAACCATAGCTAAAATGGCTTGATCCTTTAGATAATAATTATTTAACTTTGCATTTTCTGATAATTTAGCTTTTTTCAAATTTTTTGCCATACGATACATCTTAAATTCTTCTAATGCTAATTTTGCTTTAGTATTATAATAATTATAATTATATAAAGCTTTATTAAAAGAATCTAAGACCGTAAACGGCCTTAGATTAATTTTTGAAAATATTTCATTATTCTTATGATTAAATTCTGATTTATTAATTTTACTTTCATTTAATAAATCAATATATTTATTTCTTAATTTAATAAATTCATTTAATTTATCTTTTTCAGACAAATACACTACAATACCTGAACTTCTACTTCTAAATCCTTAAATTCAGATTCATCTTCAAAATCTAAACCTAAAAGTATTTCCAAATCAGATTCTTCTGTCAATTTATTTAATTTTTCAACAAATACTTTAGTATTTTCAGGCGTGAACTCCACTATTTGATATAACCCATCCAAATATACCTTTTCAATATCATAATCTCTTGAAACTATACCTGCAATAAACCCATATAATGATTCAATATTATCTATACCATATTTTTTTGCATTTATCAATCTAACAGCATAATCTAAAGAAAAGATATGTGAATCATCTGTATCTATAAAAACAATATTACCATTTCCTCTTGACTTTTCCTCATTTGCATTATCTATTAGATATTTTGTTTTTCCACTACCTGATTTTCCTAAAACTAATTTAACCATATAAAACCTTCCTTAAATTTGTTAATTTGCTAATATTACTACTCGTGTTTATGTTCGCAATTACATTTATGTTCTTCTTCATGATGGTGGTGTCCACATTTACACTCATGTTCTTCTTCGTGATGGTGGTGTCCACATTTACATTCATGTTCTTCTTTATGATGGTGGTGATGCTCATGATAATCAATACTATCTACATCTATTTCTTCTTCTTCGATATAGTTATAATAAGCATCAGCTGCAACTTGAAACTCTTCTTCATCTTCGATTAAAGATACATCAAATGTTTCATCTTCACCATAAGTTGCTCTATATAATAAAATTTCACCCGGTTCATCATCTTCAATTGGAAGCAATGCAATATAATCTTGTTTATTAACATCATATTGTGCAATTACTAAACATTTAAGTTCCGTATCATCATCAAGTGTCAATATTACTTCCTTAAAATCTTCTTCTTCATCTAAATGTTCATCATCTAGATTTTCGTTTTCATAATCAAGTTTGTCTGTCATAGATACCTCCTTGTTTATTTAAATATACCTAATTTTCATAAAAATTACAAGCTTTTTAAAATGTTTTTCACAAAATTAAATGAAAACTCTGTAGAGCTGATGGAAAGCCTTTCCACCGGTGTATGAGCACCGAAAATATCAGGTCCGATACTTATCATATTTATATCGGGATATTTTTGACTTAAAATTCCTGTTTCTAGTCCGGCATGAATAACTGCTACTTCAGGATATTCATTTCTTAATTCCTTGTAAATTTCTTTAGCATGATTTAATAATACATAATCAAAATTTGGTTTCCACATTGGATAACCTTCAGAAAATTTAACATCAAAATTATATTTTTCAGCTATTTCTCTAACTTTATTTTTTAAATAATCTAAATCACTGGAATCAGAACTTCTTATAGATGTTTGAATTTTTACAATATCATCTTCCGTTTTTAAAATTGCTAAATTGTTTGAAGATTTAACAATATTTAAATCTTCATCTAAAGTATTTACTCCATGAGGAAACTCATTTAGTATATTAAGTATTTCTTTCTTTTCCTCACAATTAATATATAAATTGCCAGCCTCAATTTCATTTAATGTAAATTGTAAATCTTTTTCATCTTTAAGTAAATTTGGTCTTAAATCATTAAATATTTCTTCCAATTTTTCAGACAATAAATTTTTATCATTTTCATAAATACCGATTATTACTGATGCACTTGAAGGAATTGCATTATGCTTTGTCCCCCCATTTATTGAATATAAAAAATAATCAATATCATTTGATAATTTTAATAATATTTCATCTAATATCTTAATAGCATTTAGTCTATTTTCATTAATCATTATTCCAGAATGTCCACCTTGCAAACCACTCACTTTTAATTCAAAATTTTGTAATTTCTTGGTGTTTTTAGAAATTCTCTTTTCCAAATAAGCATTTATTCCGCCGGCACAACCAACAATAATAATTTTATCTTCTTCATTATCAATATTAATTAAATTTTTTCCTGTCAATACATTTTCAGATAATCCTATCGCTCCATCCATTCCCGTTTCTTCAGTTGTTGTAAATAAAGCCTCAAGTTTAGGATGCTTCAAAGAATCATTTTCAAGAATTGCCATCATCATCGCTACAGCAATACCATCATCAGCTCCTAATGTTGTATTATTAGCATGAATAAAATCTTCTTCAACGATTAATTCAATTGGATCACATGTAAAATCATGTGTCGATGAATCTGACTTTTCACAAACCATGTCCATATGACCTTGTAAAATTACAGTTTCTTTATCTTCATATCCTTTTGAAGCCGGTTTAACGATAATAACATTACCATGTTGATCCCTTATAGTTTCTAACCCAAGATTTTTGCCGAAATCATAAATAAATTTTGATATTGCCTCTTCATCATGAGAACATCTAGGAATTTTACTTATTTTTTCAAAATTTTTAAACACATCATATGCACTTGAATTCAATAATCTTTGCATAATTACATTTCCTTTACATCATATTTTTTCTTTAATTCTTCTGATTTATTTAAATATAATTCTTGTTGTTTTTGAGATAAAATATTTCTTCTTAAATTTTCTTTATAATTTTCAAAAGTATTTTCTTTAACCAGTTCTTTATTTTCCAATTTAATTATATGGTATCCAAATTGTGTCTTGACAGGTTCAGAAATTTCTCCTACATTCATATCCAATAATGCATTTTCAAATTCCGGAACCATTTGTCCTGTTTGAAACTCTCCTAAATCCCCGCCTCTTTCTTTTGACGGACACATTGATTTTTCTGATGCTAACTCTGCAAATCTTGCTGCATCTTCTAATTCTTTTCTTATACTTTTAACTTCTTCTTCATTATCAACCAATATATGTGATGCTCTAAATGTGTATACATCCTTAAATTGATTTTTATTTTCGTTATAAAATTTTTCAACTTCCTCATCAGATACTTTTGCTTTAGACAACACATTTCTCATAGCATATTGTTTTAATATTTGTTCTTTTGCAAATTCTAATTCTTTCTTAAAATCTTCTTCTTCATCTAATTTATTTTCTTTTGCGTCAAGTAAAAATAATTCTTGATTTAATAATTCTTTGGCTATTTGCTTAAATCCCTCTTCATTATGAAATCTCATGCCTTCCTGTCCTAAATTATGAACAAAATCATGTACCTCATTTTGAGTTATTTCCTTATCCCCGATTTTATAATATACTTTATTTTCCATTTTACCTCCTATTTGACAATCATTATACCGTCATTTTTAAATATTATTTTTCGATGTTTATATAATCTTCCTATAGATTTCTTAAATTGAGATTTACTCATATTAAATACTCTTTTGATAATTTTAGGATCCGATTTATCATTTACTTTTAAAAATCCACCATTATCTCGTAAAGTATTGTATATAAAATCTGCATCCTTATTTAATTCCACGTGAGCTCTATTGTTGGTAGTTAGATCAATTTTCCCATCATCTTTTATTCTTTTTACTCTTAAACGTAAATTATCTCCAACCTTTGGAACACCTTGTATCTCTTCTTGAGCAAGCATTCCATTATACTTACCTTCAACCAAGATAAATGCCCCGAAGTTTGAGTCATAAGAATAAATTTGTCCATTGACCCAATCATTTTCATTAATTTCAATATTTTTTTCAAAAAAATCTTCAACTTTCATAGTAGCTGTCAATCTTTGCGACTTGTCAATATATAATCCAACAAGATGATAGCTATGTTTTTTTATAGTTCCTTTTTGCTCATCAAAAGGCAATAATAGATCCTTATCTAATCCCCAATCTAAAAATGCTCCTATTTTGGTTGTATCAACAACTTGCAATATAGCTAATTTTCCCAATTCAATTTTGGATCTTTTTGTCGTAGCAATTGGTCTATTGTTATTATCTTTATATACAAAAACCTCTATTTCATCACCAATTTCCTTTTCTTTTTTTAAATATTTTCTTGGTAATAATACATCGTCATCATCGTTATGTTCATTATTTCCTAAAAAAGCTCCTACTGATGTAAGTCTTTTAATCTTTAATTTTTGTGTCTTCCCTAGCTTCAACATGATTAAACTCCCTTGAAAATCCATATCCATAAACTTCATTTATATTGCTGATATATACAAAGGCATCATCATCAATACTTTTTATAAAATTTCTAATTTTTACATATTGTTTTTTATCCACTACTGTTACTAAAATTTGCTTTTCTGTTTTAGTATAACCACCTTTTGCCAAATAAAGTGTAGTACCTCTATTTATTTCATTCATTACATAATTATTTATTACATCTACGTGACTTGAAATAATTGTCATTGCAATTTTAGAATTAAATCCTGCAATGAAAACATCTAAAACATAAGTAGTGATATATAGTGAAATAAATGAGTAAATCCCACTTTGTAATCCAAATACTGTTCCAGCAAAAACAATTATAGATGTATCAACTATTAGCATTCCCTTGCTTACACTAAATTCAGAATATTTTTCAATTATTTTAGCTAAAACATCCGTCCCTCCTGTTGAAGCATTTTGTCTAAATACAAATGACAAACCTATCCCTATTGATATAGCACCAAGGGCTAAATTAGCTAATGTATCTTTTAATATAGGTTCTTTAACTGTAAATAAAAAATCTAAAATCCCCATAAATATTGTATATGAACCTGCTCCTATAACTGTAAAAATCCCAAATTCTTTACCTAAAAAATATGAACCTAAAACAAACAACAGTAAATTAAGAACCCCCATAATAAAACCAATATTTATTGCAGGATATAAATGCTTTATAACCTGTGAAAAACCTGTAACTCCTCCGGCTGCAATATTTGACGGAACATTAAACAAAAATGTTCCAAAAGCCATAATAAGTGTTCCGAATAAAATCCATAAAACCTTATTAATTTTTTTATACAAAAGATTTTTATTTCTCATTATATTCTCATTTCTATATTTCTAATATCATTGTCATAATCATCGGATTTCTCTTTAGCTCAGTATAGAAAAATACTCTTAATTTTTCATTTATCAAATACTTCATTTGATTTGTATCAGAAATTCTCTTTGCATTTATTTCATTTTTGGCATTTTCTAAAATTTTATATGTGCCTTCCATTAAGTTCTTTGAATCTTTTACGTATACAAATCCCCTTGTATTCATCTGTGGTTTTCCAATAATATTACCTGTGTTTTTATCAAACGACATCGCAACATTAATAATACCATCTTCTGCTAATTTTATCCTATCTCTTAAAACTACATTTCCTACATCACCAATACCAAGTCCATCAACTAAAACTTTACCTGCCGGAACTTTTTCTTTCATTTGTGCTCCATGTAGTCCTATTTCAACAACATCTCCTACTTCTGTAATAAATACATTTTCTTCTTTAACACCCATTGAAATAGCGAGATTTTTATGCATAACTTGGTGTCTAATTTCACCATGAGCCGGAATAAAATATTTCGGTTGTATTAATGCTAACATCAATTTTAATTCTTCTCTGGATGCATGCCCCGAAACATGAACATCTGCAAGTTTTGAGTAAACAACATTTACACCTAATTTTGTTAAGTTATTTATTACTGAGCCCATAGCTGCATCATTTCCCGGTATTGGCGTTGCAGATATTACAACAGTATCTTTTTCAGTTAATTTTAATTTACTATGCTCTTCTCTTGCCATTCTTGTAAGAGCAGCCATTTGTTCACCTTGACTTCCAGTTGTCAAAACTACAATTTCTTCAGGCTTAAATTTATTTATCTTATTCATATCTTGAATAGTATCTTTTTTTACTTTTAAATATCCAAGTTCAATTGCTATCTTAACATTTCTAAGCATTGATCTTCCTGATACAAATAATTTTTTATTATTAAATTCAGTAGCATCCAATACCTGTTGTACCCTATGAAGATTTGATGCGAAAGTTGCAACCAAAATCCTACCTTTTGAATCCGCAAATACTTTTTTAAATGTTTCTCTTATAGTTAATTCACTTAAAGTCGATCCCGGTCTTTCAATGTTTGTACTCTCTCCAAACATACATAAAACGCCTTGTTTTCCTAACTCACCAAGTCTTTGCAGATCCATTTTAACTCCGTCAATAGGTGTGAAATCAACCTTAAAATCTCCTGTAAAAAATACGATTCCTATATCTGTGTGAAATGCTAATGCACACGAATCAGGAATTGAATGTGTAACTGCAATAAATTCAACATCTACATCACTAATCCTTATTGTTTGACCTTGTTTTACCGTTTTTAATACGGATTTATTTAATCCGTGTTCTTCCAATTTAGCTTCTATCAATCCAAGCGTTAGAGGTGTTGCATATACTCGCATATTTATCTTTTTTAATAAATATGGTACAGCACCTATATGATCTTCATGTCCATGGGTTACAAACAACCCTTTAATTTTATGTTTATTTTGTTCTAAATATGTGAAATCCGGTATTACAATATCAATTCCCGGCATTGTTTCATCAGGAAATGTAAGTCCCGCATCAACTATAAAAATTTGATTTTTATACTCCAATGCAGTCATATTTTTCCCAATTTCTCCAACCCCACCAAGTGGAATAATTTTAATACTCGATTTTCTTTTTTTTCTATAATATTTATTCATTTTATCTATCCTATTCTTCAATTTCTTCATCTTCCGATTCTAAAAGATCATGATAAATTGCAAGGATTTCTTCTAATTCTTTTTCGTTTTCTATTGTCTTAAATGTAACCTCTTCATTTTCTATTTTGATTTCAAACAAATATAATTCATCAGTTTTTTCATCTAATAAAGCAGCATAATCCTTTTTATCTACTCCAAATGTATCAACAATTAATAAATTAAGAGTTTGTTCTCCATCACTAATTTCAATATATTCTTTATTTTCCATAATTACCTTGCATCTAAATAAGATTGTAAAATAAATGTCGCTGCAATCTTATCTACATGATCCTTTCTTTTTTCCCTTCTTACTTTATTTTCAATTAAAACTCTTTCTGCCGAAACTGTTGTTAGTCTCTCATCAACATAAATAATCTCATTGTCAATTTCTTTTTTTAGTAAATCTACAAAGCTCATTACTCTTTGAGCTGATGGTCCTTTTGAACCATCCATATTATAAGGCATACCAATTATTATTTTAGTTACCTCATTATCATTTATAATTTTTTTAATTTCTTGAATATCACTATCGATATCTTTTCTCTTTATTGTTACCAACCCATTAGCAAATATCAATAAGGGATCGGAAATGGCAACCCCTATTGTTTTAGTACCTAAATCAAGTCCAATATATCTTTTCATAGTTCCTCATTATATTAACCACAAAAATGGGCAGAAAATTCTACCCATATTTTATTTATTAATATCATTTTTTTCAAAATAAAAATTTAAAATATTTTCCAGTAATTCATTTCTATCAATTTGTTTTATAATTTTTCTAGCATCATTATAACTTGTAATATATGTTGGATCTCCAGATAAAATATATCCTATTATTTGATTTGCCGGATCATATCCTTTATCTTTTAAAGAAACATATACCTTTTTTAATATTTCAACAGTTTTATCTTCTTTATTAACTTCCAATTTAAATTTCATTGTTTCTTCAAATTTATTTGTCATAAAATCTCCTAATTAAATTTTTCCTTAACAAATTCTTCTACTTTTGACAGTGCTTCATCTAATTTATTAATATCCTTACCCCCAGCTTGAGCAAAATCCGGTCTTCCGCCACCATTTCCACCTGTGGCTTGTGCTACACTTCTTACAATATCTCCAGCTTTAATATTATTCTTTATTAAATTTTTTGATACAGACGAAATAAATAATATTTTATCGCTAAATACACTTGCTAATAATACAACTAAATTTTTTTCATTATTTTGAAGTTTATCAGAGATATTTTTTAGTGATTGACTATCAACTTCTTTCAATTTTTTCACTAATAATTTCAATCCTTCAAATTCTTTTATTTCCGAGGAAATTTCATTAATTAATGAATTTTCTTGTAATGACTTAAATTGATCAATTTTTTCTTTTAAGGATTTTTCTTCTGCAATCATACTGTTAATTTTAGATTCAATACCATCTTTTTGTGTTTTAAGTAATTTAGAAATATTTTCTTCCTTCATTTCCAAATCATTTAGATATCTATAAACAGATAAACCTGTAATAGCCTCTATTCTTCTAACCCCTGCGGCAATACCTGACTCAGAAATAATCTTAAACATCATAACTTCAGAAGTATTTCTAACATGAGTACCACCACATAGTTCAACTGAGTAATCTCCCATACTTACAACTCTAACTATATCTTTATACTTATCTTCAAATAATCCGATTGCTCCAAGTTCTTGAGATTTTTCAAGTGTAGTTTCGACTATTTTAACAGGATAATTTGAAAATATTGATTCATTTACTAATCTTTCTATTTCACTTAAATCTTCTTCACTTATTGCTTCAAAATGTGTAAAGTCAAATCTTAGTCGTTCATCTGTAACTAATGAACCGGCTTGATTAATATGGTTTCCTAAAACTGTCTTTAAGGCTTTATTTAATAAGTGTGTTGCAGAATGATTTTTCACAATTGAATTTCTTCTATTAACATCAATTTTAGCTACTACTTCATCGCCAACATTAAACTCCCCAGTTTCACATTCAACAAAGTGATAATAAATATTATCAGCAGTTTTTTTAGTATCTAAAACTTTTAATATACCATTTTCACTTTCTAAATACCCTCTATCACCAATTTGTCCACCACCTTCTCCATAAAATGGTGTTATATCCAAAATAACAATTGCCTTTTGTCCTTCTGAAATAGACTTTAATTCTGAATTTTCGATACCAATAATTTTTGAGTTTGATTCAATATTTTCATATCCAATAAATTTTGTTGCTTGATATCCTGAAATTTCAATTTTGTCGTCTTCCCAACCACCTTCAAAACTCTTACCTGATCTAGATTTTTCTTTCTGAGCTTCCATTTCCTTTGAAAAACCATCTCTATCTATTTCAATATTTCTTTCTTTAGCAATTTCTTCAGTTAAATCAACAGGAAATCCATATGTATCATAAAGTTTAAATGCATCAATTCCTGATAATATTTTTTCTTGTCTTAACTCTAATTGATCTAACATATTATTTAATATTTCTAAGCCTTGATCAATTGTTTCTTGAAATTTTGATTCTTCTCTATTAACAATCTTAAATACTCTGTCTTTATCTTCAAGTAATTCTGGATATTCCGGAGAATATATTTCCATAACAATTTGGATTAACTTTTCTAAAAAGTGTCCATTTATGCCTAAATGTTTACCATGACGATATGCTCTTCTGATTAATCTTCTTAAAACATAACCTCTTCCTTCATTTGAAGGAATAACTCCATCATATACTAAAAATGACATTGCCTTTGAATGATCCATAATAACTCTAAATGACTCATTAATCTTTTCACTTTCACCATATTTTTTACCTGATAATTCTTCGATTGCTTTTAACAATGGTCTAAATGTATCAAGTTCAAATATATTAGCTGCATTTTCAACTATCAATGCAAGTCTTTCTAACCCCATACCTGTATCAATATTTGGATGATCTAGTGGTAAGTATTCACCGTTTGAGGTCTTATTAAATTGTGTAAATACTAAGTTCCAAATTTCTAAATATCTATCGTCGCCTTCATATTCTTCACCTCTATCATACATTATTTCAGAACATGGGCCACATGGACCTTCTTCAATTTCCCAAAAATTATCTTCTTTTCCTAATCTTGAAATTTTATCTTCAGAAAGTCCAATTTCTTTATTCCAAATTTCATATGCTTCATCATCATCTAAATAAACTGTAACTGATAATTTTTCCGGATCAAGTTCAATAACTTTTGTCAAAAACTCCCAAGCCCAGTTTATAGCTTCTCTCTTAAAATAATCTCCAAATGAAAAGTTACCTAACATTTCAAAAAATGTAGCATGTCTATGTGTTTTCCCAACATTGTCAATATCACCTGTTCTAATACATTTTTGAGAAGATGTCGCTCTATTTTTAGAAAACTTTTTCGTTCCCATAAAGTATTCTTTAAGTGGAGCCATTCCGGCATTTATCAATAATAAACTTTTATCCTTATTTGGAATTAAAGAATAACTCTTTAGCCTTATGTGTTGTTTAGATTCATAAAAATCTAAAAATTCTTTTCTCAATTGGTTAAAATTTAATTTTTTCATTATACCCTCTATTTTTATATTTGATCCAATGTTAAATGATCAATTACATTAGATACAGCATTATCTATTTTAGAAAAAACTTGTCTGGAAGCACAACCCTGCAATAAGCACTTCTCATCATTACATCTATGTGAAAGCTCAATGTTGCCTTCTAATATTCTTATTACATGCCCTACATTTATTTTAGAAGGGTCACTTTTTAATTTATACCCACCTTCTTTTCCTCTATAACTTTCAATAATATTGGCTTTTTTCAGTTTTCTAAATATCTGCTCTATATATGTTTTACTTAAATTTAATTGTGTAGAAATTTCAGAAATATTAACCGGACCTTTATCATATTTATCCCTTAAATATGCTAATGCTCTTAATCCATATTCGCTTTTAGTGGTCAAATTCATATTTCCCTCCATTCTTCATAATCTATATATAAATATATCAAATAATGCCCCCCATTGTAAAGGAAAAAGGAATATTTATTTGTTATAAAATTGTGTAAAATTCAATATTTATTTAATATAAATGCATAATTTTTTTAAAATTTTACATATAGAATTATTTCAAAAATAAAAAACAAATTATATATTTTTAACCTTATATGCATATTAGGAAAAGTACTGTTGCAAGATAAATAAAAAAGTTATTTTGCAATAGATCATTTTATACTATTATCAATCAATACATATATTTAAATAAAAAATGAAAGAGAATTAGAAATTTCATTCTCTAATTCTCTAAATATCTTAATTTGCAACAATATTTAATATCTTTCCTGGCACAAATATAACTTTTCTTACAGTTTTTCCTGCTAAAAATGCTTTTACGTTTTCTTCTTGTTGAGATTTTTCTATAATTTCTTCTTTACTTGCATCTTTAGAAACTTCTATTTTACCTCTAACTTTACCATTTACTTGTACCGGTATTTCTACCATATCACTTGTTAACTTACTTTCATCAAATGTCGGCCAAATATTAGCATTAGCCATTTGTGTTTTATGGCCAAGTATTTGCCAAATTTCTTCAGTTAAATGAGGTGCACAAGGATTTAATAAAATTAAATATGTTTCAAGTTCTTTTTTATTAATTTGTCCTTTTTTAGTAAATGAATTTAGTAATATCATCAATTGTGAAATTGCTGTATTAAATTTCATTGATTCATAGTCGTCTGTGACTTTTTTGATTGTTTGATTAATTAACACTTCCATATCTGACGAATATTCATTTCCCTTAACTAAAATATCCTGCAATCTCCACACTCTATCAAGATATTTTCTAACTCCTACTAAAGATTCATCTGACCATGGAACTGATTTATCAAATTCAGAAATAAACATCTCATAAGTTCTAAGAGTATCTGCTCCATAGTTTTCTACAATATCATCTGGATTTACAACATTACCTCTTGATTTTGACATTTTTTCATTATTTTCACCTAAAATCATACCATGAGAAGTTCTTTTCATGTATGGTTCTTTTGTGGGTACTACTCCTATATCATATAAGAATTTATGCCAAAATCTTGAATACAATAAGTGGAGTGTTGTATGTTCATTACCACCATTGTACCAATCAATTGGTGAAAAATATTCAACTTCATCTTTACCTACTAAAGCATCTTGATTATTTGGATCCATATATCTCAAATAATACCATGATGACCCTGCCCATTGTGGCATTGTATCAGTTTCTCTATGTGCTGGTCCACCACAAATTGGGCATGTTGTATTTACAAATTCCGGTATTGTTGATAATGGAGATGAACCATCATCTGTTGGTTCATAATTTTCAACTTCCGGAAGCAATAATGGTAATTCTTTTTCATCTATAGGGTTCCAACCATGTTCTTCACAATATACCATTGGAATCGGTTCTCCCCAATATCTTTGTCTTGAAAATACCCAATCTCTCAATTTAAAATTAGTTTTCTTTTCACCTAAACCATTTTCTTCAATGTATTTTATAATTTTTTCTTTAGCATCTTTTACTTCTAATCCATCTAAAATACCTGAATTAATCATAGTTCCTGTTTGTGTATCTGTATATGCTTCATTTTCAACATTTCCACCACTTACAACTTCAACTATTGGAAGATTGAATTTTTTAGCAAACTCATAATCACGTGTGTCATGAGCAGGCACTGCCATAATCGCTCCTGTACCATATGTAACCATTACATAATCTGAAATCCATACAGGTATTTCTTCATTTGTTAAAGGATTTATAGCTTTAACCCCTTTCAATTCAACACCTGTTTTATCTTTATTCATTTCTCCACGTTCAAAATCCGATTTTTTATTTGCTAAATCTTTATATTTCAAAACTTCATCGTAGTTTTCAATTTCATCTTTTAATATATCAATAATCTTATGTTCAGGAGCAATGACCATATATGTGCTTCCATAAATAGTATCCGGTCTGGTTGTATAAACAGTTAATTTTTCATCGTGATTTTTTATAGAAAAATTAATTTCTGCTCCTTTTGATCTTCCAATCCAATTAATTTGCTGTTGCTTGATATGTGGCAAATAATCCACCAAATCCAAATCATCAATTAATCTGTCTGCATATTCTGTTATCTTCAGCATCCATTGATTTCTTACTCTATGTTCAACTTTAGCTCCACATCTCTCACAATGTCCATTAACTACTTCTTCATTTGATAAACCTACTTTATCATTTGGACACCAATTTATTGGATATTCTTTTTTATACGCCAAACCTTTTTTAAACATTTGAATAAAAATCCATTGAGTCCACTTATAATAATCAGGTTGAGTGGTATCTATAACTCTATCCCAATCAAACGAAAATCCGATAGATTTTAATTGTTTTGTAAAATTTTCGATATTTTGTTCTGTAACTATTCTTGGATGTATTTTATTTTTTATCGCAAAATTTTCTGTAGGCAATCCAAAGGCATCAAATCCCATTGGATATAGCACCACTTGATCCTGCATTCTTCTTTTTCTGGAAACGACATCTAATGCAGTATATGATCTTGGATGTCCTACATGAAGTCCAGCTCCCGATGGATATGGAAATTCTACTAAAGCATAAAATTTTTCTTTGCTCTTATCCATTACTGTCTTAAATGTTTTTTCTTCTTCCCAAATCTTTTGCCATTTTTTTTCAATTGCATTTGGGTTATATCTTTCAACCATTATTCATCTCCTGTAACTTTTAATATATATTATAATACCATAAGTTTTTAATTATGTTTAGTAAAAATAAAAGATTTACTTATGTCACTAGTCCTCGCCCTTAGGTCTGCGGAGGTGGTATAAGCAAATCTTTTATTTTTCTAAATTTAACCCCTGCTTTTTTACATTTCCCTATTTTGCTGGGGCTATTTTTCCTTACTTTTTTATTTTCTGACCCCATCATATCTTGTTTTCTTTATTTAGCTAGGGCTATTTTTATATAGATTTTTTCATAATAGCCCCAGCTTTTGTTTACTTCTCTCTTTTGCTGGGGCTATTTTTCTTTATTTTTTTATTTTCTGACCCCATCATATCTTGTTTTCTTTATTTAGCTAGGGATATATCTCAATTTTTTTAAAAAATCCAGCCCATACTTTTTCCCTTTTCCTTATTTTGCAGGGGCCACATTGCTTCATTTTCATTAAATTTGGCATCAGCTTTTCTATCTTTTTGTCTTTCGCTGGGGCCATGAACTTATTTTATTAAAATTTTAAATAAAGATATAAACACTATATGTAGCGGATATATTATATAAAATAAATATTTAACTGATAATCCTCTTTTTTGATTATATAAATATATAAATAAAACTGATAACACAGCAAATACTGCAAGTTGAACATTTGCATAATATGTAAAAATTGCCCAAACAGCAATAAGTACAAGCTGTCTAACTTTGTCATTTCTAAGTAAAAATATAAACATAATAAGCATAATAGCATTATAATTATAATTTGCTACTGTTCCCATAAAATACACACTAACAATTAGTGCAATCACTGGAATAATTAATTTTTTATATTTTTTATATTCCATGTATTTTTCAATAACTATTATCAATCTCATGAATATCAGAGAAATCCCCAATTCATACATAATATTTAAATTATCTGCAGAAAGTAGCACATATCCATTATATTCTAATTTTAACGGAACTATTAAATAAGCAAATACAATTAAAAATAGTGAAGTTTTAACTTTTTCATCACATATATATTTCCAATATGCAAAAATTATAAATGCAATAAAAATTAAATATTCAAACTTGTATGAAAATGTAAAATAATTTGAAGCAAGTCCTCCAAACATATAATTTTCTTGAGTAAATAAAAACACAAATGGAATTTGTGTTTTTAACGCAAACACATGTAATCTATCAATATATTTTTTTAAATTTTTTGTTTTTAAATATCCTTCAACTAAGAAAAATGAAAATATAGGTAATGCAAGCCTTCCTATACTTCTCATTAAAAAAGCATATTGAAATGGAACTATCTCAATTCCACTTAATTGAAAATAAGCACCAACATGATCTATTAGCATCGCAATAATAGCAATCAATTTAATAGTAAATCCCGTCATAATTTATCTCTCTATTATCTCTTGTAAGTATTTAATAATACTTTCAATTGATTTTTTATTAATTGTGTAATATATTTTTTTGCCATCGATTTCTGAATTAATTAAATTATTTTCCATTAAACTTGTTATGTGATGACTTACCGTACCAGTACTTATTCCAAGTAAATCAGATAACTCTTTACCATATTTTTTACCATTAGATAAAATATTTAATAGTTCAAATCGTTTTTCATCAGAGATAGCACATAATTTATTATAAATATCTTGCTCAGTTTGCTCATCTCTTAAATGCATTTTTTTCAATAATGGAATATATCCCAAGAAGAATGTTCCTAATATTTTTTTATTTTTTTCCTCCACACTAAAGGCAAGCAATTGATTTAATTGTATAAAAATTTTCAAATCAATTTCTTTAATTTGTTTGTAAACATCTGTGTCTTTAATTATGTTAAAATCCTTAAATTTAGTTATTTCATCAAAATCTAAATCAAAATCTAAAAGTTTATATTCAATAATTTTTATATATTCTTTAATAATATTTTCTAATTTTTCAATAAAATCTATAAATCTATCAAACATACCATTTATATTATTCATAAATTTAAGTATTGCATATTTTTGCTTATCATTAAAAATGCTGATTTCATCAATAAATTTAATCATATTATTATCTTCATAATTAAATCCTTGAGACTCCATGTTTGAAATAAACATTTTATTAAATAGTTTACTTAATTCATCATTATTATATTCTAATATACTAGTTTTTAAATTTGAATAAATCATCATATACATGATATTTGGATTATTTTCTTCTTTATAGATGTAAAATAAATTTTCAAATTCTGAATTTTCTTTTATTAATTTTCTACCTTTCTTCCTAATTTTAATTAAAAATTCTTCCAATTGATTAAATTCTGAATCTAGTTGTTTTTTATTAATTACATATTTTTCATTTTCATCAAATATTTCAGTATCAAATGATTCATCATTATTAAATAGATAATTAGCTAATAATAGCGCTTCATTAAAATAATTTATTTGTAATTTTTTATTAAATTTCATGTTTTCTCCTATATAAACGGAAATATATTAAAAACTATTCCATCTTCAAACATTTTTAACACACAATAAATGCCATATTTTCCTTCTAAAAAATTATCTAAATTAATTTTTAAATTAGGATTGTAAAATTTATTATCTTTTAATGTAATTAATGTATCATTGTAATATAAATTAGCATTTTCAATAAAATTATTATCTTTCGTATACTCATATAAATTTAGATATGTATACAAAAATCCTGCACTTCCAAAATAAAAACTTGGAGAAGGAGAATATATTTTAGAACATTGATTTATAAGTTTATAAATATATTTATCTTATTTATCCGTTTGATTTATTTTACCATAAATAATCAATAAATTTAATATTCCAAATATTCCATCTTTTATACATTTTATGATATTAAATTTATTAATCTTTATTGATATATATAAAAATTATATGTTATAATGACATAAATAATATAAAAAAAATAATATTAAAGAGGAGGTGAAAAATGTTTAGTATTAATACTCAATTATATCCTAGCAGATATAGTAATGGAGATATTTTTGGATTATCGATAACATTTAACTAAAATTTATATAATTATAATGTATGAATAAAAAGGAGATATCTATGACTATAAAAAATTCATTAAAAAAAATATTAAGTTTAATATTAATTTTTTCCATTATTTTTTTTAACATAAGTATTGGAAAAGTGATTGCTATAGAAAATGATGATAATAAGTCATATATAATTACTGAAAATATTGAGTATGATATAAAAAAATATGCCGAAAGTATATTTCAAAAGCATTTAATAGCATTAATTGATGCTCAAGAAATAAAAGGAAATGTTTCTGATTATATATTAGGAACTCCATTTAAAATATATAATGTAATAAAGAATACTAATTCTACATGTTTTCCTATAATAAGAAACTCTAAAATAGTATTAATACTTGAAGTATATGGTGATAAATTTAACTATTTATCTTCATTATCCAAATCTTTTTCAGAAAATTTAGAAATATTATTAAAAAATATGCAATTAAAATCAAAGGAATTTATATTATTAACAGATGGTATAAATTTGAAAGCATATGATGGAGAAAATAACATTAAATTGTATGAAATATATGAAAATGAACATAATGAAAAATTTTTATCAAAAAATGATTCAGTTGACTTGAAAAATAAAAATAAATTATCTTTAACAGATTTAACTAAAAAAATGAATACTCACAATGTTGGAATTAATAATATTTCGATGTTTAATTATAATCCAAGAGATATATCTTTATTTTCATCAATAAGTCCTTATGAAGGAAAAACTTTAAATGTTAAAGGTGTTGATCAAGGGAATCATCCTTGGTGTTGGGCAGCAACTACAGCTGCAATGATTAACTATTACAAGAATTATTCTTTAACGGCAAAACGAATTGCAGAATATGTATTTCCAAATAATCCTGAACAGGGCGGAAATTGGGCAAATATGAAGAAAGCATACAATCATTGGGGACTATATCCAACACATAAAGGTGTAATAGGGTTTAACACTGTTGCATGGAATATTGATAGAAATAAGCCTATGCATATAAGATTAAAGGGGCATTCAGTAGGTTTAATAGGATACCAAAGATGGATACCTAATTATGGTGGTGATAGAGTTCTTATATTATTAGAACCAAATGGTGGTGTAAAGAAAAGTGTAACTTTAAAAAATAATAATTTTTATTATTCTTTAGGGGGAGGTTCAAACGCATGGGTATATACAATAGAATTCTAAAAAGTGTAGTTATAATATCTTGCATATTTATATTAGTTTCCTGTAATAAAGAAAGTTTTTATATATTTCCAACTGATAAAAAAGGTTATCCTAATAAAGTGATTTTAATAGATAATAAGTCTTATGGATTAAAAAATTTTGGATATGATGGATTAGGTGATAATATAGAGCTTAATGTTAAAAAATCTTCAAAGAGTTATACTAAAATTATATTACCTAAATTATATCCAACGCATGCATGGAAATTAGAGATAGAAAATGATAATATACTTAAAGAATATAATCAAATAGAATTAGATATAAAAGAAGCAGAGAGACGTGATGGATATTCCAGTGAATTGCAACAATATATTATTAATAATAAAGAAATAAATAATAAAAAAATAATATTTAAATGGAAAAATCTTGAAAAAAAAGAAGAGCCTTATATTGTCACGCTAATATTTAATTAATAGGTTCTACGGTTATGTAAATAATTTTGTGTATCAGTCTATTACTGATTAAGATATATTGATATTTTTGAAAAATTAATTCTGATCAGATATTTTATTTTTCAATTTGATTGTTACATAAAATTTTAAATTTATCAAATTTAATTTTCCTAATTTTAGGTATACAAAACCAAAGACACAGTCAAGGGCGAATTTTCGGCGAAGCGAACCCTTGACTTTGCCTTTGGTTTTGTTTATTCTTCAACAAAGAAAATTAAATTCTACCTTCAAAATAAATAGATAATTGAGATATTATTAAATCCCATTGATTCATTCTACTTGTCCATTTATTTGATGCATCTACCATTGCTAAATACAGACTTTTAGCTAGTGCATAATCATTTGTAAATATTGCTTTATTTTTAGTTACTTTTCTTAACTGTCTATTAAAATTCTCTATTGAGTTTGTTGTATATATTAATCTTCTTATATCTTTTGGATACTTAAAATATGTTGAAAGTTCAGCCCAATTATTCTTCCAACTTTTTACACATCCAGGATATTTCTTTGCCCATTTTTCTTCAAAGTTTTCCAAATTTTGTAATGCTGTTTTCTCATTTTTTGCTTGGTATACCATTTTTAAGTCTTTCATTAAGTCTTTTAAATCTTTATATGATACAAATTTTGTTGAATTTCTTATTTGATGAATTATACATTTTTGTATTTCTGTTTTTGGAAATACTGCTTCTATTGCTTGACTTATTCCTGGTAAATTATCACTTGATATTATTAAAATATCTTCCAAACCTCTATCTTTCATTTGATTTAGAACCATTAGCCAATATTTAGATGTTTCATTTTCTCCAATCCACATTCCTAATATTTCCTTAAAACCATTTATGTTATATCCTAAAGCTATGTATACAGCTTTTTTTACTATTAGACCATTTTCTCTTACATGATAGTGTATTGCATCTATGAATACAAAAGGATAAACCTTATCTAAAGGTCTATTTTGCCACTCATCAATAGTTGGTAATATTTTATTTGTAATGCTGCTTACAAGTCCTGCTGATACTCCAAAACCATATATATCTTTAATGTGTGATGAAATATCTCTTGTTGTCATACCTTTAGAATACATTGATATTATTTGTGCTTCAATATTTGAAATATCTTTATCGTATTTTTTCAATATTTGTGGCTCAAAACTTGCATCTCTATCTCTTGGTATATTTATTTCTAGTTTTCCAATGCTGGATTTAACTGTTTTTTTACTACTTCCATTTCTTGTATTTATTGAAAGTGGTGTTTGTCCATATTCATAATCCAAATGCTCATCAATTTCTGCTTTTAACACGCTTTCTATTGTTTCTCCTAGCAAGTCTTTTAATGCTTCTTGTATATCTTGTGCAGTTTTTATATCGTATGACTCTATTAATTATTTTGCTAATCTACTTTTTGCTGTTTTTGTTTTTTTCTTCCCATAAAAAAATCCTTCTGATTAAGTTTATATTACCTTAATCAGAAAGATTTTCATACACAAAATTTATTACAGTCTCTTAAAAAGAAAAAGCTATTACAAAATAACATTTTTAGTTATTTTGCAACAGCTCCTTACTTACTATTTAACTTCTTTCATGCTGTGTACTGTTCTTGGATATGGTAAAACATCTCTAATATTTTTCATACCTGTCATGTACATAACCATTCTTTCAAAACCTAATCCAAATCCACCGTGCTTTACCCCACCGAATCTTCTTAAGTCTGAATACCATTTATAATCTTCTGCGTTAATACCTTTTTCTTCCATTAATTGTAATAATGTTTCTAAATCATTTTCTCTTTCAGATCCACCAATTAATTCTCCAACCCCCGGAACTAACATATCCATTGCAGCAACCGTCTTTTTGTCATCATTTAATTTCATATAGAATGATTTAATATCTTTTGGATAATCTGTAACAAAAACAGGGCCATTAAATACCTCTTCTGTCAAATATCTTTCATGTTCTGTTTGTAAATCAGAACCCCATTTAACCGGATATTCAAATTTCTTACCTGAGTTTTGTAAAAGTTCAACCGCTTCTGTGTATGTTACTTTCTTAAATTCAGAATTTACAAGTTTTGTAAGTCTTTCTTTAATACCTTTTTCAACGAATTGGTCAAATAAATTCATTTCTTCAGGTAATTTTTCCATCACATATTTAACTATATATTTAACCATATCTTCTGCAACTTCCATAACATCTTTTAATTCAGCAAATGCTATTTCAGGTTCAATCATCCAAAATTCAGCAGCATGACGTGGAGTATTTGAGTTTTCCGCTCTAAATGTTGGCCCAAAAGTATAAACTTTTGAGTAAGCCATAGCAAAACCTTCAACTTCAAGTTGACCACTAACTGTAAGGTTTGATAATGCACCGAAGAAATCTTTTGAATTATCTACCTTACCTTCTTCATCTCTTGGAGGATTATTTAAATCTAATGTCGTTACTCTAAACATTTCCCCTGCACCTTCAGCATCTGAAGCTGTTATTAATGGAGTATGAATGTATACAAATCCTCTTTCATTAAAAAATTTATGAATAGCAAATGCTAATTCACTTCTTACTCTAAATACTGCATTAAAAGCATTAGTCCTTGCTCTTAACGAAGGTAATGTTCTTAAAAACTCAAATGTATGTCTCTTATTTTGTAATGGATAATCCTTATCAGAGTCATTTAAAATTTCTATTTCTGTTGCTTGAATTTCAAAATCTTGTTTTGCATTTTCCGGTTCAACCAAAACACCTTTTACATTAACCGCAGCATAAATGCCTAATGAGAATATTTCCTTAAAATTTGATAAATCACTATTTACGATTACTTGAACATTATTAAAAAACGATCCATCATTTATTTCTAAGAAACCAATTGTTTTTGATTCTCTTGATTTTTTTATCCAACCGTGTATTTCAACTTCTTTGTTTACATAATCTTTATAGCTTTTAAATAGCTCTTTAATTTCCATTATTATGTCTCTCCTTAATTTTATTTAATCTATCATTTATGGATTTTTCATATCCTATTTTTTTATTTTCATAAAATATTATATCACGAATTTCTTGTGGAAGATATGTTTGATTTACATATCCCAAATCATAATTATGAGGATATTTGTATCTTTCTCCTCTTCCTAACTTATGAGCGTCTTTATAATGTGAATCACGTAAATGCGTCGGAACATTATAATGCTTTCCGTTTTTAACAAAATCTATCGCCTTATCTATAGCTAAATATGCAGAGTTAGATTTAGGTGCTAATGCCATATATATAACAGCATTTGATAAAATAATCCTTGCTTCAGGCATCCCTACAGCATTTATAGCTTGAAATGTGGAGTTAGCAATATTAATTGCATTTGGATCTGAAACACCAATATCTTCGGCTGCAAAAATTAAAATACGTCTTGCAATAAATTTTATGTCCTCTCCAGCTACTAACATTTTAGCTAAATAATATAACGAAGCATCCGGGTCTGAGCCTCGCATTGACTTTATAAAAGCAGATATAGTATCATAATGTTCATCAGCCGATTTATCATATATCGCTGCTTTTTTTATAACTGTATCTTGTAAAACTTTTAAGTCTAAAAATATTTTACCATCAATTGAATCGGTTGAAAGCACTGAAATTTCAAGATTGTTTAATAATTGTCTTGCATCTCCTGATGATGTCATTATTAAATAATCAATAGCTTCATCTGTTATTTCAATATTCAAATTACCAAATCCATTTTTTTTATCATTTATAGCATTATTTATCAATTTTCTTAAATCATTATCTTTAAATCTTTCTAAAGTTAAAATATGTGCTCTAGAAATCAAAGCTTTATTTACTTCAAAATATGGATTTTCCGTAGTAGCACCTATTAAAGTTATCAACCCACTTTCAACGTGTGGTAACAGTGTGTCTTGCTGCGATTTATTAAACCTATGAATTTCATCTATAAATAATAATGTTCTAATAGAATACAATGATAAATTATTCTCTGCTCTTTCTATAACATTTTTTATATCTTTAACTCCCGCAGATGTAGCTGATAACTCAACAAAATCCATTTTTGTACTTTTCGCTATTATATACGCTAATGTTGTTTTACCAGTTCCCGGAGGTCCATAAAATATCATAGAAGATAATTTATCAGCTTTTATCATACGATATAATGGCTTATCTTTTCCTATTAAATGTTCTTGTCCAATAAAATCATCAATAGAGTTTGGTCTTAGTCTAGCAGCCATTGGTCTATTTGTACTCAATTGTTCATTTTTATTAATATCAAAAAAATCTAGATTATCATCCATCTAATTCTCCATTTACTAAGTAATACCTAAAAACTGCTACAAAACATGTTTTGCAGCAGTTAAATTAAATTATTCTCTTAAATTCTCTATTTCATCTGCAAAAGATTGAACATCTGCAAATTCTCTATAAACAGAAGCAAATCTTACATATGCAACTTTATCTATAGTTTTTAATTTATCCATAACTAAATCTCCAATATAAGCAGATGTAACTTCTTTTTGATTTAAATAATTTATTTCTTTTTCTATTTCATCAACAGCATCTTCTAAAACTTCAACCTTAATTGGTCTTTTTTCACATGATTTTATTAAGCTATTAAGTAATTTTGTTCTTGAAAATGGTTCTCTTGTATCATCTTTTTTGATTACAACAATGGTTTGATCTTCTACTCTTTCATAGGTAGTAAATCTTTTTTCACATTTTATACAAACTCTTCTACGTCTAATACACTCATTTCCATCCGTTGGTCTAGAATCGATAACTTTTGAATCAAGAAAACCGCAATATGGACACTTCATTTATTTATCCTATCTTATTTTAAAAAATCTGGTATCGCAAATCCTTTATTATCATCTTTTCTAGCAGATGCTGTACTTGATGTATTTGAGGAAATAATTCTCTTATTATCAAAACCTGTACCTATAACTGTAATCTTAATTTCATCTTTTAATGAATCATCATATCCGGCACCAAATATAATATTTGCATCTTTATCTACGTGTTCTCTAATTAATTCTGAAGCTTCTTGAACCTCCATAATTCCTAAATCAGATGATGTAACATTTATCAATACTGCTTTAGCACCATCAATAGATGTTTCCAATAATGGTGATTTAATAGCAGCTTTTGCGGCCTCAACAGCTCTATTTTCTCCTGTTGCATACCCAATACCCATATGAGCAACACCTTGTTCTTTCATAACTGATTGAACGTCAGCAAAATCTAAGTTAATTATGTTTGGAACTGCAATTAAATCTGAAATACCTTTAATACCATCTAATAATACTTTATCAGCCATCTTAAATGCTTCAATCATTGTTGTTCTTTTTTCAGCAATTTGTAGCAATCTATCGTTTGGTACAACAATTAATGTATCAACATTTTTCTTTAATCTTTCAATACCAGCTTCAGCTTGTAATTGTCTATTTCTTCCCTCAAATAGGAATGGTTTTGTTACAACAGAAACAGTTAAAATCCCCATCTCCTTAGCAACTTGTGCAACGATTGGTGCTGCCCCTGTACCTGTCCCGCCACCCATACCGGCAGTTACAAATACCATATCCGATCCTTGTAATACTTGAGCGATTTCTTGTTTACTTTCCTCAGCAGCCTTTTCACCCACTTCAGGATTTCCACCGGAACCTAAACCTTTGGTTAATTTTGTGCCAATTTGTAATGTAACATCACTATTAATTGCATCTAAAATTTGTTTATCCGTATTAATCGCAACGAATTCAACACCAACCAAACCTGACTCTTTCATTCTACTGATGGCATTATTACCACCGCCACCAACACCGATTACTTTAATTTTAGCTAAACCTGTGTTGTTAACTTCTATATCAAAATTACTCATTTAACCCTCCAAATAAATTATCATATATTTTTTACAAAATTTTATGCTATTACTATTAGTATAACAATATATTAATATTTTTTAAACATTTTTTTTATTTTTATTATTTTCATTTTTTTCTAAATACTTATTTTGTCTGGAAATATTTAATACCACACCAAACATTGCAAAAAATGCTATAAGCGATGTACCCCCATTAGATATAAAAGGAAGTGTAATGCCTGTGTTTGGAACTAAACTTATTGTAACACCAATATTAATCATTGATTGAAAAAAATAAACCATTCCTATACCAAAACATAATAATTTTGCATATATATCTTTAGACTTCATAGCTTCTCTTATTACTAAATATGTAATTATAAATACTAATAGTAATATTGCAATTGCACCAATAAATCCAAATTCTTCACCTACTACAGAAAATATCATGTCATTTATTACTTCATTTGATAAATATCCATGCTTATATATCCCTTTACCAAACCCTACACCAAATACACCGCCTCTTGAAAATCCAAACAATCCATTTAATACTTGCCAAGAAATATCATCATAATATGCTTCCGGATTTAAAAATGCAATTAACCTGTCAATTTGATAAGGTTTAAGTATAAACTTTAAAGATAAGACAGAAACTAAAATTCCCGGTATTAAAACCAAAAGAAATTTTTTGTTAAATCCATATATAAAATATACTGATAAACATGCAAAAAGTAATACAAGCGATGTAGATAAATCTGTCTGAAAAAAAATCAATATAAATGGAATAAAAATGAATATCATAATTTTGAAAAATCCATTTTTCCACTCATCATTTTCTTTATAATTAGTGATTAATAGTTTTGATAAAGCTATCAACACAAACAACTTAGCAACATCTGACGGCATGAATGTTATAAATATTTTTATTGCTCTTTTAGCACCATTTATTGGTGATGATATAAATGGCACATAACATAATATTAATAGTATTATGGATATTATATAAAACATTCCTCCATATTTTTTATAAAAATTATAATCAATTTTAGAAAATATTATCATAACAATAAATCCAATAATAGTAAAAACAGCTTGCCTAATAACATAGAAAAATCTGCTACTTTCATACTTTATTGTCAAATACGAACTTGCACTCAATAAAATAATTAAACCAGATATACTCAAAATTGAAAGAAATATAATAATAAACGAATTGGAACTATGTTTTGATGCATCAGAATTAAAATATTTAGTATTAAATTTTCTTAAACCATTAAACAATGCTTTTACTTTACTTTGCATATTTTAATACCAATTCCTTAAAATGTTTCCCTCTTTCTTCATAGCTGTTATACATATCCCAACTTGCATTTGCAGGAGAAAATAATACAGTATCTCCATTTACCGCATAATTATATGCAAGATTTACAGCTTGCTCTAAATCATTTACTATTTCAATATTTTTAATATTACATTTCTTAGCTGATTTTTCCATTTTATATTTTGTTTCACCATATAAAATTAATAATTTTATATTTTTATTACAATTGAATAATGTATCAAATTCAACATGTTTATCATATCCGCCACCAATTAATATAACATTGGATTCAAATCCATCTAATGCAACTTTTGTTGAATCTATATTAGTTCCTTTTGAATCATTAAAATATTTTACGCCGTTAATTTCTTTTACAAATTCAATTCTATGTTCAATAGCATTAAAAGTACTGATTGAATCAACGATTTTATTAAATGGTATATATAAATTTGATATAGCCAAACACGCAGCTAAAGTATTTGCAATATTGTGATTTCCAACTAAATGTATTTTATCTTTATTAAATTTATTATCTAAAACTACAATATCATTATTATTTAAATACGCATCCGCATCATTTTTCAATGAAAAATACAATATATTATCACTGTTTATATTTAAATTTTTTAAGTAAATATCATCTTTATTTAGAATAACAACATCATTTTTTAATACATTTTTAAAAATTGTATATTTAGATTCTTTATAATTATCAAATGTTCCATGCCAATCTGTATGATCTTCACTAATATTTGTAATAATAGATACTTTTGATCTAAATTTATCAATACTGGATAATTGAAAACTTGATAACTCTAAAACATATTTATAATCTAATCCATTTTGTAAGATTTCCCATAAAATTCCTACACCAATATTCCCAACAACTTTAGATTTTATTCCACATTTATTAAGTATATGACTTATCATTGCGGTGGTTGTAGTTTTACCATTTGTACCTGTAACAGAAATTAAATTATCTCCTCCCCATAGTTGATATGCTACTTCTATGTCGGAATAAACTTTTATATTTTTTTCTAAAGCCAATAATATAAATTTATTGTCCAGTTTAATTCCCGGACTTTTTAATATAAATTCTATTTCTTCCCATTCTATTTCATCTTTATTTTCAATTATTTGATACTCATATTCTTTTAAATCATTTAATGTATCTTTATATTCTTCATATTTCCTATCGTCATATATATATACTTTAGCACCCAATTTTGATAACGCTCTTATTGATGACTTACCTGTAACTCCAAGTCCAAATACGATAACTTTTTTATCTTTAATATCCATACTTCTTCCTTAAACAATATACAATGTAAATAATGTTAATAAAACACTTACAACCATAAAACTTGCAACTATTTTAGTTTCTTTATGTCCCCCTAATTCAAAATGATGATGAATTGGGCTCATTCTAAATATTCTCTTTCCACCTGTTTTCTTAAAATATAGCACCTGTATAATAACTGATAGTGCTTCAATAAAATAGATACCTCCAATAAAAATTAAATATATTGGTTTATTAATAATAAACATCATAACCACTATTGAACCACCAATCGCCATCGAACCAGTATCCCCCATCATTACAGAACATGGATTTGAATTAAATACTAAAAATCCTAAAAGAACTCCCGCAAAAATTAATGCACTTATTGCAACATTTGGATGACTAACTCTGGCTAAGAAATAAATTCCAATATAAACAGGAATAGAAACTGAAGATAATAACCCGTCTAATCCATCAGTTAAATTTACGGCATTAACTGTACCGACCATTATAAACATTAAGATTGGTATAACTAAAACGCTAATGTTTATACCATTTGTTATAAATGGTATATTTAGCATATACATCTTAGTATCCAATAATACATACATTAATAAAATTAATATAAAAGAAATTCCAAATTGTAATATTAATTTTTGTTTTTCATTTAGTCCTAAATTATGTTTTTTCACAATTTTTTCAAAATCATCAATAAATCCAATCAATCCAAAAAATAATGTGCCTAAAACTACAAACAAAACATTCAAATTATAATTAAATGCTAAAGAAATAATTAGAAATGCGGCAAGAAATGCTAAACCACCCATGGTTGGCGTACCTGCTTTTTTATAATGTTCTTTATTACCTTCTTCTCTAATTGGTTGTCCTGCTTTCATTTTTCTTAAAATGGGAATTAATCCCCATACAAATAATGTTGATAACACTATAGATAGCATCATCAATAAAATTTCTTTCATAAACTTCTCCTATTCTGTTTCTAATTTTATAATTTGTTGATCATCTATAATTTCTCCTGGTTTTACTGATTGAGATTTTATAGTGCTTCCCTTTCCATTTATTATATAATTTATTTTATTTAATTTTAAGTATTCTCCAATATTTCTTACATTTCTTCCTATTAAATCAGGAACTTTTATTTTGCTATCAAAATCTAATCTTAAATAATCATCTTTTTTTAATAATCCGTCAGCCGAGGGATTTTGCTCCTTTATAATATGAAATCTTCCCATCTCTTGATTAGTAGTAGCTTTCACATTATTCTTATCTAATAGTGCGCTAGCCTCTTCAAAAGATAATCCAATTACATTTGGTATTTTTACAAAACTATTAACTTTTTTCAATTTATTAGAATCTCCGGAATCATATGATACTACATCTTTCATAATTTTATTTGCAAAAGGTACTGCAGTATCAGATGACAATTGACTTGTCAGCGGTTCATTTAAAACTAATAAAAGTGTGTATTTTGGTTTATCTGATGGATATGCCATAAAAATTGATGCATAAACTGATTCATATTTTTCATTATCATGATTAAAAATATTATCATTAGTATATTTTACCGTTGTACCTGTTTTAGCTCCAAATTTAACTTTTTCAGTATTTAATCCATAACTATCCGCAGTATATTCTAAATATTCTCTTACCTCTTTCGATGTTGTTTCCGAAATTGTTTTTCCTAAATATTCTTCTTTATTTTCATAAATATCTTGATTATTTTTATTTTGTATTTTTTTTAATAAATGGGGTTTATAGTATTTGCCTCCATTAACAGTTGTGTTAATAGAACTTAATAATTGTGTTGGATTAACATTTACATAGTGTCCATAACTCATTATTCCAAAATCAACATCTGATATAGCAGGCGAATTAGGGAAAAAACCATCAATTTCATTTGGTAAATCTATTCCTGTTTTATGTCCAAACCTAAAAGATTGCCCATAATCAATATATCTTTGCTTTCCTATATCTTTCGCAACTTGAACAAACACAGGATTGGACGAATTCTTTAGTGCTTCTCTTAAATTTTGTTGACCATGAGGATCCCAATATCTCCAACTACGTATAATTACTCCAGGTGCTATTTCATAATATCCATTGTCATCATATATTTTATTTTTTATTTCATTATCTGCCTCAAGTGCAATAGATGTGGTTATTACTTTATATACAGAACCCGGATCATATCTCATAGATACAGCATTATTATTCCATCTTGATATCAAATATTCAGATTCTTTTGATTTATCTAAATTACTTAAAAATAACTTATCGATATCCGAATTTAACATTCTTGGGCTATTAGGATTAAAAGATGGAAATGACTCCATAGCCAATACCTCTCCATTATTTGGATTCATTAATACCGCTGTAGCAGAAAGTGATTTTGTAGAAATCATTGCTTCTTTAGTATATTTATAAAGTATCTTTTGTAAATCTAAATTTATTGTAGTTACAATATTTCTAGACTCTTTTGCTTCCAGAGTGCTTCCGCTATAAAATGGTATTTCTGTTCCATGTAACGCCTTATAAAACTCTTTATAACCTAATTCACCGGAAAGAACCTTATCATAATATTTTTCCAATCCATATTCTCCGACATTATTTTCTGTAAATCCTAAAGTACTAGATAAAATATTATTATTAGGATATAGTCTTTTATCTAATTGCACAATCTTTAGATAATTCAAATTTAACTCTTCAATCTTTTCCTTTTGAATTTTATTTAATCCATCGTAAATGTACCCCTCTTTGCTATTTTTAATATTATAGTCTATTATTTTTTTTGAAATACCTAAAATATTTGAAATTTTTTCAATTTCTTCAGGCCTATAAATAGAAATAGAAGCTTGTTTTTTTATTTCTTTTTGTTTATCACTACTTAATGAATTAAACTTCTTGCTATCTGAAATAATTTTTTCTGCTTTTTCGCTTTTCTCTTTCGTTGTAACAGGAAGCATATATAAAGAATCAATTTTTTGTGTAATTGCAAGTTCCTTGCCATTTCTATCCAATATTGATCCTCTTGCTGAATTGATAACACTCCCTACTTTTACTATATTCTGACCTTTAATTTTATAATCATTAATATCTACAATTTGCAACATATAAAATCTTATAATATATATAAAAACAAAAAATGCTAAAACTATTAAGAAATAATACATTTTCGCATCTGTATTTTCAAAATTTTTCAGCATTTTTTCATTAGCTTTTTTCTTCATCAAAACCTCATCTAAATATATTTGTTATAATTGATAAAATTGAATTTGTATTACTATTTGATTTTCTTTTCAAATCAAAATCACTTAATACTAATTTTTTATCACTTCCCATGCTATCAACTTTAACAATATTGTCTTTATTTGGATATATCATATCCAGTCTTGATTTAGCAATTGCTTCTATTCTTTTTTTATTTTGTAATGGAGCAGCTATATTTTTTAAGGAATTTTGATCTACTTCTAATGCATCAAGTTTACTTTGCATTACCAAGTTATTACTACTTATGTGTACCATTTCTGAATATCCTGCAATTAAGATAAAAAACAAAACAACAGAAAATATTACATTTATAAACATCATATTATATTTTAATGTTTCAAAATTTATTTTTACTTTACGTTTTGATTTTACTCTAACCCTTCTTATAGAGGTAGTCATACTATTTACTTTTAATTCTCTTAAATTTTCCATATTAGCCTCTATAATTTTTCACAAACTCTTAGTTTTGCAGATCTTGATCTATTATTATTTTTTAATTCTTCTTCAGTTGCTGTAATAGGTCTTTTATTTATAACTTTAATTATTTCTTTTCTATTACATACACATACAGGAAATTCTGAAGGACATGTACATCCTCTTGATAATTCCTTAAAATTATTTTTCACAATTCTATCTTCTAATGAATGAAAAGTTATGATAGCTAACCTTCCACCTTGCTTTAATCTTTCAACTGCTGACTGTATCCCTGTTTCTAAAACATCTAACTCCTTATTTACTTCAATTCTTAATGCTTGAAATATTTTTTTTGCAGGATGTTTATCTACCCTTGCTTTTTTCGGAACTGCTGCTTTAATAATTTCAACCAAATCAAAAGTAGTAACTATCTCTCTATCTTTTCTTGCTTCAATTATGAATTCAGCAATTCTCATTCCCCATTTTTCTTCACCATATTGCCAAAATATTTTTTCAAGATCATCTTTATCGTAATTATTTACTATATATCTAGCTGTCAATTCTTGGTCTTTATCCATTCTCATATCTAATTCAGCATCTTGATGGTATGAAAACCCTCTTTCTTTTTCATCAAGTTGATGAGAAGATACTCCTATATCCATTAAAACTCCATCGACCTTATCGATTGATAATTCGTCAAGAATTTTACCTAAATAAGCATAATTGCATTTTATAAAATAAACTTGATTTTTATATCCTTGTAACCTATTAGACGCAGCTAAAAGTGCTTCTTCATCTTGATCGATAGCAACAAGTCTTCCTTCACTACCCATTCTTTTTAAAATTTCGATAGAATGACCAGCTCCACCAACTGTACAATCAACATATATTCCATTTTCTTTAATATTTAATGCCTCTATTGTTTCTTTTAACAATACAGGTTCGTGATTGAATTTCATAGTCCCTCATCCTATATATCTAAATCTTCAAAATCTTCTGTTATTGAATCATAATCCATTTCTGAACCACTAATATACTCTTCATATTTATTTTTATCCCAAATTTCAATCCTAGAAGATACACCGATTATTGATGCTTCTTTTTCTATTTTTGCATAATCTCTTAAATTCTGTGGTATTACAAAACGTCCTTGTTTATCAAACTCTAATTCTCTAGCAGGTGCATAAAATAATCTTTCGAACTGTCTTGCTTTTTTTGAGGTAAGTTTTAAGTTTTTTGTTTTTTCTTCAAGTCTTTTCCATTCAACTTCATCATATACGAAGATACAACCTTCCATGCCTTTTGTGACATAAAATTTCACACCAAGCTCTTCTCTAAACTTAGAAGGCATTATAACTCTACCTTTGTCATCTATTGAATGTGTATATTCTCCTATATACATAACTTTCACCACTTTCTACCACTTTATTCCACTTACTCTCCACTTGCTTATATTCTATCCTATTTTAGTGTAAATTACAAGATTTTAAATATAAAAAAAAAGATAAAAAATTTTTTTATCTTTTTTTTATATTTTTCCTTTAATTTTTTTTTAAAAAATTTTTTTTATTTATTTCAACACACAATGTAATGTAATAAAAAAAATAGAATACTATATATAGTATTCTATTTAAAAAACTTAAATGTTAAATATTTTTAATATTATAAAAATCTTCTGAATAAAACTTATTTTTATTTGCAAAATAAATTATAATTACCCCTGTGATAATTCCAAAAATTGATACCAATTGAGCAACTCTTATTGGTCCCCACCATAAACTATCGGTTCTTAAAGACTCAACAAAAAATCTTAATATTCCGTAAAAAATCATATACAATGCTGTAAGTTTCCCTGTATTTGGAGATTTTTTTCTATAATAAATAAATAATCCCAAAAATATTAAAAAATTTCCAAGTGACTCATAAAAAAATGTCGGATGATATTTTTGTCCATCAATTATAAGAGCCCAAGGTGCATTAGTTGGTCCCCCATGTGCTTCGTTATTTATAAAATTTCCCCATCTACCAATAGCTTGAGCTAATGGCATAAAAATTGCAACTAAATCAGAAACCTTAAAGAAATTGATTCTTTTAATTTTACTATAAATAAATCCTACTAATACGGCGGCTATTACTCCTCCATGTATTGCTAATCCACCATCTCTAACATTAATCATTTCCCAAATATTATCATATCTTCCAAATTCAAAAATAACATAATATAACCTAGCTCCTATTATAGACGCTGGTAACACCCAAATTGCTATATCATATATTAAATCCGGATTCTCTCCCAATCGTTTTAATTCTCTACTTACAAGATATACTGCTAATATCATTCCTGTAACAATAAGCACACCATACCAGTATACATCTATCCCTAGAAACGAAAATGCTACCCTACTTCCATTATACTGAAACATTTCTTTTACCTCTTTTCTTTACAAAAATAAAAATTATCAAACTTGCTATTACTATACCCATAAACAAAATAAATATCGAAAAAATCTTAAATGCAATACTCATAAAAAATTCCTGTGGTAACATCCTTATCATTATATCTGTTTCAGGATTCAATAACCATAAATCATTATTAAAAAATAATTCATGAAATTTAATAAATGAAGATTCAAAATTAAAATAAACTATACCACCTAATATTAAAAATCCGACTAATATAATTAGTAAATAATTTATTATATATTTTGAATTCTGTACTTTGTCTTCTTTATTGTAATAAACTAAAGTGGAACTAATTATAACTATTACCATCATAATCCTATTAATATTTCTATTAAGATTAAACAATTTATACACATCTTTCATGTGTGAAACTTCTCTATCGTTAAAATATTGTTTAATTTCTTTTTCATCCCCGGTTTTTATTTGTCCCTGCAAACTTTTATACATTTTCTCTAAATTATCTTGACTTACTCCAACTTGATTTTTCAAATTATGTTCAATAGAAAAATTTTTGTAAAAATTAAAATCTTCTGAACCGATATTTATTGAAAGTGTAAGTAAAAATAATATTAAAGAAAAAGAAAATAAAACTGTTATTAATTTAGCATATTTTTTACAAAAAATACTCATAAGTCTATAATTTCTCCATTTCTAACTTTTAATAATACTTCATCAATTATTTTAATATCAATATTTGCACTTGTAATTTCAAATAATTGTTCCTTAAATTTTTGATATTTCAAAACACTTATATACATTATATTTTCTATTTTTTCTAAATAATCTCTTTGCTTAATGTAAAAGTTTTGTTCTCCTATATAATTATCAATTTTTCCTAAAAAATTATAATCAAATACAAGTTTAACTTTATAATAATTTTTAAATTCTATAATTTCTGAAACCCTTAAAACATCTGAAACAGCACCTCCATATGCTCTTATAAGACCTGATGCTCCAAGTTTTTTACCACCAAAATATCTTGTAACCACTACACACAAATTAGTTAACTCTTCTTTTTTTAATACTTCCAGCATAGGTATACCTGCTGTTCCCTGAGGTTCACCATCATCATTATACCTTTGTATATTTGAGATATTACCATTTATATATGCTGTACAATTATGAGTAGCATCTCTATACTTTTTACTTATTTTTTCAATAAAAGCTAAAGATTCTTCTTCTGTTTCACAATATTTTATATTAGAAATAAATCTAGATCTATTTATTTCTATTTCACTTGAATATTCATTTAAAATTGATTTATATTCTTTATACTTCATTTTTAATAAACTTTCTATATTTTATTTTCATATTATCATCTAATAATAAATAAGTTTTAATTCCATCTGCTTCAAACTTTTCGTCTTTTTTTAATGAAAAAGGAACTAGTTTTTTTATTTTATCATAATCTGAATAGGATACAAAAACTTCATAAATTGAATAATCTCCAAATAATAGATTTTCTATCTTTTTAATTAATCTTTCTATATCATTTTCATCCATTGCAGAAATGTAAATTTCATTATCAACTTTTTTATAAAACCTAAAATCAGGATTTTTATCCATTTTATTAAAGACATATAAAATATTTTTTCCGATCAAATCCATATCTGCCAATATATCTTCTGTCGCTTTAATCTGTATTTCATAATCATAATTTGATGCATCAACAACAATTAAAACTAAATTAGAATCTCTTACTTCCTCTAAAGTAGATTTAAAAGATTCTACCAATTTTGTAGGTAAATCAGAAATAAATCCTACAGTATCAGTGATTATAATATCTTTACCATTTAACAATTTAATTTTTCTTGCAGATGTATCTAAAGTTGCAAATAATAAATCATCTGAATATACTTTTTTTACATTCTCTGCATATTTTTCACTTATTGTATTTAATAACGTTGATTTCCCAGCATTTGAATAACCAATTAAAGAAACTATCGGTATACTGGAATTTAATCTTTTTCTCTTTTCTACAATACGTTTATTTTCTATATTTTTTAATTTATTCTTTATGGAATTTATTTCCATTTGAACCGATCTTCTATCTATTTCAAGTTTTTGTTCCCCGGGTCCTCTTGTCCCAATACCTGCACCTTCTCTAGAAAGATAATTTCTAAATCCGACTAATCTAGGCAATCTATACTCTAATTGTGCAAGTTTAATCTGAAGCTTAGATTCATTAGTTCTAGCTCTAGTTGCAAATATATCTAAAATTAATCCCGTTCTATCTACAATTTTTTTATTAATCACATCTTCAAGATTTTTCATTTGGGAGCCAGTAAGCTCATTATTAAAAATAACTGTATCTATTTCAAGATTTTGAACCATTTCTGCTAATTCTTGTGCTTTACCGGATCCAATATAATATTTAGAATTAATTTCTTTTAAATTTTGTACTACACTTGCTACAAACTCAGAATTTGAAGCCCTTACTAGCTCTTTTAACTCAAAAATTCTTGATTCTAATTGACTTTCTGTATATTTATTGTTTAAGTTTACATCAACTATTATTACTTTTTCTTTTTTCATTTTAACCACCTTAATTCATTATAACAAATAAGTAAGAATGTGTATATTTTAATTATTCGGGTATTATGTTATAATATAATAGAAAATATTTAAACACAAGAATTTAATATAAATATGTTAAATTTCCAAGGAGTAAAATATGAAGAAAAAAATATCTGATATTCCTACATCTATGTTAAAAATAATAGTGCAAATTATTTTATTATTTGTATTAGTTATAGGAATACTAGTGATTACAGTTGGAGCGATGCTTGGAGTTTCAATAATTAAAGTTGCTGAAAATTCTCCAAAAATCAATCCTAAAAATATTTCATTAAATTTAAATCAAAATTCTAATATTTTAGATAGAGATGGTAATTTAATTGAATCAATAGCGTTTGATGAATACAGAGAAATTATAAGTATAAAAGATGTACCAAAATCTCTAAAAGATGCATTTATAAGTTTAGAAGATGAAAGATTTGAAACACATAGAGGAGTAGATCCGAAAAGTGTTATAAGATCATTTTTTACAAATATTACATCTGGCGGGATATCTCAAGGTGGATCAACAATTACACAACAACTTATAAAAAATGTTTATTTAACAAATGAAGTAAGCTGGGAAAGAAAAATACAGGAAATGTATCTTGCATTAGGTGTTGAAAAACAAATAAGTAAAGATGAAATTCTTGAAGGATACTTAAATAGAGTATTCTTAGGACAAAATTCTTATGGTGTTGAAGCGGCATCTCAAACCTATTTTTCAAAGTCTGCAAAAGATTTAAATATTGCTCAATCGGCTGCTATTGCTTCAATTGTTCAAGCTCCATCAAACTATAGTCTATTTTATGCGTATAGTCCTGCTGATGTGCCTAAGGATGCAAAAACTGCTGGGACATATAGACTACAAGGAGTGGAATATGTTGCAGTTTTAAATGATTCAATACTTGATAGAAAAAATTTCACATTGAAAAAAATGTATAATTTAGGCAAAATTACTAAAAAAGAATATGATGAGGCAATAAAATTTGATTTGCTGGGAAGCGTTAAACCCGGTTCAAAAGAGAATAAACAATACGCAACCGCTATTTCTTCTCTAATTAAATCACAAGCAATAGACATTATAATGAAAACTCAAGATATGAAATATGAAGAAGCAAAAAATCTTCTTTATACCGGTGGTCTTGACATAACAACTACTATTGATTGGAATGCCCAAAAAAAATTAGAAGAAACTTATAATGATTTTGCAAATATATTTAGCTATCAAACAAATGGAGGTCCCCTATTCGGAGACATTAAATTCGATAATTTGGGAGATATTATAAATTCAGATAAAAATAAATTATATTATAAGAAGTCAAATCTTTTAACTGACAAAGAAGAATTATATATCCCATCAGGATGGTATGAATTTGATAAAGATAAAAACTTAATTTTTTCATCATCAAGACTAGCTAAAATTAATAATGGTATATATATAAAACCATTTTATAAAATAAGCGATGATAATCAATTATATACATTTAGGATTTCAAATATAGAAATAAAAAATGATTATCTAAAAGAAATAAATGACGAAAAATTTATGATAAAAAAAGAATTTTTTGAAAATGTTAAAGATTTTTACAATATTAAAAATGACAATTTAGTTATAAATAAAAAGTACTATTCAGTTGAAAAAAATGGTACAGTACAACCCCAATCTTCAACAGTTGTATTAGATAGTAAAACAGCAGAGGTAGTAGCAATGGTAGCTAAAAGAGGAAATAGTACAGATGACACAATTGATAGGGCTACAAATTTCTTCAGACAACCTGTATCTTCAATAAAACCGCTAGCTGTTTATGCACCTGCTATTGAAGAAGGCCGTACATTAGCAACTCCTGTTGATGACACGCCTTATCAATTGATAGGTAATCAACCATGGCCTGTTAACTACGACAATATTTATAGAGGTATTGTAACAACAAGAGATGCATTAAAGGAATCACTAAACCCTCCTGCCGTTAAAATCTTAGGAGAAGATTTAGGTGTAAGCAAATCATTACCATATCTTGAAAAATTAGGATTAATAGATAAAGAACATCCAGATAAAGATACATTTGTCAGTGCGGAGGAAAATCCAAATGAGAATGACGAAAGACCTGCAATGGGTATAGGTTCAGTAGTTGAAGGATTTAGTGTATTCAAAATGGCAAATGCATATCAAACATTTGCAAATAATGGTGAAAGAATACCTGCATCAATCATATCAAAAATTGAAAAACCTAAAGTTGGTTTAATTTATAAAAACGAATATAAACCAATAAAAGTATTTTCTAAAGAAACAAATTTTTTAATTACAGATGTACTAAAAGGTATTGTAAATGATTTTGATTACCATAATGATGCACTAAATAAAAATGGTATTGATACAGCAGGAAAAACCGGTACAAATAATGACAATGCGGATTTTTGGTTTGCAGGTTTTAATCCATATTATACATCTGCTACATGGATAGGTTTTGATAATAATAATCTACACATGTACGGTAAGTCAGCAAACTTGACATCATTTTACGGTAATTTTATGAATAAACTACTAGATGGAAAGGAAGCTAAAAAATTTGAAAAACCTAAAGATATTATAAAAGTAAAAGTAAGCAAAGTTGACGGATTACTTCCATCGAAATATACAGCTCTTGACCCAAGAGGAAATATGGTATATACAGAATATTTTAAAAAAGGTACTGAACCTAAAAAAGTATCAAATGCTCATGTATTGGTAAATATAGATAAAAGAAATAATTTACTTGCAGCTGATAATGCACCTTTAGGTATTGTAGAAAAAAGAGTATTTATAAACAGACCAATCCCATATAATCCTAGAGAATTCAATAATATTATTCCTCAAGATTGGGCTTACTTAGTACCGACAAAATATTCTAATTTACCACTAGTAATACAACCTGAAGTTAAAAAACTCCCTGATGGAAGTGTTGTTATTACAACAATTAAACCAAATGGAGATAATGAAGTAATAACTACAAAACCGGATGGTACTGTAATTACCCAAACAACTACAAAAGATGGTAAAGTAACTACAAACATAAAAAAAGGAACCACTAATAACAAACCGGATCAAAATCCGGAAGATAATAAAGAAACTCAAAAAGAAACTCAAAAAGAAAACAATTTAAACACAAGAAGGTCTATTCTTGATTTTTAGAATTTTATTTAGCTGCTACAAAATGTAGCAGCTAAATTTATAAAATTGGAGGTTAATATGAAATACAAAATACTAATAGTTGAAGACGAACCCGGCATTGCAAGAATGGAAAAATCATATTTAGAAAAAAATGGATTTTATGCAGAAATTGCACAAGATGGTTCTGAAGCAATTGATAAATTTTATAAAAATAATTTTGATTTAATAATTTTAGATCTTATGATACCTAAATTAAGTGGTGAAAAAGTATTGGAATTAGTTAGAGAAACCTCTAAAATTCCTGTAATTTTAGTGACAGCTAAAGTAAATGAAGATGACATAATTAAAGGACTTAAATCAGGTGCTGATGACTATGTTAGAAAACCTTTTTCAGCATTAGAATTAGTTGAGAGAGTGAAAGCAGTATTAAGAAGAACTGAAACTATACATAACAATGAAATTATAACTACAAATGATGGAAAACTTAAAATTGATATAACCAATAATAGAGTATTAAAAAATAATGAGGAAGTTGCTTTAACAAAAAATGAGTTAATGATTATTCTTACATTATACAAAAACCCGTCAAAAACATTTACAAGAAATGAAATAATTGAAATAGCATTTGGATATGAATATGATGCATTTGACAGAGCTGTTGATACTCATATCAAAAATATTAGAGCAAAAATTGAAGATAATCCAAGAAATCCAATATATATTAAAACAATATATGGATTAGGATATAAAGCTGGAGATACTAATGAATCTAGGTAAAAAATTAAATATTACGTTTATTTCTTTATTAATTTTTGTTCTAATGATTTCAGCATTCACATCAATATATACATTTGATAATACATTAAAATATTATCTTAGAAATCAAAGACAAACTGAATTTAATCAAATAAAAGATGATATTACCGAAATAATAAAAAGTCAAAATGGCTTAAATCCATTTCTATTGGAATTATATTCAAAAAATAAGGGAATTTTGATTAAATATTATAATAATGAAAAAAAACTTTTACTACAATATGACAATTTAGATTATAAAAATAATAAAAATCTAAAAAATAATGATATAGTTAAATCTTCATATAATATAATAAATTCCAATAATGAAATTGCCGGTACATTAGAAGTATCATACATAGACAATGTTTATTCTTACAATAAAATTATGAATGTATTTCAATCAGATATAATTACCCAGTATGTGGTTATTTTCATTATTTCTATTATAATCGCAACAATATTGATTGTACTACTAAGTAAAAATATCACTATACCTATAAAAGAAATTCAAGATAAAACTAAAAAATTAATAGAGAAAAAATATGTAAGTTCTGAAAAAAAATATGATATATATGAACTAGATGAGTTATCTGATAATATAAACTATTTATCAAAATCCTTAAAAATGCAAGAACAATATAGAATTGACTATTCCCATGATATAGCACATGAATTAAGAACTCCCATAACAAATTTAATTCTTCATTTAGAAGCTATTAAAGATGAAATTATTGATGCAGATAAAGAAACTATTTCAATGCTTTTATCTGAAACTAGAAGAATTAGTTCTATGATAGATAATTTGGAAATAACATTTAATAAAAAAGAAAACTTTAATGAGTTAAAAATTGAAGATTTTGATATAGTAAATTTATTAGAAACCGTATCTTCAAGTTTTGAGCCTCTACTGAAAGAAAAAAATATAAAATTAGTTAAAAATTTTGATAAAAGTAAAATAATAAATTCTGATTATGATAAACTTACACAGGTAGTAGCAAATATAATATCAAATGCAATTAAAGCAAGTAATGAAAATGGAACAATTCAAATCATATTTCAATCATTTTCAAATCGAGATGTTATAACAATATCTGATAATGGAATTGGGATAAGTAAAGATGATCTACCTCATATTTTCGAAAGATTTTACAGGGTAGATAATGTTAGAAATACAAAAGTAAGTGGTCAAGGATTAGGATTAGCGATAACTAAGACATATGTTGAACTACTAGGATTTAAAATAGATGTAAATTCTGAATTAGGTAAAGGTACAGATTTTACAATTACAATGTAAAAAACTTAAAAAGGGCTGTTGCAAAATAACTAAAGATGTTATTTTGTAATAGCTTTTTCTTTTTAATTGAAGTTTCAATCGAAACATTTATACACTTTAGAAATTGAATTTGTCCCGTTATTTAAATTAAAATTTAAGCATGGTATATTATTTTTGCTTTTCATATTAATATTATACCTAAAAACAAGCCCTAGATGTTGAAATCTAGGGCTTGTTTTATTTTTATTAATTTTTTGTAATTTAAAAGCTATTTTTTATTTTTCAACATCCCTTTTTTTATTATTCAAATACTTTTTCAACTTTTTGTTTTTCCTTTATTAAAATAATATATGCAAATATTCCCTTAAAAATTGAAGAAATTGTCATTGCAATCCAAATACCATAAAATTGGTAATATCGCATTAATATAAGAGCCATTGGTATTCTTAAAATATTAAATATCATTGAAACAACTGCTGGAGATTTAGTTTCTCCAAGACCATTAAGTACGCCTGCAATTCCTATTTCCATAGCCATAAATAATTGTGACATTCCTAAAATTAGTAAATAAGAAGCACCTATCACAATAGTATCAGATTCATTTGGAATAAATAAGCTAAATAAACGATATCTAAATGTTATCAATACAAATGTCCCGATAACTCCTATTCCAAATACAATTTTTAATGATGTACTAATTACCCTATTTAATCTTTTATGTAATCTTGCTCCAAAATTTTGTCCTACAAAACCTATTATGGCTCCTTGTAGTCCTTCTGTTGTCATCCATGTTATTGATTCAATAATAGCTCCTACTGATGCGACAGCCATTGGCTTTGTCCCATAAAATGAAGTATATCTTGCTAAAGTTAAAGAAATAATTGCATGGGTAATACTCATAAGTCCAGCTGGAAAACCCTTTTTAAATTTAATCGATAAATCCTTAAAAGATACCACACCTTGAAATATTCCTTCATAAATTTCATTTTTAGTCCTGAAGATATCAACTAATAAAATTACTAAAACCACAAATTGTGAAAATACTGAAGCATATGCTGCTCCTGCTATACTCATTGATGGAATTGGACCAAATCCAAAAATTAATATAGGATCTAATAAAATATTTATTACCAACCCTACAACATTAGCAACAAATGGATAAAAACTATTTCCCAAGCTATTATAAATATTTGAAAACAACATATTTAATCCTGTAAAAATAAATCCGTATGAAAATATTGTAAGATAAGTTATAGCAAGGCCTGAAACTTTTGAATTTAGATTATAGATTCCTATTAAATTTTCAGCAAAAATATTTATTAATAAGGAATATGCCAACACTATTAAAAATAATAAAACAATACCGTTTTTTATTGTATTTTTTAATCTATTTTTATTATTTGAACCATATTCATGAGCAACAAATATACTTGTTCCCACTCTTGAAATTCCTATTAATGCACTAGCAATCCAAACAAAAAAATGAGCCGATCCCGATGCTGCCACCGAATCGGACCCCAATCTGCCTAACCATGCTGCATCTGTCATATTGTAAGCCATGTTTACAAAAGATGTAGCCATCAAAGGAGCACTTAATAATACTAATTTTTTTAGAATACTTCCCTCAAGTAAATTAAGTTTTGTCTTTGATTTTTTCATTAAGCCTTCCTTTTTGTTTTTTCATATATAAGTCTCATACCTTCCAGTGTAATATCCTTATCTATATCTGTAATATACTTAGACATTTGTGAAATCAAATTAGAATACCCACCAGTACCTATTATAGACGTATCTTCCTTTGTAACGCCTAAATCTTTAAGAATTTGCTCTATTATATTATCAACTAAACCAACATAACCATAAACTAAACCGGATTTAATAGCTTCTTCCGTTGTCTTTCCGATTGATGATTTCGGTATATCAAACTCAACTTTAGGTAACTTTGATGTTTTTTCAAAAAGAGCATTAGAAGCAATATTCATACCAGGTGCAATTGCTCCTCCTAAATATTCTCCTTTTGAACTAACAACATCAAATGTTATAGCTGTTCCCATATCAATTAATATTGCCGGTAACTCATAATGCTCAATCATTGCAACAGAATTTGCAATCCTGTCTGCTCCTACCTCTTTTGGATTTTCATATTTAATAGGCATGCCGGTTCTAGTATTTTCTCCAATCACAATAGGTTCATGACTTAAATATTTTTTACACATAAGTTTAAATGTATGCTGTAGTGTTGGAACCACTGAACCAATAATTACATCCTCAATATCATTTACTGATATACCTTCATGTAATAAAATCGATTCAATTTGTGACCCATATTCATCCATCGTTTTTGTCTGTCTAGTTTCCAATCTCCAACTATTGATTTTTTTATCTTGTTTATAAATACCTAATACAACATTGGTATTTCCAATATCTATGATTAATATCATAAAATTCCTCTTTTATCTAGTTTTAATAAAATTGTAGCTACCGGAATTACAATCGCAATACATACAAGCATCTCAATAATTCCTTGACCACCTGCAATACCTAGTAAAACATTAAACGCATTTTGCCCCGCTCTCTTTGTCACTTCTAAATATCTTTGTGCATAAATTATATAAATTAACCCCAAAACTCCTGCTGTATTTGTCATTGAACCAATACCAGCAGCTAAACCTGCGGAAATGCTATCATTTTTTAATAATTTCTTTATAAAAATAAAGCTATAGCCTGAAAATACACCTATTAAAACTCTAGGTCCTATTGCTATAATTGGATTCATAAATAAAAACGATGCTGGTGTTGGTCTTAAAAAAGCATTCGCCATCGATGAAAGTCCAAATATAAGTCCTATAATAGCCCCCATTTTTGGTCCCTTAACTATTGCTAAAATAATTACAGGCACATGAATAATTGTTGCGTTTACTAATCCAATTGGTATAAAACCAATACCTGGCACTGCTGTCATAATTATAATTATTGACGTTAAAATTCCTAATAAAGTAATGTTTTGTGTTTTGTTATTCATTTTTCCTCCGATCTAGTTCTTAAAAGATACCAGTCATTTTAATTTTTTTATTTTTTTATTTTTTTAATTTATATTTTCTAAATAAATTTTCAACCTCTTTGATGTCTTTCTTTGCAATCCTTAAAAGGCCTTGTTTTTCCTCAAAATCTTTTTTAAATCTTACTAAAAGTTCCCCCCTTTCAACATCAAATCCCCATTTTTTAACTTCATGCCATTCAACAAATTTTCCATCAATTACAAATCCGTTTTCAGCGAAAACATTTGGATATGTATATTCAACCCCTAATATTAAAATTAATATTAACATTATTACACCTGAAATAATTTGTCCAGTGATTATATTATAAATTCCAAATCCGGTAATTAAAAATGTTAATAAAATCATTATTTTATTTACATCTTTTCTAAATCTAAAAATTTGTCCTTTTGCACTTTTTGCAGCAACATGTTGTTTATAAAATTTATATATAAAAAACATAATCAACCCACCATATAAAATATATATAAATGAATTAATCCCTCCTTGTTGAGTTTGAGTTAAAAACATATTATTCTCCTTTATAATTATTTTTCATCATTTTGTGTGAAAGAAACTTCCTCTTCCTTAAAGTTTATATCATATTTTTTTACAATTTCAATATACTCATCTTTTCTGATAGTTTCTTTTTTTAGTAATTCTTGAGCCAATTCTTCTAACAAATCTCTATGTTCTACTATTATTTCTTTTGCTTTTACGTAAGCTGATTTAATAATATCTGTAACTTCTTTGTCAATTTCTATAGCCGTTTTTTCTGAATAATGATCACCTTTTGAATAATTGTTTCCTCCAAGGAATACATTTCCACTAGCATCATCATATTGAACAGGTCCAAGTATATCACTCATACCATAGATTTTAATCATTGCTCTGGCAATATGTGTAGCTCTTTCAATATCATTTGAAGCACCGGTTGATATATCATCTAATACAATCTCTTCTGCAGCTCTTCCGCCTAATAAAGCAACAATTCTATTTTTCATTTCGCCTTTAGTTCTAAATGTTTTATCTTCATCAGGAAGATATGCTGTAAATCCACCAGCTTGACCTCTAGGCACAATTGTTATCATATGCACAGGATCTAAATCTTTTAAAAATTGTGCTGTAACAGCATGTCCTGCTTCATGATATGCTGTAAGTTTTCTTTCTCTTTCAATAACTACTTTAGATTTCTTTTCTGGACCTGCCATAATTCTTATTGCAGCTTCGTCCATTAAATCAGGAGTAATAAACTCTTGATTGTTTCTTGCTGCCAATAGTGCAGCTTCATTTGTTAAGTTTTCAAGTTCCGCTGGAGAAAATCCAGCAGTTGATTTTGCAACATTTTCTAAATTTATACTTTCTGATAATTTTTTATTTCTTGTATGAACTTGTAAAATTTCATATCTTTCTTTTACATCAGGCATTCCAATATGAATAGTTCTATCAAATCTACCCGGTCTTAATAAAGCGGGATCTAAAATATCAGGTCTGTTTGTTGCAGCGATCATTATGATTCCTTCATTTTTTTCAAAACCATCCATTTCCACAAGTAATTGATTCAATGTCTGTTCTCTTTCATCATGTCCACCACCTAAACCTGATCCTCTCTTACGTCCAACAGCATCTATTTCATCTATAAATATAATACATGGGGCATTTTTCTTTGCTTCTGCAAACATATCTCGAACTCTTGATGCTCCAACCCCTACAAACATTTCAACAAAATCAGAACCGCTTATACTGTAAAATGGCACTTTTGCTTCTCCGGCAACAGCTTTAGAAATATATGTTTTACCAGTACCTGGTTGTCCTACAAGTAAAACACCTTTAGGAATTCTAGCTCCTTGTTCAACATATTTTTTAGGATTTTTTAGGAAATCAACTAATTCTTCCATTTCTTCTTTTTCTTCTCTTAACCCGGCAACATCAGCAAATGTAATGTTATTATTTTTTTCAAGATTCATTTTTGCCCTGCTCTTACCAAACTTCATAGCTTGAGAACTTCCATTTGCACCTCTAGCCATAAAAATATACCACAGTACACTCAGCCCTCCTAAAAGTATAAGTGTTGGTAAAATTTGGATAAATATATTTGGTCCATCAACCGGTAATCCTTGATATTCAATTTGTCCAGCATCTACACTTTTTTTCAAATAATTATCATAGAAATTATTTTGAAATTCTGCCGGTAATTCAGAAACGAAAGTTGAATTATCCTTTAAAACGCCTTCCACTTTCGAGCCTTTTGTAGTAATTTTCTTCACTTTATTTGAGCTGATATTTTTTACAAGCTCACCAATTCCAATATTATTTGATGTATTAAATATATCTCCAATATATGAAAATACAAGTATTATCAATAATATAGGAAGTAAAAATGACATAAAACTCTGTTTTCTTCTATTCATTATTTCTCCTTTATTTGTATAGTAATTTTTCCATTATCTTTTATTTTTCTTTTATATAAATTTGAAACCATAACTATCTCACCATTATATTCAATAACAGGCAATAAATCTCTTTCAAATCTATCTATTTTTTTATCAATTAAAAAATCCTTAAGTTTTTTTATTTTCCCATTGATGCATATCTTATCTCCATTTTTTCTAAACCTAATCTTTATTTTATCTCCTGAATTAAGTTTCAAAAGTCCTGGCTTATCACAGTTTTTGTTAAAAAATATTTTATATTTACCAAAATCAATTATATCTTCTTTTACTTCAAAATCAACGCTTTCATTAAAATCATCATACCTTCTTATTATAAAATAATTAAATGAATTATAAAATATCATTCCATTAATTATGACATATACTCCTTTATCAGAATCAATTATTTTTCCTATTTCTAAATAATGGTTTTTAGTAAAATCATAATTACTATTATTTATCCTATCAATTTCATTTCTAAGAAAAATATTTCTTTCAAAACTTGTAAATTTATGTATATCTGTTTTTTTTATTTTAGTGTAATCTTGTGAAATCTCAATATCTAATCCATTAAGTTTCTCATTAAGTTTATTGTTTATATATTCGTTATATTCAATTGAATACTTTGACAAATTTAAAATAGAGTCATAAATATTTTTGCTATATTTTTCTTTTATAATAGGTATTAGTTCATTTCTGATAGAATTTCTTGTATAAATATTTTCAAAATTTGTATAGTCTTGATGATATTCTAATTTATTTTTTTTTGCATATTCTAAAATTTCTTCTTTCTTGAAATTAAGCAAGGGCCTAATAATTTTACCATCTATTTGATGCATACCTTCAAGTCCTTTTATACCGGTTCCTCTAAATATTCTCATAAAAATAGTTTCTATTTGGTCATCCAAATTATGAGCCAATGCAAGATACCAGTTTTCTAAATCGTCTTTATCTTTTAGAATATCATCAAAAAATTTATGCCTTAAAATTCTACCAGCCTCTTCTTCTGAGATTTTATTATTTTTTGCATATTTGGACATAGAATCTCTTCTCGAATGAAATTTTATAGAATTTATTTCACATATTTTTTTAACAAATAATTCATCATCATCAGATTCTCCATTTCTAGTAGAATGATTAAAATGAGCTATTTCAATATTTAAATTTATTTCATCTTTAATTTTATTTATCAAATCAAATAATACAATTGAGTCAACTCCGCCACTCACCCCTATTAGAATATTTTTTTTTCTAATTAAATCAATAATATTTTTATCAATTTTCATATAAAATCCTAATTTTCTTTTTTTGTTTCATTTTTTGTCTCATCATGTGATTCTTTTGGAACAGTATTTATACTACTTTCATCATCCGTATAAATTTTTTCATCTTTTTTTATCATTCCAAGATCTTCTCTTGCTTTTTTTTCTATATATTCCAGTGAATTAGAATTTTCAATTTCTGTTTTTAATTTAGAGATATTATCTTCTAATTCTTTCTGCCTAGTAACTAACTTATTCGTATTTTGTTTAAGTTGTTTTATTTGTCTTTTTTGACCAATGAAAATAACCAAAAACACTATCAAAAATATAGCCGAAATACAAAAAATTATATTAACTTTTCTAGGATCGGAAATAAATTTCCTTTTAATTTTTTTTCTAGAATTTACATCTTTTCTCATTGTATTATCCTAAACATTTTATCTGCTTCATCCTTTTTAGGATTTTCAATTATTTGCAAAACTTCAAATTTGACTATATTATTTCCAAATGTAACTTCTACAATATCATTTAAAGAAATTTCCAGTCCCGGCTTTGCTGTTTTCCCATTAACTTTTATTCTCCCAGATTCTGCAGCTTCTTTAGCAACAGTTCTTCTTTTTATAACTCTTGAATTTTTTAAAAATTTATCCAATCTCATATTTCCTCCAATAAATGGATTTAATCACACCTAATAAATTATATCATATATAACATTTTAATTTCTCATAAAATTTTGACACGTCAGGTCCAATAATCAAATGAACCTTATTATCCTCAGGAAGTGAATATCCCGGTAAATTACATTTTTTTAACATTTGTTCATTAAAATCAGAAGATTTTAAAATTGTAATCCTTATCCTAGAAGAACATATTTCATGACTTAAAATATTTTCTTTACCACCTAAAGAACTTACTAAATCAGCAATATTTATTTTTTCAATTATAGATTTTCTTCCAAATAATTCAAAAAACATAATTTTCTCCTATAATAATATATAAATCATTATAGCATAAGAAAAATACAAATATTATAGATATTTTCATTTTTTTTATAAATATGGTAGAATATTTTTGATGTAAATTTTTACAGATAAAATCTTAGGAGGAAATGATGGGATTATTTAGTAAAAAAATTAAATTAGTTTCACCTATGACAGGTAAACTTGTTGATATTACAGAAGTAGAAGATATTACCTTCTCACAAAAATTTTTAGGTGATGGTGTTGCTATTAAACCAACAGAAGGTACTGTTGTATCTCCGGTTGACGGTAAAATAATTCAAGTATTTCATACAAAACACGCTTTAGGCATAAATGTTAAAGGCATCGAAATTTTAATACATATTGGTATGAATACTGTAGAACTAAAAGGAAAAGGTTTTGAAGTATTCGTAAAAGAAGGTGATAAAGTAAATATAGGTGATAAACTTGTTGAAGTTGACTTAAACTATCTTGAAGAAAACGGATATCCAACAGAAACTCCTGTAGTTATAACAAATATGGAAGAAATTAAAAACTTAGAAAAGAAAACCGGTGATGTAATTGCTGGAAAAACTGAAATTATGGAAATAAAAAAATAATTTTTATAATTTAACTACTGCAATTATTTGTAGTAGTTTTTTATTTTAAATATTTATATAAAAAAGTTACTATAAGATATGTTTTTTAGTTACTTTGTAGCAATTTTCTTCATTATTATTTAATAAAATGAAAAAATTAAAATCGACATCAGAATTACCCAAAAATTATGTTAATTACATTTTGACAGTATATATTAAATGGTTATAACAAAAATTATACAATCAAATGTAATAACTATTCTAATTCTGCTTCTTCTTTATTTCTCGGAGTATATGTTTGTGACTGTATAGTATCAGTTTGCCCTGTTCCAGTTATATTTTCTAATAAACTTAATGAATTTTGTCCTAAAAGTAATAAAATTACTACAACTATAAGTCTACCAGTTATCCCTAGTCCACCTAACATTTCTCCTCTACCTAATGAATCTCCTCCGCTGAATTTGGTTACATTGTCACTTTCTCTCCTACCTTGCCATTTAATAGTTTCTCATCTTTAACTTTATTTTAAGTTTATAGTACCAAATAATTAAAAAAAATAAAATTTTTAATAATTAAAAAAGAGTGTTATAATTAAATAGAAAGTTTTTAGGAGGAATAATGGCAAATATCGCAATTGAAAAAGAAAATATATTTTTAAATTTACAATCTACAACAAAAGAAGAAGCTATAAGATTAGCTGGAAATAAATTACTTGAAGCCGGATATGTTGCTGATGGATATGTAGAATCAATGTTACACAGAGAAGAGTTATTGACAACATATATGGATTATGGTGTTGCAATCCCTCATGGTGATAGAGAATCTCAACAATTAATCATTCAATCAGGTATTGTATTTTTACAATTCAAAGATGGCATTGATTTTGGAAATGGAAATAAAGCTGAATTATTAATTGCTTCAGCAGGTAAAGGAAATAATCATTTAAGAATTTTATCCGGTCTAGCTAAGTTACTAAAAAAAACTGAAATAGTAGATCTATTTATTTCAACAAACGATAAAGAAATAGTTTACAATGAATTAATAAAATACATTAAATAATTTATAAATTGGAAGCCGCCACTTCAAGTTGTGCTTAATATCAACTTGAAGTGGCGGCGTTTTTTATTTTTAGTTAAATTCGTGGATAATAACTCCCTTAACTACTCTATTTACTGCTCCTGATGGATTTGGATTATCTGGATTTATCCCGTTTTTTACAGATGCCAACAAGCTAAATGCCTGAGCATATAAAACATATAACAGTCCTAAAAATACATCATTTTTTAATTTTTCAACAGGAATATCCAAATAAAAATGAGTATAGTCTTTTACATCTTTATTTATACCAATGGATACAACTTTATGGTTACCATTATCATAATACATTTCCCTTAATATATCTTTATCATAATCTAATGAGTAATCATTGTTTGACTGAAATACTAAAACCACAGTTTTATCATCAACTATTGATTTTGGACCATGTCTAAATCCTAAACTGCTTTCATAATATCCAACAACTTTTCCTCTAGTTAATTCCAACAATTTCAATGAAGCTTCTTTTGAAAGTCCGTGATATGAACCTGAGCCTAAATATACTATTCTATTAAAATCAAAATCAACTATCGGATTTAATTTTTCTTCAATATTACCTAACATATTTGAAGCTGTTTCAACAGTTAGTTCAAGTTCCTCTTTAGAATAATTACTATCAAATATTAAAGTAGCAGTGAGTGCCATACAAGAAAATGAACTTGTCATAGCAAAACCTTTATCGTTTGATTCTTCAGGAAGAATAATAGCTAAGGCATTTTCATCATTCCCTGCATATTCTGCAAGCTTACCATTTTTATTACATGTAATAACTAAGTGATAAATTTCTTTGACTACTTTATTCGCTACATTTAAGGTTGCAACTGATTCCGGACTATTTCCCGAGCGTGCAAAACTAACTAATAATATAGGACTTTCTTTATCTAAATATATTTCAGGATTAGACACAATGTCTGTAGTTGCAATAGACTTAAACTTATGTGCTACTTTTTTATTTAAATATGGAGTTATAAAATCTCCTGTATAAGCAGATGTACCAGCTCCTGTAAATATAATTTGCACATTTTCTTTGGATAACACATTATCTAAAAATGATTTTATTTCTTCTTTTCTATCTTCTAAAATTTTAGATACCTCACTCCACAATTTTGGCTGTTGATAGATTTCAGAAGCTGTATACAAACCATCTAAATTCTTCCATTCATCCTTTGATAATCCAAACATAAATTCTCCTTAATTATTTCTGATATTTTAATTCACCATTTATAAATGTTTTTAATAATACAAAATTTTTATCTAAAACTATAAAATCTGCATCTCTTCCGATTTGCAAAATGCCACATTCATTATCAAGTCCAACAGATCTTGCTGGATATTTTGAACCCATATCAATAGCTTCTTTTAATGTAGCTATATCCCAATTATATACATTTTTAACACCATCAATTAAATCAAGTATCGAACCTGCTAAACTTCCGGAATCTAATCTTGCAGTACCATCTTTAACAGTTACAGGAAATTCTCCTAATTTATAATTTCCATCCGGCATTCCTCCAGCCCTCATACAATCTGTTATCAATGCAATCTTATCATGTCCCTTCGCTTTAACAGCAACATCAACAGATTTAGGATTTACATGGTGTCCATCGCAAATTAATTCTGCATATGCATCTGATTGCAATGCCGCTCCTACCATACCAGGTTCTCTATGGTGCAATCCTCTCATTCCATTATACAAATGAACAAATATATTTGCACCGGCATCTATAGCTTTCATAGCATCATCATATGTTGCATTTGAATGACCTAAAGCTACATAAACTCCCATTTTTCTTGCTTCTCTAGTAAATTCCGCTACTCCTTTGCGTTCTGGAGCAACTGCAATTTTTTTTATCAAATTATTAGAAATTTCTTGCCATTTTTTTAATTGATCAATACTTGGATCTGACATATATGCTGGATTTTGTGCCCCTTTAAATTCCTCAGTAAAATATGGACCTTCCATAAATATACCTTTAACCTTTGCACCCTTAACATCTTTATATTCTTTTCCAATAACTTCTAAAGCTTTATTTAATTGTTCAACAGATGATGTAAGCGTCGTAGGCAAAAATGATGTCACTCCCATTTGTAACACACCTTCTGACATTACATTTAAAGCACCCTCTACTGCATCAGTCACATCAACATTCTTATATCCATGAACATGTGTATCTACTAATCCCGGAGCAATATACTTATCTCCAAAGTCGATAAATTCTCCATCATATTCATTTAAGAATTCAACTATTTTACTGCCTTCAACAACCATAAATCCATTTTCGATTACTCTATTTTCAGTAAAAATCTTATTTGCCTTGTAATATGTTTTCATTAAATTCCTCCATTATCATTTCAATACTATTATACAGCTAAATTTCTATATTGTTAAATTAATTTAAAATAAAAATAAAAGTTTGCGTAGCCACCTCCCAGCCAAAAGGTCTAGAAAACGTGGTGTCTAGCAAACTTTATTTTATCTACTACCTCCGCCAAAGCCACCACCAAATGAGCCGCCTCCACCGCCGCCAAATGATGTGCCACCAAAACCGCTATATGAACTTTGTATACTTGAATTATATACTGAATCAGAAATGGAATTAATATAAATAAATGTAGAAGGATTATAATATACCTGTTGTTCAAATTGAGGATCTACTACCTTAAATTGTTCATAAACTTCTTTTGTAATTCCCAAATATGCAGCCCAAACCATGTAACTATCCCATAATTTAACATAATTAACATCTCTCTCATTTAGTAATGAAAAATCTAATAGATATTTCTTAAATCCATAAATTTGTTTTTGTAGATTAATACCTTTTTCAGTTCTTTCATATAGTGTTGAACCCAAAAAAGATTTTTTTGATTGTTCTTTTACATAATTATTTCTAATTAAATAATTCTTTGATGTTTTATTTATACTTTCCATCCATGTATTAAATCTTTTTGTATTATTTTTTATATACGAATTTAACTCTGATTGAGTAAGTATATCATCTTTTCCACATGCTTTCAGCACTATATCCCAAAAATCTTTTTCAATTGTTGAATCAAATGGTCTTGTATCTGTAAAATTTATCTTAAATACATCTTTTTCTTTTTTAAAAATAAAACCTTCTTCAATTTTTTTATTTACAAGGCGTTCCTCAACAATCCATTTTAATAAAAGTGCAGATATTATGCTTTGTACATTAGCTTCTTCTACCAAATAATCTGAAATTAAGAAATTCTCGTCTGGTAAATCTCTATAATAATTTAATTCATCAGTTTCTTCAAATTTTAAATTATCCTTTCTTCTTTTTGATATAGCTAAACTACCCGCACCAGTCAAAGCAAAAAAAACAACAACTATTTTCCAAATAGATTTAAAAAGTCCACCATTATCTTTTTGATTTTTATAGTATTGTTTAGATCCATCTTTTCTGTAAATAAATGAACCTTGTCTTGATTGTTCAATTAATTGTTCTGTGCTCTTATCAAAATTTGATTGACTATCAAAAACTTTCCCTTCAAATATACCTAAAAGCACCATATAATTAATAGAAGGATTACTTTTAGCGGTTGTTGCTATTAATTTATCTGAAAAAATTTGAGTATTACCTTTATAACCATATCCCCATATTCTTGTTTTTGGAGTTTCAAATTTGTATCCAATTTCATTTGTAACTTCAATATTTACAAAATCAATTGGATCCATATTTTCATTTATAAATTTCCAATAAAATGTCTGATTCCCATCATTTAAATTTTTAATAAAATTAGTTACTCTATATTGTATAGTAAATTCTTTTTTACCAAGCTCTCCAATTCCAAAACAAAGTTCTATGCCATTCGATGTATGATTAATCCCATATTTTCCATTTTTCTCTTCTCTACTTGCATTTACATTCCATTTATCTATCTTTTTTAATAGTTTATTGCTGTTATCAAAAACCTTAAAATCAGTTACAGTAGAATCTGCTAAATTACCTAATGATATAAAATGCTCCGTTCCTTTGTCTATCTTAAATATTCTATGATCTGTTATCATAACAGAACCATCTTTTTTTATTTCAGCTTTAATATTTATAGAATCAATGCTATTTGCAAAAGATATATTAGCAAACAGCATTAAAAATACTAAAGTCAGTGTGACTATTTTTTTCATAAATTTTACCATTGTGGCATGTCAGCCTTTGTTTCAGAATTTTTGAAATATATTTCTTGTTGGAATCCAAACATTCCTGCAAAAATATTTTTAGGAAACATTAAAATTTCTCTATTATATTTTGTTACCGAATCATTAAAAATCATTCTTGCATTTCTAACATTATTTTCATATTTATCGACATTGTTCATTGTATTAATATATAAACTGTCAGCTTTCAAATTAGGATATGACTCTACAACTACATTTATTCTATCCATTGCTTGTTGAAATAATTGATCATCTTTCAAAACTTCAGCTGCTGAAGAATTTCTATTAATTCCAGTTCTCATTCCTATTACTTCTCGTAAGGTTTTTGCTTCATGTTCAGAATATTTTGATGTAGCTCCTATAAGATTAGTAATTACATCCCATCTTGACTCTATTTGAGTAGCTATTTGACTCATGGAATTTCTAACATTTTCTCTTAAGGCTATAAGTTTATTGTAAACTGAAATTAAATACAAAATTAAAAATACAACTACCATAGCAATAACTATCAATGTTATTGTTCCACCACCTAAATTTAGTGCTAAAATATTTTTCATAAAATCCTCCTAAAAATATTGATATTTATATTATAAATTTTTATCTAAAAAATTTTGTAACTTCTTTTTATTATATTCTAAATTTTGGTATATCCTTAAAATGCTGTTTTGCTTTTTTATCCTATATTCCTTATCTTCTATTGACTTAATATTTATTTTCATATTTACCATAGCAGATTCTATAGAAGCTATAAGTTGATTTTTAGCTACTGCTATTTCTGAATTTATAACCGGATTAGAATATTCTATAAACACAAAAATACTTTCAAATAATTTTAAGGATTTAACGATTATTTCTAAAGGAGAATCTACAGCAAATTTTAATTTTTCTTGAATTTGAATTCTTCTATATTTCCTTTGTTCATGTGTATCTTTTGGTAATTTATAAGCTTCTAATACCTTTCCAAAAACTTCACCATCTTCAAAAATTAATCTAGTAAATTCATTTTTTAAATTTTCTAAATTTAGGTAGTACTCATTTCCAAGCCTCTGCTCAACTTCCGGATTGGATTTTTTAGCCATATTATATGCTTTTAACATAAGTGATGAAGCTAAAGCTCCATTAAGTGCAGCTACAGATCCTCCTCCTGCTTTATGATTTACTTCAGTTATAATATTTAAATATTCTTCCAAATTCATAATCGCTCCTATCAGTACATATCTTTTAATGCACGTTCAACACGTCTCTTATCATCTTTTTCTTTTAAATCATTTCTCTTATCATAAAGTTTTTTACCTTTACCAATAGCTATATCAATCTTTACAAGTCCATCTTTATCTTTAACTTCTAATGGTAAAAATGCATAACCTTTTTCACTAACTTTACTTAATATCTTTCTTATTTCCTTTTTATTTAATAATAATTTTCGGGTTCTAAGTGGATCTTGTTTACTAAAATTATTTCCATAAGAATAAGGTGTAACATGCATACCAACAATATAAACTTCATTATTTCTTATTTGACAAAATGACTCTTTAATTGATACTTGTCCTGCTTTTATACTCTTAACCTCATTTCCCTCTAGGACTATACCTGCTTCAAAATAATCTTCTAGATTAAAATCATGTTTTGCCTTTTTATTTCTAGCTAATGTTTTAACGCTCATCTTCTTCCTTCACTAACTTAAAATCTATTTCTCTTAAATCTACATTAACACTACTTACCGTTACTCTTACTTTTTGACCTAATTCATATACTCTTCCAGTATGTTGCCCTATTATTTTATAGTTTTCACGATCAAATTCATAATAATCGTCATTTAGATTTCTAAAATGAATTAGACCTTCTACGGTATTTGGTAATTCAACAAATAAACCAAAAGATGTAACCGAACTAATAATACCATCATATATTTTACCTATTCTTTGCTCCATATATTCTGCTTTTTTAAGAGCATCTACATCTCTTTCTGCTTCTTGAGCTTTTCTTTCAGTTTCCGATATATGTTCTGCAATTTTATCTAGCCTCTTTAAGTAAGAACGTTTTGGTTGCTTATAATTATTGTGTAAACTGCCTTTTAATATTCTATGAACTACTAAATCACTATATCTTCTAATAGGAGAAGTAAAATGTGAATAGTTTTTTGTAGCAAGCCCAAAATGAATATCAGGCTCTCTTTGATAAATTGCTTTTTTCATGGTTCTCAACATAATATTACTGATTAAAAAACTTAAATTTGAACCCTCAACCTCTTTTAACACTTTTTGAAAATCCTTAGGATATAGTTTTTCCCCTTTTATCTGTAATCCAAATTTTGATATCAAAGCTCTAAATTCAAGTACTTTTTCTTCATCCGGTTCCTCGTGAACTCTATATAAAAATGGAACCTGAATATTTGCAAAATGTTCTCCTACAACCTCATTAGTTAAAACCATAAAAGATTCTATTAATTTATTTGCAACTCTCCGTTCATTTTCACGTATATCAATTGGTTTTCCATTTTTATCAAGTTCTATAAATGATTCCTTAAAGTCAAAATCTAATACACCATTTACAACTCTTTTTTCTTCTAAAATTTTATGAAGCTCTGCCATTAAAAATAAATGACTTTCAAGTATTTCATCATTATATATATTTTTCTTACCTTCTAATAAATCTGAAACTTCTTCATATATCAATCTATGATTACTTTTTATAATTGACTCATAAAAATCATAATCTATTAACTTCCCATTTATATCCAGTCTCATCTTTACAGTTACAGCCAATCTTTCAACATTAGGATTTAATGAACATAAATTATTTGATAACTCTTTTGGTAACATAGGAATAACTCTATCTAAAAGATATACAGAATTCCCCCTTTCATAAGCATCATTATTCATTGCACTATTTTCAGTTACATAATTTGCTACATCTGCAATGTGTACATATAAAATATAATCTTTACCGTCCTTTTCAATTGATATAGCATCATCAAAATCTTTCGCTGTTGCACCATCAATTGTAACTGTAAATAATTCTCTAAAATCTTCCCTATTTTTATAATCTTTTTTATCCGGATTTAACGGTAAAGAATTTGCATATTCTAATGTTTCATAAGAAAATTCATCCGGTAAATCATATTTCTTTGCAATAGCTAATACTTGTATGCCAGTATCATTTGTATTTCCAAGTATCTCTACAACTTTGCCTGTAGGATTCTTATCATTCTTATTAAAGTATATTATCTCAACTACAACTTTATCATTATTTTTAGCACCATTTATATATTTTTTAGGAATATAAATGTCATAATCGGATTTATTACCATCAAGCACCACAAATCCAAAATTTTTTATTTTTTGAAAATCTCCTACAAGTATTTCCTTACTTCTTTCTAATACCTCAATAACCTTTCCCTCACATCTTTGTCCATCAATAGCTTCTTTTATTATTTTCACACTAACTTTATCATTATTTAATGCTCTATTTAAATACTTTTTAGGTATAAAAATATCGGAAATATTTTCATCTTCCGGTATGAAAAATCCAAATCCCTTTTTATTTATACTTATTTTTCCAATTAATTTCTGCATATTTTTATCCTCAAATTTTTTTCATTATAATTATATCATATATATAAAAGATTTATAAAATAAAAAAAGTGCTGCAAAATGTAAATCATTTCGCAACACAATCAAAATCAACTATTTTATAATAGCCAACAATATTGTTGTAACAACAAATACTACACCTGAAACCCAAGTTAATGTACTTAAAAGCTTTTCCTTTCCTCTTGATGCAGTTTTTCCAAACACATTAGCAGATGAACCAGATATTGATCCCATGCCTTCTGCTTTTGGTTCCATAAACATTGTTGAAATGATTACAACAACACATGAAATTAATAATATCCCTAATAAAATATTTTGCATAGCTTCCTCTTTCATTTTCTTTACAATACTAAAATTATATCAAATTAAATGTATAATTTCAATCAACTATAATTTTTTCTTTAATTTTTTCAAAACTTTTTTGTCCAATGCCAGAAATATTTTGAATATCCTCTATACTTTGAAATCTATTTTTACTTCTATATTTTATAATTTCATCAGCTCTAGAGGATCCTACCCCCGGCAATGTCATAAGTTGTTCTTTACTTGCTGTATTAATATTAATTTTAGACAATCCGTTTTTTTGTTCATTGTCAGTACTTTCTACGTGATTAGCTGACTTTTGATTTTTTACTTCACCTATCTTATTAACATGGATTTTCATCTCATCTTTTAATTTTTGTGATAAATTTATACTTTCTAAATCAGCATCCTTACAAAACCCACCGGATTTATCTATTAAATCCTTAACCCTACTTGTACTATTTAATTTATATACACCGGGATTTTTTACACATCCCGTTATATATGCATAAATCTCTTCATCTTGAATTTTAGTTTTTTTTTCAAATTTTTCATTTTTTTTACTTTCAAATTTCTCAATATTTGTTTCCAATACATTATTGAGTATATCTGAATTATCTACATTATTTTCTTTACTTTTATTATAAATTCCTATAATTATAATCACTATTATAACTATAGCTATTAAAATTTTGTCTAAATAATTTTTTATTTTCATACTCACCTCTTAGGGCGAGCTGTCTTAATCCCATAACTTTTCTAAATTATAAAACTCTCTTTGTTCCTCTGTAAATATATGGACGATAATATCTCCTAAATCCATTAAAATCCAGCTTGCATCTCTAAAGCCTTCATTTCCTAAAACAGTAAAACCAGCTTTTTCAATTTTTTGTTCAATTTCATCTGAAATAGCTTTTGTTTGTTGAATTGATTTACCTGTTACAATTACAAAATAATCTGCAATTGTTGATTTTTCATCAATTGATATTACTTTTATATTGTCACCAAGCTTATCTTCACATGCTTTTACAACTATATCTAGTTTATTCATTTATGCTCCTTTGCAAATAATTTCTTGCTTCAATAGTATTCAAATCAATTATAGCATTAATTGAAATTAAATACTTAATTTGATTATTTAATGATAATAAAATACCTAAATCAAAATTTTCATATACTTTTTTTCTGACTTCATCTACTGTCTCAAAACTTCTTCCCGGCTCTATATAATCTGCTATAAATACTAACTTTTCTAAAGGTGTCATATTTTCCTTGCCAGTGGTATGCCATCTTATAGCATCAAGAATTTCTTTATCTTCTATTCCATACTCTTCTTTAGCAACTATTGGGCCTAAAATTGTATGAGCTAATAGAGGCAATCTAAATATTTCTTTTTTTATTAAATTGTATTTTTCTTTGTACATTTCAAAATAATACTCTTCATTATTTTTAGCACAATCATGAAGTAAACAAGAGTATTGTATTTTTCCTTCATCTATATTTAATCCTAAATCTCGATTTAGTTTTAAGGCGGTTTCATTTACCCTTAGGACATGTTCATATCTTGATAATTTAAGCATTTTTTTTAACTTATTTTTTATATTTTCAAAATCTAACGCCATAAATTATTCTCCATAATATATTTAATAGTTTCATCTCTTAACAAATACTTTGGATATATATTATTTTTTATATTATTCCTTATATCTGATGAAGATATAAATAATTGAATATCATCATAAAATATTATTTGTTTTTTTGTTAAAAATCTATATTTTTCTATCAATTCTAAGTTTATCTTATATCCCGGCCTTTGAAATACAACTAAATTTACTATTTTAATAAGCTCTTCGTATCTATGCCATGTGTGTAAATTTATGAAACTATCGCTACCTATTATAAAATAAATTTCAGCATCAATTTTAGACTTTAATTTTTTCATTATATCAAAGCTATATGAAGCTGTTTTTAAGTGTTTTTCAATATCTGACACCTCAAAAAATGGATTGTCTTCTACAGTTCTTTCCGTCATTTCATATCTAATATTATAATCTAATAAATCCACTTTTTTATGATATGGATTAGCTGTAGGTATAAATAAAATTTTATCTAAACATAATCTAATCCTTGCTTGCTCTGAAATTATTAAATGTCCAATGTGTATTGGATTAAATGAAGAGCCAAATACTCCTATTTTTTTCATAATTTACTCCTATTTTGGAAGTGTAATTATCTTTTCTTTTGATTGTCTATAAATCACAAATTTTGAACCCATATGCGATACAAAATCAGCACTTAATTTTTCTATTATTTCTTGTATTGTTTCTTTATCATCAAATAAATTATTTTTTAATATTTTAATCTTTACCAATTCATTAGCATTTAATGTATCATGTATTTGTTTTATTAAATTATCGGTGATACCATTCTTACCAATAATAATTTTTACTTCCATTGTGTTTGCTAATGATTTTAAATAAGATCTTTGTCTTGAATTAATCATATATCTCCTATCCGAAATATTCTATCTGTATACTTTCAACGTGGATAGTATCTCCATCTTCTATTCCTAACTCTTCTAATTGAGCCATTACTCCCATTTTTTCTAAAACAGCTTCAAAGTGTCTTAACGACTCATAATCATCAAAGTTTGTTTTTCTGATAAGTTCAGAAATAGGATATCCTTTAACGATGTATTCTCCATTTTTCTTATTAACTTCAATAGTTCTATCAACCTTAAAGAATGATTCTAAGTCTAATCTTTCATCTTCATCTAAACTATGATAATCTTTTTTAATATCTTTTAATCTCTCAAACATATAGTATTTTAAGTCTTCAATACCATTTGTTGTTGCTGCTGACGTTTCTATTACTTTCAATTCAGGGAAATTTAATTTAAAAATTTCTAAATTTTCTACTGCATTTGGCAAATCCATTTTATTAGCAACAACAAATAAATCTTTTTCTCTCAATTTATCACTATAATTGCTCAACTCTTTCATGATAATATTAAAATCATCAATCGGATCTCTACCTTCACTTCCCGCCATATCAAGTACATGTACTAAAAGACGTGTTCTTTCAACATGTTTTAAAAATTGATGTCCCAAACCAATTCCTTCACTTGCCCCATCAATTAAACCTGGGATATCAGCTATAACGAAGTTATTTTGAAAATCTATCTTAACAACTCCAAGATTTGGAGTTAATGTTGTAAAATGATAATTTGCAATCTTAGGTTTAGCATCTGATAAAATTGACAATAGTGATGATTTACCAACATTTGGAAGGCCTATTAATCCTATATCAGCAATTAGCTTTACTTCTAATATAACTTCTATCTCTTGAGCATTTTCCCCCGGTTGTGCAAATTTTGGTGCTTGTCTTATGGAATTTGCAAATTTAGCATTTCCCTTTCCGCCTTTTCCACCTTTTGCAATTATAAATTCTTCACCATCTTCAATTAAGTCACATATTACTTTATTAGATTTTGCTTCTCTTACAATTGTACCTACCGGTACTTTTACATATAAATCTTCACCTTTTTTACCATATTGTTTTTTATTTCTACCCGGTTCTCCGTTTTGTGCGAAAAAGTGACGTCTATACTTAAAGTCAAGAAGAGTCTGTACATTGGAATCAGCTTTTAAAATTACGCTTCCTCCATCTCCACCATCACCACCAGCCGGGCCTCCTGCCGGCTCAAAAATTTCTCTTCTCCAAGCAATTGCCCCGTCTCCTCCAGCTCCAGATCTTAAAATAATCTTTGCTACATCTAAAAACATTTTTACCTCTTTTCAGGTTTTCTAATCATATTACATTTATAAAAAAATATCCAGAAAAATTTAAATTTCTGGATACATACTTTTCAATTAATTAAGCTAATTGTTCTCTTGTATAAACACTAACTTTTTTTCTTGTCTTGTCAAATCTTTCAAATTTAACGATACCATCAGCTTTTGCAAATAATGTATCATCTTTACCAATACCTACATTTGCTCCCGGATGAATTTTTGTACCTCTTTGTCTTACCAAGATATTTCCAGCAAGTACAAATTGTCCATCACTTCTCTTAGCTCCTAATCTTTTAGCTCTAGAATCTCTACCGTTTCTTGTAGATGATACCCCTTTTTTACTTGCGAAAAACTGTAAATTTAATTTTAACATTTTATACCTCCGTATAGTATAATTCGATGTAATCACTATATTCTTTCAATATAGATTGTATGCCTAGTTCATATTTTTTTAATATCAACTGTGCATCGTGTATTTTTTCTTTATCTAATTCTTTATTTAATATAAGTTCTATATGATTATCTTCTATAGAATATTGAATATATTTTTTAATTTTAAGTATATCAGTAAAAGCGTCTATTGTATTGAACGTTAAAATTGAAACTCCTGCACAAACAATATCTTTTCCGCTATCATCAAACTCTGCATGTCCTGAAACATTAAATCCTTTAATTTTACCTTCTCTTAAATATATATCTACTCTTATCATTATCCTATTGAATTAATTCTAACTCTTGTATATGGTTGTCTATGACCTTGTCTACTTGAAGAACCTTTTTTGGGTTTATATTTGAAAACAACGATTTTCTTTCCTCTACCATGTTCTAAAACTTCAGCACTTACTTTAGCTCCATCAACAACCGGTGAACCGACTTTTACTCCACCTTCATTTGAAACTAATAGAACTTCTTCAAAGTCAAATTTTGCACCTTGTTCTAAATCTAATTTTTCAACTTTTAAGATATCGCCTTCTTTAACTTGGTATTGTTTACCACCTGTTTTTATTACTGCGTACATAGTATCTTCCTCCTTAATTATTTTCTCGCTAAATAGGTGACTATGCTTAAACCTATCTGTATGCGGTTTAGATACTGAAATATTATATCATCTTAACTTCTTATTGTCAAACTAAAACACTATAATTTCAAACAAATCCATGTTTGAAAATCCCATTATTTTATGTTTGATATTATATTGTTCAAAAATATTTTTAACATTATTTATTAATGCTTTTTTATTTTTTAAATTCATCCTTAAAAAATCAATTATTATCATTTTTTTTATTTTTCTTAATTTAATTTGAATTGCTATTTCTTCAATACTCTTTATATTTACATTTAATGATAATGCTTCTTTATCTAAACTATGATCAGAATATTTAGAATTAATATCTATAACTGTCAGTGCTTCTAAGTTGTCTATAACTATCTCTACATCATCACTTAATATTTTTCTTTCTAAAGATTTTGCTAAATCTAATGAAATTATTTGATTATATTTAGGATTAAATTCATTATCAATTATATTTGCATATTGATTTTTATTATTGGATATGACATCCATGTCGTAATCTATTAAATAATCTCTTAAAAACTTACCTTTATAAATTAATTTTGGAGTAGGTAAAAAATTTTTTTCTTTTAATATTTTATTAAAATCCTCAATTAAGTTATAATATCTTTTCCTTATTTCTTCATTTGATATTTCTTTTGCTCTTGTCCTTAATTTATATGGTAAATCAAAATTAAATTTTACATTTTTTAAACTATCTTTAATATATGGCATTAAAATTAAATATCCATCAGTTATACTGATTTTTTGACTTGCTTCAATCATTTTATCATTATCGGGAACTTTTATAATCTCTACAATAACATCATCTCCAAGTTTTATATCTTCAATTAAAAATTTTTTTCTTAAAAGAGCGTTTTTAGATTGACCAATATTTAATACATATGCGTTCATAGAATTTATATAGTCTATAACCTTAGCACGGTATATGTTTCCTAGAATATTATTTCTTAAATCTATATATTCTATTAGTCTTTTATTTTTAACTTCTCCACATATTAATTCTTCATCTTTTTCATAAAAAAATTTAAAATTATCCATTTTTTCTAAATAACCTTTTTATTTTTTCAAATATTGAAACTTTCTTTACTAAAATTTTTTTATTGTCCGTATTATTAATTTCTTGTTTATCTTCTATTTTCTCAATATTTTCATCCATAATTTCTTTTTCTATTATTTCTTCTCGATTAATTTCTTCATGTATAAAATCCTCTATATCTAATCCACTAAATAATTTTTTAATTTCTTCATTAGAAGATTTCATCATATTTTCAATAACCATTTTATCATCAAATAAAACGATTAAATTTTCATATTCTTCTCCATCTATTTCGTCTAATATTTTATTAAAATCAACGGACGTTTCTTTCATTTTATACGATGAAGGTAAAATTTCTAAGTTTTCATCTATTTCCATAATAGCTTTAGTAAATCCTACAGTCCCATTTATATAGTCTGAATTATCATATATAATTTCATCACTTATTTTTAATTTTTTTTCCAAACTTCTATCTTCTTGAATTAAACTTAATATTAAAGTTTTCCCAGAAAACTTTTTTAAGATTTCTGGGAATTTTTCAATCAAGAATTTATATTGGTTTATATTTATATAATATTTTTTCATTCCAATCTCATTCTTTCTATTTTTTTATTTCTTCTAATTCACCCGGTCTCGTATTTGTAAAAGCAGGATCTTTTTTTACATATTTATAATATGCATAATAAATATCATTTACTGCCCCTCTAACATTTGATGATTTTCCACCTTCTACAACAGAAACATACACTGCTATCTCCGGTGTATTTAATGGTCCGAATGATATTTCCGAAACTAAATCTTCATAACTTTTTCCTGTTTTAGGGTCAATACTTCCTAATTGTGCTGTACCAGTTTTTGATCCGATTTCAAACGGAAAATTTTGTCTGTACGATACTTCTGTAGATGCTCTTCTCATTCCTTCCTTAACAGCCTTAAAACTGTTAATATTTATACCTGTATCTTTTGATTTTGGTGTTTGAGAATAAATAAGTTTACTATTATTATAATTTTTAATCTTATTAATCAATGTAGGGTGAACCAACTTCCCATCATTTGCAATAATAGAAGCTAATTGTGCCATTTGTATAGGTGTATAAGAATTTTGCCCCTGTCCTATAACCATGTTTAGCGAATCAGATGTCGTCCAAACAGCTAAATTTAAATAAGTATATTTTATTCTATCAGCCAAATTATCATTTTGACCTTCTATTATTTTTTCAGCTTCATAACCCATACTTTCTAAATTTTTAATTATATCATCTCTAGAATTATCAGCACCTTTATCTACCCATGAAACTATTGTGTTAATATCATGTTTCAATTTAACATCATTAATTTTAACATTGTTTTTAGAATATTTTTGTAAATTATTTTCCAAGTAATATCTTAGTTGTATTCTAACAATATTTCTCTTACCTTCAATACTTGGAGAAGTTCCTCCGGATTCTGAAGGATAATTTATTTCTATACCTGTTGGATTTTGTAAGCCTAGCTTTTTAGTTATATTATTTATATCATTAAGTGTAACTTGTACATTTACATCATTTTGTTTTTCCGGATTATATCCTAAACCTAAAACATAAAAATAAAAGTTACTTGATACCTTTAATGCATCATATAAATTTAAATTTCCCCATGTTTTACCTGTTTGAGAAAATAAAAGTTCATAAAACCTGTTATCTCCAATTTCTATATATCCAGATGTATAAATAGGATCATTTGGGTCTAACCCTTTTTCTAATGCTGCAAGTGAAACTACAGTCTTAAATGTTGATCCCGGAATAAACGCTGACTGTAATACATTATTTAATATTGGTCTTGGAGCATAAATATCATTTGGGTCTAAATTATTTAATTTATCCCACGCATAATTTGAAATACCATTTACAAATAAATTAGGGTCATAATCCGGTTTTGAAACCATAGATAAAATTTGTCCAGTTTTTGTATCTATAACCACAGCTGAAGCTATTTTTGCTTTAGGTGATACAGCCATACTATATGGTCCAAAATAAGAATCATAATTTTTCCCTGTACTTATAGAATTCAACAAATCATCAATAATTTTTTCAGTTTGTCTTTGTAAATTAATATCTATTGAAGTATATAAATTATTTCCGGGAACTGATTTTGTTTCTTCAATTACATCAGTTGTCTTTCCGTAAACATCTGTATAAACTAGTTTTTTTCCTTTTGCTCCCCTCAATGTATCTTCAAAACTTTCTTCTAATCCATATTTTCCGATTACGTCATTTAGGTCATACTTTTTATATTCAACATATTTGTCTATTTCTTTTTCACTAGAAATTTTGCCTATATATCCCAGCATATGAGATGCCAAATTTCTAAATGGATAATTTCTGTTAGATTCCAAAATTATCTCAAATCCGGAATCTTTAGGGATTCTTTCTTCAATTTTTACAATAGAATTTTTATTAAGGTTTTTTGCTATTTCTATAGGAGAATATGCTAAATATCCTCTAGAATTTATTTTTTCTAAAATAGATAATGTTGAAAATTGTAAATAATTATCCTTAAAATCTAAACTATGGTCTTTTGCATATTTTTCAAAAAATTCTTTAGCTGATATATCCTTTTTTTCACCATCAACTAAATCTTCTTTATCTTTTATATATGAATATTGCCAATCTTTCAAATATATTTTTGGATATATTCCGGATTCAAATATAGATGATTGGGCATAGTAGATTATATCTTCCGATACAATAAAATCATCCAATAAATTAGCATCTTTAGCATACTTAATTAATGCATCTACAGGTTTTAACCTTGTGTCTACATTTTGAGTATCCTCTCCATAATATAATTCTACAGTTTTATTTTCCTCATTAATATTAAACTTTATATTTGTCTTTACTCCATTTTTTTCAAGTAATATTATCAATTTACTTGCAGGTATGATAAATTGTTCCTTATCCTTATACGCTGTTTCTAATAATTTTTTTATAGAAATGTCTTTTACTAAATTTAAAAAATCAGATTTAGCATCTGAATTAAAAGTAATTTTTGGCGTTACCTTACTTAATCTAGCTTTTTCTTCTATAAAATTTTTATCTAAATTAAATACTACATCTGAAAGAATTATATTAGATTCTTTTTTATTTTCTTTTAATACATCATATACAATTTTTCTAGATAATGGATGTGATATTAAATAATCTAAAAAACTGTCATCGTTTATAACTTTTGCGATAAAATAGTCTAATGGTTTGGTATCATTTGTTACTTCTTTAGTTTTTATTAATCTTTCATATTGATCATTTTTATCAAATTCGACTACAATTTTATCATTATCAAATTTTAGATTAAGAGGCATTTGTGTCCCTCTTAATTTAATATAGTCTATCATTCTCTTTATAGGATAAAAAATAATTTTATCTGAATCATATTTATAACTTGATAAAAATATTTTCTCTAATATTTTTTTATCTTGAATTGCTTTAATAACTTTTTCATCAGGTAAAACTTTTTCTTTAAAATAATCTTCCCTTTTTTTATATATAAATTCATAAATACCAAATTTATCATTATTTGCAAAACTAATTCCTTCATTTTCAAGATATTTAGTTACCTCTAATAATATGGATTTTTTTTGTTTATCAGATAATGCACTAAATCTATCTTTATATGCTATCAATGAATATATTGCTTTATTATCTGCAAGAGCTATACCATTTCTATCATATATAATTCCTCTAGTAGAGTCTAGATTAATTTGCTTTATTCTATTGTTATCTGAAAATTTTTTATATTTTGATCCATTTATAATAGTTAATTCAAAAAGCCTTGAAATTAAAACTAAGAAAGCTATTAAGAAAACTATGAAAACAATTCTTAATCTATTTTTCTTCATATTACCTCCTATACAATACTTCTTAGTTTATTTTTTTCTATTCTATACATTATAAAATTTATAAGTATAAAAATGACTAAACTTAATAATATTTCAACAAATATTGAAAAATTAAATAGTTCCTTAAATATTATATTTGAATTTCTATAAATAACTAAATTCATAATGATTACATATAATTTTTTTAATACTATCGCAATTACTAGATATAAATAATTTTTAGCTAAATTTTTATGTTCATTTATATTAAGTGTATATACATAATATGAAATTAAATAAAATAATAGAGCCTTAAGTCCTAATGTATTACCAAATGCTATATCTTGTAAAAGACCTTGAAATAAGCCATAATATACAATTTTTTCTTTTTTTGAATAAATTGAAAGAACAATAATCAAAGGTATAGTAATACTTGGAACAACACCATATAAATTATATTTTGATAATATTGTTAAATCTATTAATAAATTTAATATAAATAAAATTATAATTTTTAACCCTTTCATTATTACTCCTTAATTGGTAAAACATATACATTATACATTTTTGAAAAATTGATTGGACTTTTAATTTTAACAATTTTTTTTAATCTATCAACACTTTCTTTAACTTCTACTACATCACCGATATATACACCTCTTGGATATCTTCCACCTGTACCAGATGTATAAATTTTTTCGCCAACTTTAATATCTTTTTTCTCTAAAAGATATCCATATAAATATCCATCATATCTTTCATCTATAACACCAGTAATATCTGATTTAGAATCAACAAATGTTATATTATATTTAGAATTTAATATTGATGATACATCTGATGAATTCAATCCAACTGATGTAACAACACCTGTCAACGCCCCTTTAGAATTACTATCATTATATGCATTTACTATTATATCCCCTACTTTTATTCCATTTAATGATCCCTTATTTATCTTAAAATTACTAAAAAATATATCATTATCCTGCATAATAACTTTAGCATTCATTAAATTAGCATTTCTCATAAAATCATAATTTTGTTTTAAGTATTCCTTATTATCAACTACAAATGTCAAATCGTTTACTTGTTTTTTTAATTCTTCATTTTCAGCCTTTAATTTATTTACCATATCTCTATTAGGTTTACTTCCAAACGTGAAATCTATTACATCATTTATTCCATTTGTAACAACAGACGTCAAAACTGTAAATGGTTTTGTAATCAAACCAAAAATACCAGTTAAATAATTATTCGTTTTTGGATTTATAATAGATAAGAATATCATAATTAATAAAATTAGTATTCTTATAACATGCTTTTTATTTTGCTTTTTTTCATTATAATATAACATATTTATTTCCCAATTTTCTTATATTCTTCTAAATTAGTTACTATTGTTCCTGCCCCGTTGATAGCATCTGAAAATGGATTTTTTGACTTTACTAATTTTAACCCTAATTCTTTTTCAAGATATATATCAAGGTTTTTTAGTCTACTTCCACCACCAGTAATAAATATTCCATTTTTTAATATATCTTTAGACAGTTCTGGTGGATTTTTTTCTAAAACATACCTAATACCATCAAGAATAGATTTATATGTATCATTGATTGCTTCTATAATATCAGATGAATTAATTATTATGCTTAAAGGCATCCCTGTCATAACATCTCTTCCACTAATTTCTTTTTCACTAAAAGTTGTGATATCTCCGATAGCACCTATACTCTCTTTAGCTTCTTTCGCAGTAGTTTTTCCAATAATCAATGAATGCTTATCATAAATATAGTCAATTATTTCCTGATCAACATAATCTCCACCATATTTTATATTTTTAGATATAACAATACCATTCATACTGATAATAGATATTTCCGTACTTCCGGCACCAAAATCAACTATTAATCTACCCTCTTTTTTTGAAATATCAATATCGCTTCCTATAGCACTTGCAAGTGTAGATTCAACAATGTACACATCTCTAGCTCCAGAATATGTACATGCATCCTCTAATGCTCTCAATTCTATATCAGAAATGCCACTTGGTGCAGTTATAACAACCTTAGGTTGAAATAATGTAAAACCCTCTATAGCTTTATCAATGCAATACTTAAATAATATTTTTGTAACTTCAAAATTAGAAATCTTTCCATTTTCTAATGGTCTCAAAATCATAACATTTTCTGGTGATTTTCCATACATATCATATGCAGCATTACCTATTGCAACTACCTCAGCAGTTCTTGTATCAAATGCAACTGCTGAGGCTTCATTTATTATGATACCTTCTTTTTCTTTATAAACTAGTGTATTTGCTGTTCCCAAATCAATAGCAAGATTTGCCCCAAATATATTTAATAAACTCATATTAAAATCCTTTAACTAATTTTTTTTCTCTCAAACTTATAAATTTATTTTTTCCTATTACTAAATGATCTAAGATTTTTATTCCTAGATATTCTCCTGCTTTAATCAATCTTTCTGTGATTAATATATCTTCTCTACTTGGTGTAGGATCACCACTTGGATGGTTGTGAGTCAATATTATACTATTAGAATTTTTCATTATTGCAATTCTAAATACTTCTCTTGGATGAACAAGTGACTGATTTATTGTACCAATTGAAATAGTTTCTATTGAAATCACTTTATTTTTTGTATCTAAAAGCAAAATACAAAATTCTTCCCTAATTGATTGACTATAGTGAATATACAAATAATTAGCTACAGATTGTGGTGAATCTAGTGATATTTTTTCAAATCTATCTATCTTGGATAATCTTTTTCCGAGTTCTAATCCTGAAATTATCCTACATGATTTTGTAAGCCCAATACCTTCAATCTGCATTAATTGCTCGATAGTTGTATACAACAAACTATTATCTTTTATTTTTATTTTCAATATTTCATCTGCCAAAGCAATTGCATTTTTTGTTTTGGTACCACTTCCAATCAGAATCGCCAAAAGCTCAATATCACTTAAGCTTTCAACACCACAATTCATTAACTTTTCCATTGGTCTATCATTTAATGAAAGTTCTTTTATAGTATAATTGTTCATATTTGCTCCTTAAAAATTTTCTATTTTTTTCAAATGAGAAGCCACATTATATGAACCTAATCCTACAAAATATCCAGTTATAATGCCTATAATTGTTAAAAAAGGAAAATAAGTATAAATCATAAGTGACTTCAAAATATATGCAGCAGCAGTAATCTGTGCAAAATTATGTGAAACAGCTCCAATTATACTCACCCCTATAATACTAAATATCATAATCTTTTGATTAAAATATCTATAGGCAATCCACATCATAACAGTGCTAAAAATAGCTCCTGAAAAACTATATATAAAACTTGGTCCAAAACCGATTATTATCATCAATAAAACTGATTTCAATGATGCAACGATCAATCCTCTCTCAAATCCATAAACCATTAAAGTTACCAATATTATAATATTTGATAATCCAAGTTTAGCTCCCGGCATTACAAATGGAATTGGTATCATCCTCTCAACAAGTGACACAGCTAATGCCATCGCAATTAAAATCCCTGTAAACACCATATCTCTAATGTCTTTATTCATACTAAAATACCATGCTATCTAAATTATTTTTATCTTGGCTATCTGTTCTTATTTCAATAACCAATCTATTTGGCAAACAAACTAACAATTGACCAACTTGACTTATTTTTCCTTGCTTTATACATAATTTGTCAAGGCAAGATGATTCAATAATTTTCAATTCATCATCTCCAAATTCAATAACATTTTTTCCGTATTTTGTTTTGATAGTATACTTTTTTCCAATAATATCCTTTGAAAACCTAATAGCATTTATCTCTTCACCATTAACTTGTATACTAACATATTTTCCAGTAACTTTTTTATTTACATTTGTTATATAAAAAGCAAATAAAAGACTGAAAATTACAAGAATTAGAATTAGAATTTTGTCTCCTTTTGTTAATTTCATCTTAACTCCTAACCCTAAAATTTTATCATAAATCAAATATATTTTAAATGATAAAATTTCCACTTATATACATTTAATTATATAACATAGGAAATTTTATTTCATTTAAAATATAAAAAATTGCCATTAACAATGACAATTTTTTACTAAATTTATAACATCCCTAAATATAACTTAATATGTTATTTTGCATTTATTGCTGCTAATGCAATATAGTTATATGGTTGGTTAAAATGAGGCAAGAAGAATAAATCTAATAATTTTAATCTATCAATTGTAACTCCCTCTTGAATAGCCAATGAAAACATATGAATCCCCATCGACATATCATATTCTGAAGCCATCTGTGCCCCAAGTACTACCCTTGTATTTTTATCATATACAATTCTTACCTTTACATTTGGATTTTTTGTTTCAATAAATCCTGGTTTTTGAGTATCATCATAGTCAGTATATAATACATCAATACCTAATTTTTCAGCTTTTCCAACAGTAATACCTGTAGATACCATATTTAATCCATAAATGCTAATACCATTTGAACCTTGAACACCATTCGATTCCACATTACCACCAGATGCATTATGTCCAGCAACAATACCACTTCTTGCAGCATTTGATGCCAATGCAATATAGTTAATATTATCAATTGAGTTATCATAAATAGTTGCACAGTCACCAATTGCATATACATCTTTTATGTTTGTTTCCTGTTTTTTATTTACCAAATATGCTCCATTTTTAAATAATTCTAACCTACCTTCTCCAAGTGATGTATTTGGTCTAAATCCAATACACATAATTACCATATCAGATTTAATTTCTTTTTTATCTGTAACAACAGAGCTAACCTTTCCATTAATTCCCTTTATTTCTTTAACCATTTGACCAAGTTCTAAGTTAATATTATGATCTTTCAAATTTTTTCTCATCAAATCTGTGAATGGTTGATCATAATATGCAGGTAAAACAGTCTCAGTAATATCAATCAAAGTAACATTTTTACCATGTCTTTCAAAAGCTTCAACAAGTTCAACTCCTATATATCCTGCACCTACTACAGTAATATCTTTAATATCCGGATTATGTAATTTTTCAACAACTTCAACAGCATTTTGATATATTTTTACTTGTTGAACATTTTCTAAATCTTTTCCCGGTATATTTGGAGTAATTGGCAATGATCCAGTACCTAATATTAATTTATCATAATTATCGGTTATTTCTTTACCATCCTTAAATCTTACGAAAACTTTTTTTGCATCAAAGTCTATATCATAAACTTCAGATTCCATAAATACTTTAGCACCTTTTGCTTCAAATTCTTCCTTACTTGCATAAAAAAGTCCATCCGGTTTAGAAATTTGATTTCCAATCCAAAGTGCCATTCCACATCCTAAAAATGAAATATTGTTATTACTATCGTAAACTGTCAATTCATGATCAGGATAATTATTTAAAATAGTTCTAATAGCTGCTGTCCCAGCATGATTAGCTCCAACTACTATTATTTTACTCATTTATTTGTCCCCCATTAAATAAATTTTTATCAAAATTGATACAGTATAATTTTACCAAATTTACGTTATAAAATCCAGTATTATTATTAGAAATTATAAAAAAATTACATAATTTAGTCTATATCTATTTAATTTAACTCAACAAAAAAAGAACACTTACGTGTTCTCTTCTCAATTTGGCAACTTCCTACTCTCCCAGGCCGTTACCAGCCAAGTACCATCAGCGTTGAAGGGCTTAACTTCTGTGTTCGAGATGGGTACAGGTGTATCCCCTTCGCTATTGTCACCACATTTTTTTCTAATCTATTATATCATTTTTTCAAACCTTTTGCAATCTATATTATGAAATATTTCTGGTCAAACTTTCGAGTTATTAGTATCGATTAGCTACATACATTACTGCACTTCCACCTTCGACCTATCAACCTCATTTTCTACAAGGACTCTTTTAGAAATCTTATCTTGAGGGGGGCTTCGTACTTAGATGCCTTCAGCACTTATCCCTTCCAGACTTAGCTACTCAGCCGTGCCATTGGCATGACAACTGATACACCAGCGGTCTGTCCATCCCGGTCCTCTCGTACTAAGGACAGCTCCTCTCAAATTTCTTACGCCCACGCTGGATAGGGACCGAACTGTCTCGCGACGTTCTGAACCCAGCTCGCGTGCCTCTTTAATGGGCGAACAGCCCAACCCTTGGGACCTACTCCAGCCCCAGGATGAGACGAGCCGACATCGAGGTGCCAAACCTCCCCGTCGATGTGAACTCTTGGGGGAGATAAGCCTGTTATCCCCGGGGTAGCTTTTATCCGTTGAGCGATGGCCCTTCCACTCGGTACCACCGGATCACTAAGTCCTACTTTCGTATCTGCTCCACTTGTAGGTGTCACAGTCAAGCTCGCTTTTGCCTTTGCACTCTATAAATGGTTTCCGTCCATTCTGAGCGAACCTTTGAACGCCTCCGTTACTTTTTAGGAGGCGACCGCCCCAGTCAAACTGCCCAACTGACAGTGTCCCAACACCCGATTCAGGGTGCATGGTTAGAACCTTAAAGCTTAAAGTGTGGTATTCCAACGGCGACTCCTCAGCAACTGGCGCCACTGATTCTCTGTCTCCCACATATCCTCTACATTAAACCTCAAAATCCAATATCAATCTACAGTAAAGCTCCACGGGGTCTTTCCGTCCTAGCGTGGGTAAGTTGCATCTTCACAACTAATACAATTTCACCGGATCCATTGTTGAGACAGTGCCCAAATCGTTACACCTTTCGTGCGGGTCGGAACTTACCCGACAAGGAATTTCGCTACCTTAGGACCGTTATAGTTACGGCCGCCGTTTACTGGGGCTTAAGTTCTAGCCTTCGCTTGCGCTAAGCCTTCCCCTTGACCTTCCAGCACCGGGCAGGTGTCAGCACCTATACTTCGTCTTACGATTTAGCAGATACTTGTGTTTTTGGTAAACAGTCGCTTGGGCCAATTCACTGCGGCCCTCTTATGAGGGCACCCCTTCTCCCGAAGTTACGGGGTCATTTTGCCGAGTTCCTTAACAATGGTTCTTCCGCGCGTCTTAGAATTCTCTTCCTACCTACCTGTGTCGGTTTGCGGTACGGGTGCTTTTGATCTCGATAGTGTCTTTTCTCGGCAGCTTGGTGTCACTTACTTCTCTACTTATATTTCGATCCCCATCACACTTCATCGTTACTCCGGGGATTTGCCTCCGGAGCCTAACTTTGTGCTTAGACACACCTTTCCATTCGTGTGCTTAAGTTAACCTTCTGCGTCAACACATCTCTTATAACGATCATTAGCAGTACAGGAATTTCAACCTGTTGTCCATCGCCTACGCTTTTCAGCCTTAGCTTAGGTCCCGACTAACCCTGAGAGGACGAGCCTTGCTCAGGAAACCTTAGGTTTTTGACGGGTGAGATTCTCACTCACCTTCTCGCTACTCATGCCAGCATTCTCTCTTGTGTACTCTCCACCTATCTTTCGATTCAGCTTCAACGTGTACACAATGCTCCTCTACCAATCTAGAGACGAGAAGTAAATTTTCTAAGTTCTGTTTATTTAATCCTTCTTTTGAAATTGTTTCTTATACTTTTTTCATCTTTGATTTTCGTATTTACATACGGGAATAATCTTTCTGATGTCTGACGTATGAAATTTTAATTTCGTCTTTTCTTTTTATATTTCTGATTAAACTTACTTTCCTTAAATCTTTTACTTCTTGTCTCTAAATTCCGTAGCTTCGGTATCATGTTTAGCCCCGTTTATCTTCGGCGCAACTCCACTTGACTAGTGAGCTATTACGCACTCTTTAAATGTATGGCTGCTTCTAAGCCAACATCCTAGTTGTCTGAGTAGAATCACATCCTTTCCCACTTAACATGATTTGGGGACCTTAGCTGACGGTCTGGGCTGTTTCCCTTTTGAGCGTGAAGCTTATCCCTCACGTTCTGACTGCTGATTATAATTATCTGGTATTCGGAGTTTGATAGATCTTGGTAACGTCAAACGCCCCGCGACCATTCAGTGCTCTACCTCCAGTAATCTCAAATCAACGCTAGCCCTAAAGCTATTTCGAGGAGAACCAGCTATCTCTGAGTTCGATTGGCTTTTCACCCCTATCCACAGTTCATCCGATATCTTTTAAACGATACCCGGTTCGGGCCTCCATTGAATTTTACTTCAACTTCACCCTGACCATGGATAGATCACCCAGTTTCGGGTCTATAGCATAAGACTCTCGCGCTATTCACACTCGGTTTCCCTACGGCTTCGTAACTTAATTACTTAACCTCGCCTTATACCATAACTCGCTGGCCCGTTCTACAAAAAGTACGTGGTCACAGATCCTGCCTGCTTCCACTGATTGTAAGCACAAGGTTTCAGATTCTATTTCACTCCCCTCTCGGGGTTCTTTTCACCTTTCCCTCACGGTACTCTTCACTATCGGTCATATGGTAGTATTTAGCCTTAGGGGGTGGTCCCCCTATATTCCCACCGAATTCCACGTGTTCGATGGTACTCTTTTATGCTACTTTATTCTATCTTTCGTATACAGGACCTTTACCTTCTATGGTTTATCTTTCCAGATAATTCTACTAGATATCCTAAAGCCTATGCAAATTTGGGCTCTTTCCTTTTCGCTCGCCGCTACTAAGAAAATCGAGTTTTCTTTCTCTTCCTCCGGGTACTTAGATGTTTCAGTTCTCCGGGTTTTCCTCCTATATACCTATGTATTCAGTATATGGTACATGACTCTTCATCATGTGGGTTTCCCCATTCGGATACCCACGGGTCATAGCTTGTTGCAGCTAACCGTGGCTTTCGTTTACTAACGTCCTTCTTCGGCTCCATATGCCAAGGCATTCACCTTGCGCTCTTTTCTGTTTGACCAGAAATATTTCATAATATTTAATTGTTTTAGGTTCAAAATAAAACACTAAACTAAACGTCAATGCCTATTGAATCGTAATTTCTTTTTAATAGTTGATAAATACTTTTTTTCTCTACCAACTTTTCCTTAGAAAGGAGGTGATCCAGCCGCACCTTCCGATACGGCTACCTTGTTACGACTTCACCCCAGTTATTGACCCTACCTTCGACGTCTGCCTCCTAACGGTTAGCTCGACGGCTTCGGGTATTGCCAACTCCCATGGTGTGACGGGCGGTGTGTACAAGACCCGGGAACGCATTCACCGTGGCGTTCTGATCCACGATTACTAGCAACTCCGACTTCATGTAGGCGAGTTGCAGCCTACAATCCGAACTGAGATCTGTTTTATGCGATTCGCTTGCTCTCACGAGGTAGCTGCGCTTTGTTCAGACCATTGTAGCACGTGTGTAGCCCAAGACATATAGGGCATGATGATTTGACGTCATCCCCACCTTCCTCCGGTTTATCACCGGCAGTCTCTCTAGAGTCCCCATCCGAAATGCTGGTAACTAAAGATAAGGGTTGCGCTCGTTACGGGACTTAACCCAACATCTCACGACACGAGCTGACGACAACCATGCACCACCTGTATACAAGTTTCCGAAGAAACTATACTATCTCTAGTATATCCCTGTATATGTCAAGCCTTGGTAAGGTTCTTCGCGTTGCTTCGAATTAAACCACATGCTCCGCTGCTTGTGCGGGTCCCCGTCAATTCCTTTGAGTTTCATACTTGCGTACGTACTCCCCAGGCGGAGTGCTTAATGCGTTAGCTGCGTCACCGAGATTTGACTCCCGACAACTAGCACTCATCGTTTACTGCGTGGACTACCAGGGTATCTAATCCTGTTTGCTCCCCACGCCTTCGTACCTCAGCGTCAGTTAGATTCCAGAAAGTCGCCTTCGCCACAGGTGTTCCTCCATATATCTACGCATTTCACCGCTACACATGGAATTCCACTTTCCCCTCATCTACTCAAGTAATCCAGTATCTGAACCTTACTATGGTTGAGCCACAGCCTTTAAATTCAGACTTAAATTACCGCCTACGTACCCTTTACGCCCAATAATTCCGGACAACGCTTGCCCCATACGTATTACCGCGGCTGCTGGCACGTATTTAGCCAGGGCTTGCTTCTTAGTTACAGTCATTATCTTCACTAAGGACAGAACTTTACAATCCGAAGACCTTCATCGTTCACGCGGCGTCGCTGCATCAGGGTTCCCCCCATTGTGCAAAATTCCCCACTGCTGCCTCCCGTAGGAGTCTGGACCGTGTCTCAGTTCCAGTGTGGCCGTTCAACCTCTCAATCCGGCTACTGATCGTCGCCTTGGTAAGCCGTTACCTTACCAACTAGCTAATCAGACGCGAGACCATCTTTCACCGAAATTCTTTAACTTAATTATCATGCGATATCTAAGTGTCATAAGGTATTAATCCCGGTTTCCCGAGGCTATCCCTTTGTGAAAGGCAGGTTTCTCACGTGTTACTCACCCGTTCGCTACTTTCCTTCTTTAATCTCTTTCCGAAGAAATTAATTAAAAAATTCTCGTTCAACTTGCATGTGTTAAGCACGCCGCCAGCGTTCGTCCTGAGCCAGGATCAAACTCTCAAAATAAAGTTTGATCTAGCTTATTTTTTGAAATTATCATACTCAAAAGTTATTGACGTTATTTAATTGTTTAGGTTCTTTATTGTCTCAAGATCTCTCTTGTGACGACTTTTATATATTATCACTTTTACTTTATCTTGTCAAGCTTTTTTTTGTTTTTTTTCTTTTCAAGATTTCCTTAAGTTAAGTGAACTTTTATATATTATCATCTGAAATTTCTCTTGTCAAGCTTTTTTTATTTTTCTTTCGCTTTCTTAGTTTCCGTTTCAGTCAACTTTTATATATTAACAATTTTATTTTATGTTGTCAAGCTTTTTTATAAAAAAAATGAGATTATTAAATATAATCTCATCTTGTCTGTATACTTCGTATATTTTCAACCTCTTCAATTGTTCTATTAATTAAATCCCCTATATTGTTTATATGTTTTTCTTCTATATTGTTTAAAAAGATAGCATAATAATATTTAGAATTTGTATTCACAACACCATAATCATAAATATTCCCCTTTTTATTTAGTATATTTTGATTTCCTACATTACTATATATAGATTTAAGAAATAAATCATTTTTTTCTCTTAGATAATGATCAAAAACCGAATTTAATGTATTTGATTTATTATTATATAATTCAATTACTTTTATTATATCTTTCACCGAAAAATTAATATAATCATGGTCTTTAAATTCATCTGAGAAATATTCATTAATTCTTATACCTCTATATGCTAAGTACCTATCCAATATATTTTTAGCTGCATTGTCCCCATTTATGTAAGCTTCATTTATTATCCTATCCAGTTTAATACTAGCTCCAATATTTGATACATTGTATATTTTGCTTCCTCCTACTAAATCTGATTTATCAAGCAGCATATTATCTTCCATTTTAATGATTTTTTCATCTATTGCATTTCTTATTACTATAAGCTTCATTAAAGGTAATATTTCTATCTTGTCCTTTTTTACTTCATGATTTATTCTTAATAAATCATAATTCCCCTTTTTTATATATAAAGATATATTTTCCTCTAATATATTATTATCTTCTAAATACGTTTTTACTTTTTCATATAAATATGATTCATAATTATTTTTAACTTTATTATTTATCAAAAATCTGTAATTTTTGTTTTCTTTATATTTTCCATCTTTGTTATCGTATTTTTTATAATACATATTTTTATTGTAGTTTTTGAACTTTTCATTAAATAGCTTATCTGAATAAGTAAACCTAGTTGTATTATTTTTTCTATTGAGCATTATAAAAATTATAAACAGTAAAAAAAATAATACAAAAGAAAATAAAATCAATTTTTTCCTTTTATCATTTTTTCTTTTCACTTTTAATTTTCTTATTTTAGTATGTTTCTCTTCACCTAACACTTTTTACTCCACATATTTTTTATATTCTGAGTATCCTTTTTCATCCATTTCATCGTATGGTATAAATTTTAAGCTGTCCCCATTTATACAATATCTTAATCCCCCAAGCTCTTTTGGTCCATCATTAAATACATGACCTAAATGTGTATCTCCTGATTTACTTTTTACTTCTATCCTTTTTCTATTTAATTTATTATCTTCATAGTAATTTACAGCATCTTCAATAGGTCTACTAAATGATGGCCATCCACAACCGGAATCAAATTTATCTGTAGATGCGAACAATGGTTGACCTGTAACTATATCGACATAAAGACCTTTTTCGTAATTATCTTCATATTCACTTGAATATGGCATTTCCGTGTCTGCATTTTGTGTTATTTGATATTGTTTTTCTGTTAATTTAATTTTTAATTCTTCGTCAGATGGTTTAACATATTTTGTGTATTTTAAATCATCACTAGATAGTGATAAGTCAACGTGACAGTATCCACCCGGATTTTTTTCTAAATATTTTTGATGATACTCTTCTGCTATATAGTAATTTTCTATAATTTTATTTTCAACAACAATTTCTTTGTCATAATTATTTTTAACCAGTTCAAAAAATTCTCTAACAGTCTGTCTATCTTCATTATTTAGGCTATATACACCTGTTCTATATTGGGTTCCTATATCTCCTCCCTGTTTATTTAGAGAGGTAGGATTTATAGTTCTAAAAAATTGTTCCAACAATTGATATAAATTGATTTTTAAAGGATTATATATAATTTTTGTTGTTTCTGCAAATCCTGTAGCTCCTGTACATACTTGTTTGTATGTTGGATTTTCTGTTATTCCATTTGCGTATCCGACTTCTGTCGCAATAACTCCATCTATCATATCAAAATACGCCTGAGTCCCCCAAAAACATCCTCCTGCTAAGTAAATCTCTTTTTCATTTTCTTTAACATTAATTTCACTTTTTATTTTCATTCTAACCTCTTATATTTGTTTATATCTCTTTACATTTTCTTCCGAAAGAAAATCAAATGCATTATTTATCTTTTTGAACATTTCCTCAGCATTCTTTTCTTTACTTAAATCCGGATGATATTTTTTAGCTAATTTTCTATATACTGATTTTATTTCAGAATAATCAGAATTATATGAAACTCCTAACACATCACAAGCATTTTCATATTGAATTTTAAATTGTGAAAAAGGACTATATGTTTGATTATTACCGTATCCACCTTGATAAGCCCCTCCATTAAATTCACCAAATTGACCGAAAGCTTCTTCAAAGATTTTTTGCCATTTGGCATTTTCCTCTTCTTGTCTTCTTCGTCTAGCTTCTTCCCTTCTTCTCATCTCTTCTTCAAATTCTCTTCTCTTCATTTCTTTATAATCTTCTATATAATCAGAGAATTTTTTTGTATTTTTTTGTTTTTTTGTAATTGATTCCGCTTTTTCAAATAAATAATTATTTGTAGCATATTCCCACATTCTCAAATAAATTAGACTTCTTTCTCCTATAAAAGCAATTAATATAGGTAATAGTAATATTATCAACAAATATTGTACATGTCTTGATAATAATAAAAATAATAAAAACGGAAACATAAAAAGTCCAACTAAACCTAATATAAAAATTGGAATCACAAAAAGTTTTATCTGTTTACTGAAGTTAGTAACCAATTCAAATATTTTTATTGTATATTTCATAAGAAAATTATTTATTTTTCCAATCCCATTTAATAAATATCCTAAAATTTTATTCATCTTCACCTCAATTTGTTAATATTCTATATTATATATTAAAAAAGAAATATGTAAAAATTATATAGATGAAAATTCATTATGAAATATCCAATATATAATTTTTTCTTTTACTTTTTTACCTGTAGCTCTTTCCAATCCTTGTTTATACAATTCTAATTGTGTTTTATATATTTCTTCATCTATTTTTTTATTAGTTTTAAAATCAACAATTACCAATTCACCATCTTCTTCAAAATACATGTCAATTTGTCCATCTACTAAATATATATTTGAATTATTTTGAATATCTTCTTTATATTTCATAGTAAAAGATTTTTCTTTATATACATTTTTAGAATTTAACAATCTCTTAAATAAAAAAGAGTTTACATAATCAGTTATTATTGATTTATCAACAAAGTTATATTCTGATTTTGAAATATAGTTATTATTTACTAAATTCAACAAAAATTCATCTATATCAATATTTTCCATTATAGGTAACATCTCAAATATATAGTGATATAGACTCCCCTTTTCAAGACTAGAAATTTTTTCTTGACTATCATCTAGTAAAAATCTAGGTCTATTTGACATTATTCCTTTAATTTCAACTTCTTGTTTTTGTTCACATATTATTTCATAATCCTTAAAATCTGATGAAGTATTTTTATCTTTTGCAGATATTTCTGTTACCGTCTTTTTATAAGGAATATTAATTTTTGAATTATCATAAGTAATGTCTAATTTCTTTAATAATTTATCAATTTCATTTTCAATCTTTTTATTTTCACCTATATTCACTTCACCCGAATCATCGACAGCTTTTAGATAATTATATTTTTTTATCAATTCAACAAAATTTTCATTATTAAACTTTATTGATACATTTTTCCCCTTAAAATAATCCGTTTCTTTATTTTCATCAAAATAATCACCGGAAATTTTATCTTTAGATAATATTGAATACATCCAAGAACTATATGTTCTTAAACTTTTATAATCATTATCAATAATAATATCTTTAGATGAACTAGATACAAAATATAGGCTTTTTGTAGCTCTTGTCAATGCAACATATAATAATCTCACTTCTTCCGATAATAATTCTTTCCTTTTTAAATCACAATTTTTTCTATAATGTAAACTGGTATAAATATCATTTTCATCTTTAATATTATTTTTTAGCGAAATACCAAATTTGTCATTTAAAACAATATTACTTTTTAAATCTTCTTCGTTAAATTTAGTATTTAATGATACCAAAAACACATTATTAAATTCCAATCCCTTAGATTTATGAATAGTCATTATCCTTACAACATTATCTTCCTCGGATAATTCAGCTCCCGGATCTCTGTCAACTAATTTTCTTTCAATCATTTTATCTATATAATTTATAAATGAATTTAATGTTTGAAATGAATCTTTCTCAAATTCAGAAATTTCCCTTATAAAAATTTCTATATTATCCAGAATTTTATCTCCATAAGGTTTTGATAAGACATATGACATGTGTCCACTATCTAATAAAACATACCATGCTAATTGTGAAATAGTCATATTTTTTTCTAATTTTCTATATTTATTTATCTTAGAAAAATATTTTTTAATTTTTTCAGCAATATCACTATAATCCTTTATAAAAGATTCATCTTTTAAGCAATTTCTAAAACAATAATTAAATGAATTATCTTTATTATTTCCTCTTATTATAGCCAAATCTTCATCAGTAAAATTACCCATAGTTGACTTTAGGGCTGATAATAATGTTATATCATCAGTATCATTGTCTATAGCTTTTAATATTTCTATAAAAATTTGCATTTCTACGTCATTATATGAAAATTTTGTAGAATCAGAATAAAAAGGAATTTTTAATAGCTCTAAATTTTCGCATATTTCCGGAATAATAGTAGAATTTCTAGCTAAAATAGCTATTTCATTGTATTCAATACCTCTTTCATGTAATTCTTTGATTTTTCCTGCAACATAAATGGCTTCAGGATTTTTATTATAATATTCTTTTTTTACATTTATTTCTTTTAATTCTTCTTTATTTTTTTTTATAAATGTAAATTCTATATTTGATTTTTCATCATTATATTCATCAAATCCGGGTGTTAATCTATGTGATTCATCATCATAATTTACATCACCCATTTCTTCTGTCATTAAGTTATTAAATATAAAATTATTAAAATAAATAAGTTTTCTCTCCGACCTAAAATTATGTTTTAAATCTATGGCACTGTTTAGTTCAGTATTTTTCTTATATAATTCATATCTTTCCTTAAATATCAAAGGATCTGCAAGTCTAAATTTATATATACTTTGTTTAATATCTCCTACAAAAAATAAATTTGTTTCTCTTGATATTTTGTTTACTATATAATTTTGAACTTGATTTGAATCTTGATATTCATCAAAAAATATATATTCAAATTTTTTACGTAGCTCATCTACAACTTCCTCATCATCTAATAATTTAATAGTTAGATGTTCAATATCCGAAAAATCTAATGAACTTTTTTTCGATTTTAATAGCTTAAATCTGTCATCAAATTTTTCCAATATCATATACATAGCTTCTAAATTTCTCTTTGATATATCTTCATAATATATATCTTCATCTACATTTAATACAATTTCAGAAATTAATTTCTTAAATGAATTCCTATACTCATTGATATTATTTTTTAGATAATCTCTATCATCAATGGATATTCCCAATTTTTCACATTTTTTATCCGTAATGCTTTCCATTTTTTCAAGTGAAAATTTATTTATAGAGTCTTGTAATTCTTGATAATCAGAAGTATTTTTTATAATTAATATTTCAAGATTATCAGAGTTAATATTTTCTTTATATATAGTTAAATTATTTATCTTAGAATATAAAATTATATCAGCATAAATTTTTTCATATCTTACATATAATTCATCAATCTTTGTTTTATAATACAAAAACATCTCTTTTTTTCTATTATTATATTCATTAATGTTTTCGTAAAAATCCTTAAAATGATATTTTTTTATCTGATAATCAAACCATTCAAATGGATTAATTTGAGAATTTATAAAAGTATATAATTTGAACAAAACTTCCTTTACGTATTCATCACTATATTTTCTAGTAAAATTATCAAGTAAATAATAAAATTGTGAATCTTCAGTTTTATATAAATCATCAAAAACTTCATTCATCGCCTGCCATTTAATAACTTCTAAACTTGAACCGGTAAGAATCTTGAATGCAGGATTTATCCCTAATTTATAAAAATAACTTCTAAGAACTTCTATACAAAATGCATGCATAGTTGATATTTGAGCATTAGTCGTTTTATTATATTGTTTTTTTAAGAATATTTTAGCTTCTGAATCAACATCCTTTATTCGATCTGATATAGCCTTTTTTATCCTGTCTTTCATCTCGGCAGCAGCTTTATTTGTAAATGTTACAATTAAGAACTTGTCTATATCTATTCTTTTTTCTTCAAGCAAATGAATAATTCTTTGTCCTAAAACTTGAGTCTTACCAGCACCTGCTTGAGCTGATATTATAATATTTTTATTTCTCAAAAATACACCTTCTCTTTGTTCCGGAGTATATTTTATCTTACTCATGCTAATCTCCTAATTTTTCTTTTACAAATTTCCAATCAATGTTATCTAAATATTCATATCTCAAATCTTCATCTTTAGAAATAGTTTTTAGTTTTGAATAATCATATGGACTAAAATTATTCATTTTATAAGGTCTTAATGAAATATCACCATTTTTTATTTTTTCAACCGTTTGTTTAATATTTCTCTTATTATGATCAAACATATTTTTAAAGAATTCATCATTCACAGCATTATCCTTCTTTTCCAAAGCATATGCCCTACCATCAAACTTAAATATCTTAGAATTGTTTACTCTTGTTACATCAGTTTCACAATCCAATATCTTAAACAAATTTTGATTGTTATTTATTATACCCTCAAGCTTAAAATCCTTAAACATTTTACTTTCATCTTCATTATTTTTCATTATTTCATAACTAATTTCATTATTTAATTTTTGATAAAACGCACCTATAGCTTTTCCATTTTTATCACTATTTACCGTCGCTTCAAGATAAAGCATTAATTGCAAGTCAATTCCATGATAAATTTTAGCTATATCAAAGGTTTTATTGCCCGTCTTATAATCAATAACTCTAAAATACTTGAAACCATTGTAATCATACTCATCAACCCTATCTATTTTACCTTCTATATTTACAATTTTACCATCATCTAATTTAATTTTTATAGCTGGAAATACAGCATTATTTCCATATCTTTCTTCTAAAAAAATCTTAGATATAGAAGAAAAATCTATTTGTTCACTTATTATATCTAAATATGATTTAGAATGCCTCATAAGTTGATTTATAAAATATTTATTTTTATAGTCTTCTTTTTTATAACCATCAAAGGTGATGTCTAATGCTTTATTAAATATCACATCATTTTCAATGCCTTTTTTATGATATAAATTTTCGATTGAATATTTCATATATTCATGCATGAAATTCCCTGTGTCTAATTTAGATATATCATATGTATTAAATTCTCTTGGTTTAATCCCGTATTTTATAAAGTGTTCATAAGGATTGGCATTAAATGATTCTAATTGACTTATACTAAATTTATTTAAGTTATATATTTTTCCAGCAACTTCTCTACTAATATTTTTTCTAGTTTTATCTTTTCTTAATAATTGTATAGCATTTTTCACATTTTGATATCCCTCATATTTAGAAATTTTCTCTAATAATTTTTTTATAAATATGGTTTCATCATTTGAAATATAAACTTTATTTTTTATATCTAACAATTTTAATGGAAGATATTTATTTATAAGTGTTTTAGAATATATAACATCATTATATTTTAGTTCATCCTTATTGTAATTTTCAGAACACATCATAGCTATAACCCAATCTAAAATTGATGCTTTATTCATAGATTCATTTGATGAATTAACTAAACTATAACTAAAATGTAGTTTTTCTGATGAAGTATACAAAAGTTCATAAAAAGATAATAAATCATTTGAATTAATATTTTCAGATGTATTATTTAAATCTATTCCACTATTTATTAAAATTTGTTTTTCATCATCTAAAAAAATATCTATATCATTATTAAGTATTGGATAATATAAATTTGACATTCCAACTATATATATTTTTTTAACAGAATTAAATCTTGATCTTTTTATATCTCCAATTATTATTTGATCTTGGCTAGGAGGAATGATTCCTATCTTAAAATTATCAATTGCAGATGTTAAAATATCTGAAAATTTTTCAAATTCAATTTCTTTTTCTGATATTAATTTATAAATATCGTCTAGTAACAAAACAAAATTATCCCATATCAATTTGTTTTCGTCTTTTTCATCTTCATTTAGATTTTGTTCATATTTATTATATGAATTAATTAGAGTTTCATTAAAAAATATCTTATAAATTTCATTTGTAAAATATTTAAAATCATTCTTTTTTCTTATTCTATAAATAATGCTATTTTCATATATTTCTCCAATTATATTTAATAACACTTTTCTAATCATTAAAATTTTATTAAGATTTTCAAGATCCTCTTCAACATAAAATTTCGAATTTTCACTAACATTAAAATATTTATCCTCAAAAATCATTTTCCCAAATATTTTTCTACGTGAAATAAATGATATAAAAATATTTATTTCATTATCTAAATCTTGTAAAAATGAAGCTTTAAGAAATTGAGAAATGGAAGCCGTACTTAAATTTGTATTTAACATATTTATCATAGATTTAATATATTTTATCATCGGATTTCTAAGTAGGTTTATCGATTCATCTATAAAATATGGTATTTCATTTATTTGAAATACTTTTTTTATCTTTTCAAAATATTCCCCTCTATTTGTTACAATAATTGCTATATCTGAATATTTATATTTTTCATTTATTATATCTTTTTTTATATTTAAAGCTAAACTTTCAATTTCTTGATTAGTATTATTTGTCCTTGTTAGGTAGATATTATCTAATTTATTTGTAATTTGATTTACTGAATATAAATTATATGAAAATAATTTATCTAAAAACAATTCATTTTTTGTATAGAATTTTTTTTCATCGGGTTTAATATACTCTATTTTATTGTTAAACTCTTTTTTATTTAATGAATTTAAAAACTTCATTGAAATATCAAATACTTCATAATCTTCAACATTTTCTTTTCTGTTATTCAACAGTCTATCATCTATTGTGATATTTATTAATGTAAATTCTGATATTTTATCAATTTTTGATACTATTTCTATTTCTTGTTTTGACATATCATTAAATTTATAAAAGAAAAATGATATATTTTTATACTTTTCAATGTTTTCTATACTATTAATTGCGACATCTGTTCTATCTATTGAATGATAATTTGAATACAATTTGTACTTTTGAAATTTTTCAAAAATAAGGAAAATATCCTCTAATTTTTGTTTTAATTCATTTTGAATTTGATCGGATTCTAAAATATTTTTAAGATCATAAATATTAATTTTATTGGAAATAATCTGTTCCATAAATCCTAACAATAATTCAATAAAATCTTTATTATAAATATTTTTTTGAAATATTCTTAATTCATCCTTTACTTCTAATAAAATGGACTGAATAATTAAAAATTTAGCAGAATCACTTAAGAAATTAAGCGTTCTGCCTCCATTTAAATGTAGAATTTCATTTATTATTGTCTTAAAACTTTTAATCCTTAAATTTAATGTTGAATCTATATTAAGCGTCTGATAAGCTTCTAACTCTGTTCCTAATGTGAATTGCTCCGGAACAACAATATATATAGTTTTACCTTCTATTAATTTTTGTTCTATTAAATTATATAAATATTTTTTACTATCATTTATATATCTAGACAATAATACTTTCAATTTCATCTCCTATTTAACTTAAAATTAATTTTGCAGCCCCAAACATTCCAGCATCATTACCTAATGTTGCTAATTCAAATTTAACATCTTTTAGAACTGAAAATGCATATTGCTTAAATGATTGTTGAATCCCATCAATTAAAAACTTACCCGCATTAGAAACTCCACCGCCAATTACAAACACATCAGGGTCAACTATTGCTGCAATAATCGCCAATCCTCTTCCCAAATGATCATTATATTGTTTCATAATTTCTTCTGCACCCTTATCACCATCTTTTGCAGCATCAAAAATTTCTTTTGCTCCAACATAATCAAAATCTCTTAAAATTGATTTTTCATCATGTTCAAATAAATAATCTTGTGCTAAATATTCTATTCCTGTTGCAGATGTAACTTGCTCTAAGCATCTATTTCCACCACAACCACATGTTCTTGATAAAGGTTGTTCTAAAAACGGCATATGACCAATTTCTCCACCTGAGCCGGTTCTACCGGATATAATATTACCATCAACAACTATACCTCCACCTACACCTGTACCAAGTGTAACCATTACAACATTTTTATATCCTTCAGCCGAACCTTTCCATAATTCACCAAGTGCTGCAACATTAGCATCATTTTCAACCAGTACTTTATATCCTAATTTTTCTTCGATATAATCTGCAACATTTGTATTATTTTCCCACCCTAAATTTACAGCTGTTTTTACTACTTTTTTATTTAAAATCGGTCCGGGAATTCCAATACCAATTCCTTGTAAATTATCTTTATTTAATTCATATTTTTCTATTATTTTTTCTAAATGTTCTACTAAATCAGGTAAAATTTCTTTTCCATTATTTTCTGGATTAGTTGGTATATTTGATTTATTGATTAATTCTCCTTCAGTAGTAAATAAACCAAATTTCATACTTCTACCACCTATATCAATACCTACAACAAATTTTTTCACTTTAATCCTCCGAAATATTATTATTTACTACTTATTATATCAATAAATGTGAATGTTTTCATTAAATTTATACATAATATTATCAAAATATTTGAAATACCTCTAATAATGTTATATACTTAATTGGTATTTTTATAATACATAGTGTTTACTTGGCACCCACTATAAAAATCAAGGAGGAAAAATGAAGAAATTAACATTGGAAGAAATGTCAAGACAAGCTATAATAGCTGCGATTTATGTAGTACTTACTATAAGTATAAGTGATTTTTCTTATGGCCCAATACAGTTTAGATACTCTGAAATACTAAATTTATTAGCATTCTTAAATCCAATAAATGCTATCGGAGTTACATTAGGGGTATTTATTTCAAATTTCTGGTCTACATTAGGATCTATAGATTTAATTTTCGGAACATTACACACAGCTATATCTCTATTTTTTATAACTAAATCAAAAAATATCATTGTTGCATCATTATGGCCAACAATTTTCGCATTTATAATTGGTTATGAATTATCCTTTTTAGCTGGTTTTGGTTCATTTGAGGTTATGACTTTACAAGTTATGGCATCAGAATTTATAATAATGACAATAATTTCAGTTCCAGTTTACATGCTACTTACTAAAAAAGAAAAATTTATAGAAGTAGTTGGCGGAACAAAAAAAATCTTAAAAAAATAAAAAATTAGATATAAGTTAAAAACTCCAAGACACAAAAATGAGATTGCTCCAAAAAGTTGGACTTTATACCAGAGGCATTTAGAAATATTTGTCTCTGGATTTTTTGTCCTAAATTTTTTTCTTAGAAAAATCACTGCTAAGCTTTATTCATAATATTTTCGTTTCCCTGTGCATTAGAAAACATCTTAAATAAACATTTAACCTCAAAAGTAATCCCCTTTATTCTATTTGTCACTTAATCACCTTATTTCCTAAAAATAGGCATAAAAAAGACACCTACTGTTATGTAAGTGTCATAAAAACTATTAATATTTAATTAGCCAAGCTAATCTCTTACTTTGACTTGTCTTTTACACGTTCTCCATCTTCATAAATTTATCCAGAGAGCCATGCAATAATGCCAAACTTACAAAAAGAGCAGGTAACTACTTCTTTATATGCTGATTCGTCCCCAGAATCCGGTTATAAAAAACAAATCGAAAAGAGTACTCTTCACTGAACTTATATCTATTTTTATTTATTTCCATTTTTAATCTTCAATTTATTGAAAAATACTTCCGCAATTTCTTCTGTTTTTTGTCCTAAAATAATCTGAATTTGAGAACCAAATGGTACAACCCCAATAATTCCATAAATTAATTTTAAATCTGCTTGATTCACTTTTTCGATATCATTTACTTCTACTCTAATTCTAGTTTTACAATTAGACATCGATTGTATATTTTCTATTCCACCCAATCCTTCTAAGATTGATACTGTTAAATCTGAAGTATTCATTTTATCCTCCTTATTTTAATTTAGTTTTATATATTATACCACTTTTTAGTAAGATTATAAATTATTTTTATGTTTTTTTGCGTTTTGAATATATTCCAAAGCATTTTGTCTGATTGAATAAATTTCATCATCGCTTAATTCTCTTACAAATTTTGCAGGAGATCCAATAATCAATGACTTTGGTGGAAATTCTTTATTTTTTGTAACTAAAGCCCCAGCTCCAATTATGCTATTTTCACCAATAACACAATTATCTAAAACTATAGCTCCCATCCCTACTAAAACATCATTTTCAATTTTAGCCCCATGAATAATTGCTGAATGTCCAACAGTAACATTATCACCAATAATTGTATCTGAATCATGAGACAAATGTATAACCGCATTATCTTGTATGTTAGAATTTTTTCCTATTTTAATTTTTCCGTAATCCGCTCTTAAAGTCGCATTATACCAAATTGAAGAATCTTTTCCAACTTCTACATTACCTATTATTCTCGCTCCTTCTGCAATAAATACAGAATCATCTATATTTGGTTTTAATTTTTCTAAATTTTTAATTGTATAATTTCCTTTGCTTTTTATAACATCTTTTTTTGAAAAATTCAAATCATCCTTAAAACATCCCGAAAAAATATAATCAACCTTAAAGCCTTCCAATTGATTTAAATCATCAAATAATTTCATTACACTTTTACCATATTCTCCAAGATTTACTTGAATCATATCAGCATTCATTATCAATATGCTTAGAGAATTTTTTTCAGATAATAAATCCCATAATGAATCTAAATTTCTTGCATAATAACCCGGTAACTTAAAGCTATTTTTCATAATATCATGAAACTTTTCTTTATCTAAAAAATCCTTACCATTTAATACTACATTACTCATATAACACCTCAAAATTTTTATAATGATCTCCTGTATAATAAATTACTTTTCCATCTTTTGTAAAAACTAACCTTGCAGCTCCCCTTTTGCCACCCTTGTAGTTAACATCAGCTTCAAAATATTTATCTTTCTTCGGAAGTTTACCTTCTCTATTAGAAAATACATCACCGCCAATTACGCCTTTATCTGTTACCTTCCATAAATTACCTTTTGATGAATCCCATCCAAGTTTTTTCGCTTCATTTTTAGTTAAATAATTCTTAGGCAATCGCTTAAATGTATGCAAGTACAATGCAACATCATTTTTAGAATAATAAGCTTTATTTTCATTCAGTTTAACACCACTAACATTATTTTGTCTATCTAAAATCCTACTATTATTAAATAAAAACGCCTTAATACAAAACAAAAATACTATTGATAATAATATTAAAACACCTTTTAAAACTCTATCCTTTTTCATATAAACCTCTTTCACTCTATATTTCTTCCCTAAACATTAAAATATAAACAACTAATAAAATTAAAGAAGAAATCAATATAGTTTTTAATCCTAATACACCGGATAAATAACCGCTAAGTCCCGCACCAAATGCAAATAAAATAATGATACCTGTATAATAAAAGAATATTATTAAATTTTTATTGTTTCTTCTATTATGAAAAATTGTAAAATTTTCCATAGCACTTCTAATATTTCCAATACACATTGTAGTAGCATATCCTATTCCATGTATTTTTCTAAATGCTTGTACCTGCATTGCACAAGAAAAAGAAACCATTCCATTTGCTATCAAATTTAATTCTTCTGGTATAAATGCAACAACTGTCAATATTATTATTTCAAATAAAACTACTATTTGTCTCCAGTGTATTTTAGTATTATTCCTATATTTATTCCTTAAATTCTCAGAAACATAAACACCTAGAGCAAATAATATTAAAGGAAATAAATAACAAAATATTTTAGAAAAATTTCCCGTAAATATATTTTGACTCATTAATACAATATTACCGGTTTGTGCATTCGCAAACACTTTTCCTCTTAAATTATATGTATACGCATCTTGAAAGCCACCAGAAAAAGCTAGCAATGCTCCTAATCTAAAACTTTCTGATGTTTGTTTTTTTATATTAAAATCAATCATTTGTCACCTCTTTTTTATTTTACATCAATTTATTAATTTGTAAAACATCATGTTTGACTTTAGTTCTCTTATTTTTTATAATATAGATATATGGGGATACTCAGGTTTCGACGGGGTATCGGAACAAAGATAAGCATGTGGAAGGGCATACTTCCTAAAAATAGCAAATTAAATTTAAACGCAGAAGATAATAACTTCGCTTTTGCTGCTTAATTGCAGCATATGCTAATTGATCGTTTCCCGAGACTTTCAATTAGTATCATATTTTTCGGGCAACCTATTTTGTAAAGCTTTGAACAAAATAGTGTACTATGAAGCTACTATTTAGATTATTTTGTTGGTTCATAATCTATTTGGAAAGTTTTAAAATCAACTAAACATGTAGAAAGTTTTTCGGAAGGTACTTCGGACGCGAGTTCGAATCTCGCTATCTCCACCAAATATACCTCTAAACGTGTATTTTTACACGTTTGTTTTTTTAGTGATACTAATTTGTTTGAAAATTATTTTCTTATATTTTACAAATTAGAACAATTTATTTGGTATTCATAACTTTGGTTCTACTTTTTTTGTCTTTCCATTTATGATATCAAACCAAATTATTTATATATTTACTTTGGTTTTAAATTTAGTTTAATTTTCATTTATTTCTACTTATGTAATAAAACTAAAAAGTTTTTTACATTAGTTTTGGTTATACTTTTTTTGTCTTTCTATTTATGATATCAAACCAAATTATTTATATATTTACTTTGGTTTTAAATCTCTATTATTTTATATATTTTTTGTACTGAATAAAAAATATTGACATAATTGCCATGTAGGAGTATAATTAATTCGTTAGCTCGATTAGCTCAGTTGGTAGAGCAGCGGACTCTTAATCCGTGGGTCCAGGGTTCGAGCCCCTGATCGAGCACCATTGTATATTATAGAGAGAAAAGGCTAAATCTTAAGGAAACTTGAAGATTTAGTCTTTTTCTTATGGTTTGAATTAATATTTTTTTTGCTTGTTTTGTACCTGTTTTAAACTATTTTCGCCATAATATACCTAGTATTGTGACATACTTTCTTATATAATCAAATTTGTACATTTTTATGTTGACATTAACACTAAAAAAGCACCCTGTTAAGAGTGCTTAATAGTTATTATATTCTTAATTCTTTTTTTAACGCTTCTTGTAGTCTTAAAATAAGTAATGAATTGCATATGCAAACTTTTTTATATTTTTAACTCTTCTTACAAATTATATTTATATAATAAACATGAATTAAAATTTATCTATTTATTTTTTTGTTTTTATTTAGCGAAATGTAGCCCAATCCTAAAGCAGAAATAATTGTAATACTTATAAAAGTCATATTTGTAAAATTATCTGATGTATTAGGATTTTTAGGTTGTACCGGTGGTTTTTCTTTATTTATTATCTTAAACCCTGTTTTCATATCTCCTTCATAACTTACAATAAATACTTTACCATCAAGCTTTATAGCTTTATCGATTTCTCCTACTTCTTTTACTGTGTATTTATGGTAGTTGATATTTCCTAATCCATTTGCTACTTCAAGGTTCTTAAATTCTCCAATCCAATTATTGTCCTTTGTAAGTACAAGTTTCTTTCCTGTAGCAACTCCGTCTTTGTATAGTTCTACTTCGATTTTGTCTACAGGTTTTTCTGCGGTCAATAATTTCCAATTTTTTGTTACCTTGATATTTCTTGTTGGTGGTATCATTGGTGTCCATGGTGTTTTTTCTTTGTTGGTAATTGTAAATCCATCTTTCATATTACCGGTGTAGCTTACTCCATACCATTTACCTACAAGTTGAATAGCATAGAATTTTTCTCCTACTTCTTTTACTGTGTATTTATGGTAGTTGATATTTCCTAATCCATTTGCTACTTCAAGGTTCTTAAATTCTCCAATCCAATTGTTATTTTTATTTAATTCTAATTTCTTTCCTGTAGCAACTCCGTCTTTGTATAGTTCTACTTCGATTTTGTCTACAGGTTTTTCTGCGGTCAATAATTTCCAGTCCTTTTTTACCTTGATATTTCTTGTTGGCGGTATCATTGGTGTCCATGGTTTTATTCTTATATTTGTTATTGTAAAGCCTTTTTCTTGATCTCCTGTTATTACTGTTTCATAATCTTTTACCTTAACTTCTTCTACTGTATAAACTATCTTTTTACCTTCCTTATATTCATCAAGGTCTGTAAAGGTTCCTGTCCAGTTATCCGCTTTTGTTAAAGTTAGTGTCTTACCTGTTTCTTTTCCATCTGCTAATAACTTAATTGTTACACTGTTTGGTCTTACTCCGTCTTGGTCATTTTTATCTTCCCAAACCTTTGTTACCTGTACACTTGTCTTACCCGGTGTATAGGAATTCTTAACATCATATCCATTAATCTCAACAGAATAGCCGTCAACCTGTTCTTCAGTGATGGAGTATGTTATCTCTTTTCCGTTTTCGTACTTATCCAGTCCTTCAAACTTCCACTTCCAACCGTCTGCTTCTTTTACCTTTACAGAATTTATCTTTGTTCCATTCTTTAACAAGTTAATAGTAATTTCAGCAGGTCTCTTTCCGTCTTGGTTGTCTTTGTCATTCCAAGTCTTTTTACCTTCCACTTTTACCTTTTCAGGTTCTCTTGTGTTGGTTACTTTATAACCGTCTTCTGCTGAACCTGTAATAACACTGACATAGCCGTTTCCTACAGACTCTTCCTTGATTGTGTACTCTATCTTCTTTCCTGCCTTATACTCATCAAGGTCTGTGAAGCTTCCTGTCCAGTTATCCGCTTTTGTTAAAGTTAGTGTCTTACCTGTTTCTTTTCCATCTGCTAATAACTTAATTGTTACACTGTTTGGTCTTACTCCGTCTTGATCGTTCTTATCTTCCCAAGCTTTCTCAACATTAATTTTTACTTTTGATCTTTTATTCTTAACTGTATAGAATAGACCTTCTCCTCCAACTATATTTAAATCATACTCTTTCCCGTCAGGAATATAACCTGTAGGAGCTCCTATTTCTTTAATCTTATACTTACCGGGGTCAAGTTTTGGAGAAACAGCTTCACCGTTAGCATCTGTAGTCAATTCAAAACTTGAACCGTCAGCAACTTTTGTAATTTTAAATTTCGCATTAGCTAATTTTTTTGTGTTATCTTCTTCATCAATTTTAATAATTTTGATTTTTTGATTTAAGTCCCCTTGACCGCCACCACCGGCTTGTGCACTTAAAAAGTGACTGCTAGATGAATCTTTCTCTTCTTTACTTGTAAAACTACCTTTATTTTTCAATCTAAGCTGAGGAATATAAGTAGAATTATAAGTCATAGAAAATTGTCTTCCTGAAGTGTTCCCAAGAATGCCACTAAGATTAAATTCAAATTTAGTATCATTATCTAAAAATTTTATATGGTTTTTTAATTGCTCATAATTATAAGTTTTTATATCCTTCTTTATGATACCATATTCATCAATTTCTACCTCTTTCAACTCAAAGGTATCTTTCAAATAATGAATTCCCGGTGGAAGTGCTCCAGAACTAACAAATAATTCATCTTTTACAACTACATTATTGAAATGTCCTTTTTTGTGATTTATACGAAGAATCCATTTTGCTTTGTTTACATCTCCGGGTACTTTTTCTCCCCATTTAACAAATACTTCATTATTAAGAGTAGGTTTCGGTCCTATTAGAACCTTGATATTAAAAGGAACCCCCCCAATCGATACAGTAATTTGATTGTCTTGTCCTGCGTTTATATTCTTACGAGCAAATATAGCCTCTAAGAATATATTGCCTTTTATATTTTCTCTGTTTTGTACATAATCTGTAAAAGTTATCTTTACAGTGCCCCCACCTGCTTCACCATTTGAATTAACATGTGCCCTAGCTACAGTATCTACACCCGCTGCATAAAGCGGAAAATTCACCGCTGATGCAGGTTCTGTAGGAAATTTAAACTGTTTAGGAAGTTGAATAATAAAGTAATCTCCTTTTTTTAATGTCTTTCCATAGGAACTCGCATCCCAATCCATTTCCAAACGGAACTTGCTCCAATATCCAAGCGGTTTTCCAGGAGGTATAGTCTTACCATCTTTATCCTTAATTTCAAATTTAGTAATTTTTGTATTCACACGGTCAACATCTTCTGCGAACACAGGTTTGCTTTGAAGCATTACTCCTAAAAGCATCACAAAAACTAAGAAAAACGAAGTTAGCTTTTGTATGTTACCTCTTTTTTTCATCTTTTTTCTATCTCCCTTCTTTGTTTATTGCTTCAACTTTTGAAAATAAACTTAGACTTTAAATGTCAATAATGTTAGACTTTGCTTACCATTTTTGGTATAATGATTAAAATAATTTTATTGTATGATTTATTAATGAATTAATGGCTTTTGGTAGATGTCGAATAATACTTTATTGATAGGTTTTCATCTGTAAATTAAAGTCTACTTTTTTTTACAGTTTATTTAATTATATTTTTACAAAGCCGCTTAATTTTGTTTTATATTCTTTTTTATCATGTAATTTTATAGCCTTTTTGTTTCAACCACTTGAAAAAAAAGGAAGAACTTTAACAATTTGTCAATTCCTTCAATATTTCCATCTTTAGTTATTTTAATCTTCCCTTTATCAAATTTCCCGATTAATAAGTCTGAATGTTTAGCATTTGCTCCAGATAAAGCTTTTTCTATGGCATTACTAATCTTGATATCTTTAATTTGGTTTTCGTATGTATTCTTTAAGTTTTCGTTATCTTCTTGTAATTTCTTGATGTCGACACCTTCAAACGATTTCAAAGAATCTTCCAAACTCTTTTTATCTTCTTCTAACTTACCAACCTTGTCTTTTAAGCCATTGACATCAGTTCCATATTCAGCCATGATTGCTTCAATAGCTTCTTGTTATAATCCTAGTCCTTTTAAAAAAGTTCTATTCATATTCTTCTCCCTTTTCTCTACATTTTTTACGAGGTCGCCTCTAGTGAGTGCTTGTCTTTGTTACAGTCTCAAGCTAACTGAATTTTAAACATTAAAAATAGACAGTTTAACGTCTTATCTAGGACAATAAAAAAGCACGACTAATATTTCTACTAGTTGTGCTAAAAATAATTTTTTAATAAAATATGCAGGACTGCCTGTCCCTGCCTCTGCAATCTTTCGACCCGTGAACGGCAGATATTCTTCACCAATATTTACACTTATATTATACCTCATTTTTTTGAAATATGCAAAATGTTGTGCTTTTTTAATTCTTTTTCTAGATGTTTAGTTCTTTTCATTAAAAAATGAATAATAAACGAATCATCTTTTTCAACTAAAGCCATTTCAGTATAATGTTTATGGTCACCTTCTATACGATTAAATATTAATATCCTTTTGTCATCTGTACCACGGTCATTATCTGTTATAATATCAGGATGTTTTATTGAATTAAATAAGTTTCCTATAGCATCAACCGACGTTTGGTTTCCGTGTCTCATTAAAATTCTACTAATATCATAATTAGATAAATAAATTTTCTTATTAACATCAAATTCCGAAATATTATCTAAATTTATTCTACCTAGGAAATACTTATCCTTGCTAAACATTTTGCTTATTGAATTAATATCCTGTAATTCATCACTTTTTAGGAATTTATCAATTTCACTATTTAATAAAATTTCATCTTCTCTCCTATCAAACTCATCAGCAATTTTATCCACATCCACATAAGGAACTAACACACATCTACAGTTAGGATGCCTTAGTAATATCGGAGCTTTATCTATATCATGAATTTTCTTGTTATGCGGACTACATTCACTAAATGTTCTTTCATCAAGTGTTACAATCTCTTGAACTTTAGTAACCCCTAATTCTTTCATGCTAGCTTTGTTGATTTCATTCATTTGGTGCATGGTTTCACTTCTTATTAGCCTTGAAGCATTATGAAGACCTGTATTCATTCTTGAATTTAATTCTATAGCCATTTGAGCCGTAGGATTACCGGGGATAATTCATTTAGTTAATATATCATTTAGTTCTTTATGGAGCTTATTTTGATTTTTCCATACTCTCTCTGAAAAATTAGCCCCATGCCACGGTTTTTGATATGGTTTTTTTGCGATATTAGGATTATATTTAATTTCAATTCCAATATCTTTTAGTAAGTCACTAGTTATATTTACAATATCTTTTCCAGCTTTTAGTATTGTTAATTCTCCTGTAGATTCTACCTTTTCTCCCAAGTCTTTTAATACATTTTTGTAGGATTACTCTCGCATTGCGGGGAAAAGGCAAACAAGTGAGAAAAAAACGGAAACAAGGAATAAAAAAAGATGATAAAGCAACAAGATTAACAATAGTACTAGCAATACTAATGATAATTGAAAAATTGTTGGATATCATCTTCAAAATCCTAGAGAAGTTAGGGCGATAAGCCTTAACTATCTCACTTGTATTATATATTAAAAATAGTGAAAAGACAATTAAAATATTACTTTATATATTAATCATATTAAATGTAATTAATATAATAATGAAATTTGTGTAAAGTAGTTTGATTGTGAAAAATAAAATTGTGGTTATGTAAATAATTTTATAAATATTACTGTATTACCACAAATTAATGTAATCATATTTTTATATCTATTTAAACAACAAACTAAATTCTTCCATATTCCATACTGTTGTAGCAATATCTTCATAAAATGCTTTTTCATGAGAAATTAAGAAAATTCCTCCATTATATTCTTTAAGTGCACGTTTTAACTCGTCCTTAGCAGCATTATCTAAATGGTTAGTAGGTTCGTCAAGCATTACGATATTTGTAGGTTTGTTTATAACTTTGCATAATCTAACTTTAGCTTTTTCTCCACCACTTAAAACTTTAACTTGTGACTCATATTGTTCTGTTGTAAGTCCACATTTTGCAAGTGCAGCTCTTACTTCGTTTTGTAGTAATGATGGAAATGCATCCCAAACATCATCAATAGCTGTTTGATTTCCATAAGTTTCTTCTTGCTTAAAATATCCAATATGCAAATTTTGGCCAAAATGAATTTCACCTGATAATGGTTTAATTTCTCCTAAAAGAGTTTTAACTAAGGTTGTTTTTCCTAAACCATTCATACCTGTAATTGCAATTCTATCCCCTCTTTCCATTCTTAAATTTAGCGGAACTGTCAAGGGTTTTTCTGCATCATAGCCAATTACTAAATCCTTAGTTTCAAAAATAAGTCTTGATGTTGAACCGATTTCCTTAAAAACAAATTCCGGATCCGGTTTTTCTCTTTGTAATTCAATCCTATCCATTTTATCAAGCATTTTTTGTCTTGACATAGCCATGTTTCTTGTTGCAATATTTGCTTTATTTCTAGCAACAAAGTCTTCTAATCTCTTAATTTCCTGTTGTTGTTTTTTATAAGCATTTTCAATTTGTTTTAGTTTTAATTCATGTAATCTTTCAAATTCTGAATAGTTACCGACATATCTATTTAATTCTTTATTTTCTACATGGTAAATTAAATTAATTACAGAATCTAAAAACTCAATATCATGAGAAATTAGAATAAATGCATTTTCATATTCTTGAAGATATCTTCTCAACCACTCAATTTGAGTTTCATCAAGATAGTTTGTAGGCTCGTCAAGCATTAATATATCCGGTTTTTCTAATAATAATTTACATAATAAAACTTTTGATCTTTGTCCTCCTGATAAATCCTTAAACGGAGTGTCTAAACCCAGTTCAACTATACCCATATTATTTGCAAGTTCATCTATTTTTGAATCAATTACGTAAAAGTCTCTATGTTCAATAATATCTTGTAAAATCCCCACTTCTTCCATCATATCATTTAGTTCATCTTCAGATGCGTCTTCCATATTCATATAAAGCTCATTTATCCTTGCTTCCTTTTCAAATAAATCTGAAAATGCATCTTGCAAAACTTCTCTGACAGTTACATCTTTTTCATATGATGCTAATTGATCCAGATATCCAACTTTTACAAATTTAGCCCATTCGATTGTTCCTGTATCAGGAATTAATTTTCCGGTTATAATATTCATAAATGAAGATTTTCCTTCACCATTTGGTCCAATAAGTCCAACGTGTTCACCTTTTAATAATCTAAAATTAACATTTTCTAATATTTCTCTGCCACCATAACTGTGATTCAAATTTGAAACAGTTAATATACTCATCATTCCTCCATTAAACACTCTTAAAACATTAAATTAATTATAGCATATTCTAAAATTAAAAAAACAACAAGAATAGTATTTACCATAACTCCCAATTCACCAAAAATTACTATATAAATTATTTTTATAGTTGTAAATTTATTTGTTTTATCTCTTTGAATAATTTCTCCAATCACCTCCGCAATAAATCCAACAATTAATGCAACTATAATAAATAATTACTACTTAAGGGAATAAGTAGTGAACGCAATTATCAATAGTAAATCACTCCAGTGATTTATTCGTGTTAAGACAACGTCCCATTCTTAACCACTACCGCTAATAATCTACTCTAACGAAAAAGATTATATCATATCTTTATTATTCTTAATACTTAAAATCACAAGAAATTAAATGGTCGTTAATAACTCCTGTTGCCTGCAAAAAAGAGTAAATCGTAGTACTTCCAATAAATTTAAAACCTTCTTTTTTCAAGTCCTCACATATTTTATTGGATAAGATATTTTTTGAGGGAACTTCTTTCGGATATTTCCATGGATTTATAACAGGAGTATCAAAAACATATCTCCAGATAAACTTGGAAAAAGAGCCATATTTTTTTTGAATTTTCAATACTGCATTTGCATTATTAATTACAGATAAAATTTTATTTCTATGTCTTATTATTTTTCCATTTGTAAGAATATTATCTATCTTTTCTTCAGAAAAATTTGCAACTTTTTCAATTTCAAAGTTTTCAAATTCTTCATCAAAAAATTCTTCTCTTTGTAGAATAGTATTCCATGAAAGTCCTGATTGAAACATTTCAAGCACAAGCATTCTAAACATCTGTCTATCATCTCTGACAGGTTTTCCCCATACATTATCGTGATAATACCTCATTTTTTCATTTGTTTCTGCCCATAAACATCTTTTCATTTTTTATCTATTTCCTTCTTTTATTTTTTATGATATAAACAATTACTAACAATTTAATTATAATATATGAAATTTAAAATATAAAAGATTTACTACAAATTATTAGAATAATAAAAAATTGTCGTAAAACAACTTTCACCATTTTACAACAACTTATTTTATTTTTTATTAATCTTTTTTATTTTTTGTTGCAACTAATGCTGTCCCTGCTACTATCGCAGTCATTGCAGTTGTCATAACCCCTATATCGCTTGTGTTTGGATTTTGATTATTAGATGATTTTTGTTGTTGATTATAACTTAGTGTTTGTTTTTGATGTTTCTTTGGCGCAGGTATTTGTACATTTTCAGATTTATTTTCTGGTTTTTTAGATTTATTTTCTAGTTTTTCAGATTTATTTTCTAGTTTTTCAGATTTATTTTCTGGTTTTTCAGATTTATTTTCTGATTTTTCAGATTTATTTTCTGGTTTTTCAGATTTATTTTCTGGTTTTTCAACTTTATCTCCTTTTACATTTTCAGAGGAAATTTCTTCTTTTAAATTAATCAATAATCCATTTTTAAAATCTTTTTTATCACTAATATATATACTTTGATAATCTGCGTATTTTTCTATTATAATTTTAATCATCTTAGTATTTTTATCATAATAAAAAAACAACTTTCCATCAAAAAATTCATTTGCATATATCTCAGAAATTTTACCATACACTATGAAATTATTTTTAACCTTAAATGCATAATCAATTTTCCCATTCAATCTCAGGTATATATAATCTCCGTCATTAAATTCTGACATCGTTACAACATTTTTATTTCTTTCAATTCTTCTTTCAGAAATAGTTGGTTGAGAACTATTTAATATATTTTTAGTACTATTATTACCTCTATCTGAAGCCATAGTAATAGAATTATTTGAACTAAAAAAAATTACAAAGGCTAACATCCCGAAATATAGTCCCTTACTCAATTTTCTCATAACATACTTTAGTTTTTTTTCAAAATTTTTCATCTTAATCTCCAAATTATAATTTTTATTAAATAATTTTAACTAACTTCCTTCAAGTTTGTTCTATGTTCAATTTTTTGATATCAATACATTTCACTAAAATGTATTGCCAATTTTTATTTTAATCTATATCCAAAATTTTAACTTTTCCGGTTCTTAGAGTTTCTTGCACATCTATTACTCTTTGATTTGAGGAACCTCTAAACTTCAATCTTAAATCTTTCAGTTCTTGTATAAATGGTCCATCAACAAGAATATCACACTCTTTCAACATCTCCAATCTTTTTGAATCTTCTATCAATTTTTCATAAATATATCCGGAGTATGCCCAAATATGTTTTCCGGTTTCTTTTTTTACTCTTCTAATCACCTCTATTAGCCATGTATTTTGAAATGGCTCTCCTCCTAAAAGGGTTAATCCTTTTACTGCTGGATCCTTCATATATTCTAATACAAGTTCTGTTTCTTTTTCAGTCCATTTATTTCCATAATTAGGATCTTGATAAAGTTCATTAAAACACCCCGGACATTTATGCGTGCAGCCTGTACAAAATATTGTAACACGTATACCAAATCCATTTGCTACATCATATTTTCTAATTTGCCCATAATTTCCATACTCTATCATATATGTAGCACCCTTGCATTTATTTCTTTTGTTCTTCCTTCATTCCAGAAGTTTTCGCCAAGATAGCCACATGTTCTTCTAATTACTGTAAGTTTATCTTTATTTTTATTTCCGCAATTTGGACACTCCCATTCACCATCTACATTTACAAAGATTTCACCGTCAAATCCACATTCATGACAATAGTCAGATTTTGTATTAAATTCAGCGTACATAATGTGGTCATAGATAAATCTAACCAAAGTTTCAACTGCTTCAATATTATTTGTCATATTTGGAATTTCTGCATATGAAATCATACCACCAGTTGAAAGTTTTTGGAATTGTGATTCAAATTCAAATTTATCAAATACTGAAATGTGTTCTCTAACATCAACATGATACGAATTTATATAATAACCTTTATCAGTAACATCTTCAATAATTCCAAATCTTGCTCTATCAATTTTACAAAATCTGTTAGTTAAACTTTCTGCCGGTGTTCCATATAAAGCAAAACCTAATTTAGTTTCTTTTTTCCATTTATCACAAGCTTCTCTTAATTTTGTTACAACTTTAACTGCAAAGTTTTCCCCCTCTTTTGTATGAGATTTTCCTGTAATCAACTTAGTCGCTTCGTAAACACCTATATACCCTAATGAAATTGTTGCATATCCATTTTCTAAATACGCATCAATTTTTTCACCTTTTTTAAGTCTTGCAATTGCTCCATATTGCCAATGTATTGGTGAAACATCAGATGTTGCTCCTTTTAATAATTCATATCTTAAAAGCAATGCTCTTTTAGCAAGTTCTAATCTTTTTTCTAAAATTTCAAAAAATTTTTCTTCATTATGATTTGAAAGTATAGCTATTTGTGGCAGATTTAAGCTTACTACTCCCATATTAAATCTTCCATCAAATTGATAATTTCCATCTTTATCTTTCCATGGGCTTAAAAATGATCTACAACCCATCGGTCCAAAAACATTTCCTTCATATAGTTCTTTCATTTTTTTCGCAGAAACATAATCAGGATACATTCTTTTCGCTGTACATTTTGCTGCAAGTTTAGTTAAATAATAATACTTTGAATTTTCATTAACATTATGTTCATCTAAAACGTATATTAATTTAGGAAATGCTGGAGTTACATAAACATCAGCTTCATTTTTTATTCCTTGCAATCTTTGTTTTAATATTTCTTCTTGTATTAATGCGGCCTCTTTTTCATATTTATATCCTGGTAAAAAGTGCATAAATAAAGTTACAAATGGAGCTTGTCCATTAGTAGTCATAAGTGTGTTTATTTGATATTGGATAGTTTGAATGCCATCTTTTACTTCTTTTCTTGTTCTTTTCCAAGCAACTTTTTCAGCTTTTTCCATATCCAATTTTATGCCATAAATTTCTTGTTGTTCTTCTTTTACTAATTCAAGATATTTATTAAATGATTTTCTAACAAATGGAGCAAGAATAGTATCTATACCATTAATACTTTGACCTCCATATTGTCCACTTGCAACCTGTGCAATTATTTGTGTCGTAACTGTACATGCAACTTGAAAGCTTTTTGGTGTATCTATTTTTTTCCCGTTTACAACTGTTCCATTTGTAAGCATATCTTTTAAATTTATTAAACAGCAATTAAACATTGGCTGCATTATGTAATCCATATCATGAAAATGAATTGCCCCCGTATCATGAGCCAACAATATGTCTGCCGGTATTAATTTTCTTCTGGCAATATCTTTAGAAACTTCACCAGCTATTAAATCCCTTTGAGTACTTACAATTTTTGCATCTTTATTGGAATTTTCATTAATAACTTCTTCATTTGATTTATTTAAAATTCCCATTACATCTTTATCTATCGTATTCATTTTTCGCTTAAATTCTTGAACTGATCTATAGCTTTCATAAGCTTTAGCGGTTGCTAAATTATTGTATTTTATCAATCGATAATAAACTTCATCTTCAATACTATGAATAGTCATAGGTTTTTCCATTTTACTTGCAATTTCTTCGATTTCATTAGCAATTTTAAGAGCAAGCCCTTCTTCATAAATTCCTGTGAATGAATTCATAGCTTTTTCAATAGCAATAATAATCTTTTCTTTATCGAATTTATCAATTAATCCATTTCTTTTTATTACTTCCAAACCGACCTCCTTTTTTTACTTTTCTACTACATATAGTACTACAAATATATTTTAAATACAATACTTTGTGTTTAACTCTTTGTAATTTAAAAATAAAAAACTAGTAAAATACACGTTTTACTAATTTTTTTATTTAAAACCATAATTAATTTAATTTTTGTAATATTTTTCTATTATCCAACCTAAAATGAACATTAAAAATATTAGCAATATGACTATAAAAATTGATAAACTAAACAAATAATAGTTTAATTTTGTCATAAAAACTATAACTAACGCCAATACTCCAACAACTAAAGCAATTTTATTAATTTTATTATCAAATATTTTCTCTTTTAATTTTTTAAATTTATCTGACATATATAACACTGTAATCCCCGATATCATTAAAAATATTAATAATATACCAACTGTTACTCTCATTTCGTACAAATTGATTGGTATTGGGGTAACAGCTAAATCCAATAATAATATCTCAAATAACACTAATGCAAATGAATATAAAAATACGCTTATACTATTTAATTTTTTGTTTTCTTTCATTAATAACTCCTTTTTTTTATTATATCATCAAAGTTATTAATTAAAAATTATTTAATAACATTTCTCTTCTTTCTTATTAAAATAGCAAACAATATTGAAGTAATAGCAAATAATAATAAAATCAATATTTCTTGCCATGCATTTAATAAGGTAAATGTTTTTTTATAAATCATATCAATTATATTCAAATAGTAATAATATGGAAATATTTTTGAAAAATTAATAATCCCTAAACTTAAAAATTCTCTTGGAATCATTATTCCTGATAAGAATGCAAATCCCATTCCTAGTATTTGGTTTATAGCATTTATTACTTGAACTTTATTTGTTATTGAAATCAAAAGATTTGAAAATCCAATTGCCGGAAAAATCAATAAATACAAGTTAAAAATATATGGTAATCCTTTTGATAAATATTCTTTTCCGATAAATAAAAATGGAATTAATATTATCGGTATAAATGCAATTATCGAAACTAAAATTTGCCCAAGTGATGTTTCAAATATAAACCTAGCATCACTTTTTGCGGAAATTTTTAATCTTTGCATAATATTAGTTTTCATAAATGAATTCATACTTAGTGAAATTATTGAAAATACAACTGTGAAACATATAAATGCAGCCATCTTAAAATATATTGATAACCATAAATCATTTGACTTATTTTGATTTTCTCCATAATTTTTAATATTAACATTGGTATCCTTAAGCATTTCTAATACTTTAGAGGTATTAAGTTTACCATCTTCCGCTGAAGCATTCGCATAAATCATGAACTTATTTGCTTCATTTTTAATCAAAACTCCGAAATGATTTTTAGGAGCTGATAAAAGAGTAATTGCTTCTTTTTTAGACAAAATATTTTTTTCAAAGTCCGAATTTATTATTATTGCTACATCATATTTACTAATAAATAAATGTTTTTTTGCTGTTTTTTCATCAAATTTATCTAGTTTCACATTATTTTTTATTGACAAATATTTTATAAAATCCTTAGAATATTGAGAGTTTGAAAGATCATTTACTCCAATACTTAACCTAATTAAAGTTATATTTTCATCACCAGTCTTTGAATAAATCAATGTCATAAAAGTAAATATGGCAATATATGAAATTAATATAACTTTATATTTTAATGCAACTTTTAGATATGATCTAAATACTTTCATAACGCCCCCTATTTATAAATAAAAATGAAATTGATAATATAACTAAAGAGGCTATCAACATTATTGTAACATTTTCATATATTATCTTTGTATCATTCAGCACGTTTATACCATAAAGTGCATCCATTCCTAATGCAACCGGATTAATTTTTGAAATATATGGCACAACTCCTTCAATTATTGCTTTCATTTTATTATTCATCATACCTGTTAAAAAGGATAAAAACAAAGAAAATCCAACACCTAAAATAGTCTTTACATTTAAGCTTAATTTATTTGTAACTGAAATTAATGCTCCTAAAGACAATCCTAAGATATTTGAAACTATCAAAATAATTATAGTGTATGGAATATTTTGTATAATTGATATGCCATAAATATATGTAATTACAAAGATTAACAATATATTTGAAAACATATTAACTATAAATCCAATAACAAATGGTACAAATAATTTACTAAACTTACTAATAGGAGACACACTTACCCTGGCACCAAAATCAGATAAATTGGCTTGATAAAAAGAATACAAGTGTAAAGTCATAAAATATCCATAAATCATATACATAGAAACTATTGAATACATAAAAAATTTTATAGGACTTACCTCCGCGTCTCGATTTGAAAAATAATTTATATTAAAGTCATATTTTTCAATAGGAATGCTTAAATTTTGCATTTCCTTAATTTGTCTTACAACTGATTCAACTACATTAACCTTAAAAGTATAATTTATAGCATTTGAACTTGTTTTAATATTGAGTTTTTTATCTATAAACGCATCTATTGTATTATTTTTCAAAAATAAATTTTCATCACCTTTTTTTACACTAACTAAATTAAAAATATTAGCCTTCTTAAAAATAAAGCTATACTGATTTTTAGAATCTAAACCAACATTTATTTTTGATGTCAACTCTTTTCCACTTAATGAAAAATAAAAAAATGATGATAAAATTATCGGATAAAAAATTATCCAAAATAAAATATCCTTATCTATGATAACCGATTTTAATAAATACCTTAAGTTGTGCATAAAATTTTTCATTATTCTCTCAACTCCTTACCGGTAAGTTCAAGAAATACATCATTTAATGATGGCAATTCATTAAATAATTCCAAATATCCATATTTTTTTTCATTAATATAATTAATAATATTTACTAAATTATTTTCTAATTTCGAAAAAGAAATTTGATATTTATTCTTTGAAATCATCTCTACATTGCTTACCCATGCTAAATTTTCCAATTCCATTTGAATATTTTCATAATCTTTATCAAATACTATCGTTACTTTTTCCTTAATTGAAATCATATGTTTTAATTCAGCACTTGCCCCTTTTACAATTGATTTACCTTTATCAATAATTACAATTTCATCACAAATTTGATCCACTTCATCTAAATAATGACTTGTGTAAATTATTGTTGCCCCATTTTCATTTAATTTTTTAATATTATGTAAAATAAAATTTCTACTTTGTGCATCCACAGCAACCGTAGGTTCATCTAAAAATAGTAATGTAGGTTTATGAGCAATTCCACATGCTATATTCAACCTTCTTTTTAATCCAACTGATAATTTTTTTGGATAAAATTTTCTGAATTTTTCTAAACCGACAAAGTTTATTGCTTCATTCACATATTCTTTTAATTTTTTCGCTTCATTTATATAAAGCCCACAAAAATATGAAATATTATCTTCAACCGTAAGTTCATCTAAAAATGCTAATTCTTGAGGTACTACACCAATTTTTCTTTTTATATCATAACTATTATCTTTTAACTCTTCACTAAACACCTTTATTTCGCCTTTATCATATTTAAGCAATCCTAAAATAGTGTTAATTAAAGTAGTTTTTCCAGAACCGTTTGGTCCTAATAATCCAAGTATTTGACCTTGTTTTACATCTAAATTAAAATGGTCTAAAGCAACAAAATCTTCATATCTTTTAACTAAATTTTCAACTTTTATTATCATTTTTTACCTCCTAATGATAAAATAACATATGAGATGCATTTATATAAGTAAAAAATGTAATTAAATAATATGACAAATGTACGGAGATTTTATGAAAAAACTAATCGATAATTTTTTAATCTTAAGTTCAATAATTTTTATATTATTTACTTTTAAAATTTTTACATTAAATAATAGTTTCATTATTTTATTATTAACTACTATTTCATTAAATTTTCTCATTATATTATTTAACAACAAAATTGCTAAAATCTTTGTACTCGCAATATTTTTAACATATTCGTTTTACAATATTAATACTTTGTATTTTTTACCAATTTTAATTTTTAACTTATTTGAAGTATTTAACAATAAATTATTACTTTTACTTTCTTTAACCATTTGTATATTTGATTTTAAGATATATGTAATAATTGGATTTTCATATTATTTATTTATTCAAAATATAAATTTTGAAGATGCATATTCAAAATATATGAAAACTAGGGATGAATTCGCAGAACAAAATATAATTTTAAGAAAAGAAAAATTAAATTTATTGAAAAAATCTGAACGTGATAAGCAAATTTCAATTATTCATGAAAGAGAAAGAATTGCTAAAACTTTACATGAATCAATAGGACACACTATTTCAGCAAGCATAATACAAATAGAAGCAATTAAAGTAATATCATCAAATGAAAATGTTACAAAACAATTAAATTCATTGCAAAATAATTTAAAAACGGGTATGAACGAAATTAGAGAAGCTCTACATAACTTGAAAAATCAAAGTATTGATTTAGAGAAAAAAATCATGGAATTACTTGAAAATTCACGATTTAAAAATAATAAAATTAATATATTAAATTGTGAAAACTTAAATATGAACTTAAAATTTGATATAATTTCAATTGTTAAAGAAGCTATAACAAATGCATTAAAATACTCAAATTCCGATTTTATGCGAATAAGCATTGTTAATAATAAAAAATACATATCGATAAACATTTCAGATAATGGAAGTGAATTTGTAGATATAACAAACATAAAAAAAGGAATTGGCTTAATTTCAATAAAAGAGATTGTAGATTTTTATAATGGAAATTTAAATATTTCATACAATAACGGATTTAATATCCACATTACTTTAATGGAGAAAATAAATGACTAAAATTATACTTATAGATGATGATAAATTAATATGTGATTCCCTTAAAATCATTTTAGAATCTAAAGGTTATGAAGTATCCGGAATAGCTTATAATGGTGTAGATGGTTTTAATCTATTTGAAAAAACTCATCCTGATATAATCCTTATGGATATAAGAATGAAGGAGCAAAACGGTATAGAAACTAGTGAAAAAATCTTAGAAAAATACCCTGATGCAAAAATATTGCTTTTAACTACTTTTAAGGACGAAGAATACATAACTCGTGCAATCTCAAATGGTGTAAAGGGCTATATTCTAAAAGACAACTTTTCATCTTTATTATCAAGTATCGAAACTGTACTTAGTGGAAATATCGTATTTGATAGTGAAGTTGTTCAAAACATCTCAATTCATAAAAAATCCAATATCACCATTAAAAATATAAATCAAAAAGAAATGGAAATAATTAAGTTAGTTGCTGAAGGATTAAATAATAAAGAGATTGCAGAAAAATTATTTTTAAGTCAAGGAACTGTAAGAAATTATCTTTCTACAATATTAGATAAATTGAATTTAAGAGATAGAACTCAGCTTGCTATTTATTATTTGAATAATAAATAAGTAAAATTATATTAAAAATAAATATTTTTATTATTAAAAAAATGAGAATTAGAAATCATAAATTCAGACTTCTAATTCTCTCAACCATTTTACTATATTCCCAATTCATCATTTAACAAATTGTGTAATTCTATTAATGAATCTACCTTTACCTTTGAATTATACTGATATTTATTATCTTCTTTTATAATTCTTATATGCTTTTTTGAAACTTCAAAAGTAAAATTATCAAATATTATAGTCGGACTGTTTCCTTTTAATGATTCGTAACTCACTTTTTCAAAATTGCTCTCATTTAAATTATTTATCAATTTTTGAACTTTATCCTTAAAGTCTTTTGATAAAGTATCTTTTTTTACTCTAGCTCCTTCAGACTCAATAGATATTATATTAGAATAATCTTTAATATCCATACCAAATTTATAATTTCTATTACATCCAACAAGAACTATAGTCATAAATATAAACATTATTAATATATTTTTAATTTTCATTTTATTTTACCTATATTTTTAATATACCCTGCATTCAATTTGTATACAGTAGAACTTTTTGTATTTATCAATTTAGAATCCATATCCATATATTGTGTAAAATTATACCATGGATTCCAAAAAGAATATGTATTATTGGTGTTGTTATACCCAAAAATTACTAATGCATGTTGACCTTTAGAAGATGTATTAGTACCTCCTATAAGAATATAACTATTCTTATAATATATTTGTTCTATAACCTCTCCTTTAAATAAATATCCTGAGTCCTTTGCGTCATTAGAAAAGTTGTAATTATTTAAATAACTTGACAATTCCTTAAATGATACTCCATCTTCATAATTAAAATAAGAAGATATTGTTTCTGGAGTATGCAAATTGTATCCTAAATTATATAGTATATTAGATAAAGCATAAGAATAACATCTACTTTTACCAGAAGGCTGAATATATTTTATATCAAAATTTAACACATACCCTGAGGGAGTTCTCAAAGAAACAAAATTTTTATCGTACTTAATATTATCATTACCATTCAAAATTACTAATTCATTAGTATTTATTTTTTTATTATAAATAATATTTTTTTGTTCATTTAAGCTATAAGCTCTTTTACCTATTATTCCCCACAAATCATCATCAAAAGTTGTTAAAATCAAAGGATTATTTATATTAGTAAAATATTTTAACTTGTCTAATTGTTCGGAATATGCTTTAGAATAAATTCCACTAGTTTCTCCTTCAAAAGTTGAAACTAAAAAAGTTGAAACTATTTTATTATTTAAATATATTGGAAATAAAGTTCTTTCTTGATTATCATTATTAATGATATTTATTCCTCTACCTACCTTAAATTTGTAATATAATTCATAATCTCTACTAGATAAAACAAATCTATATATAATATATAACTTCGTTTTCTAATAATATTAAATTCCATTAATATTAAACATTGGAAACACCTCCATTATTTCTTTTTTTAAATTATAAATTATTTTTTTGTGTGCATCAATCGATTTCAAATTATGGTTTAATATTTGAATAAACGTAAGCGTCAAATAATCAGTACCCATAACAAAATAGCCTATAAATCACATTAGATTCATAGGTTCTTTTGATTTTCTCTTAAATTTTATTGTATCTGAAAATAAACAATTTTTTTCTGCCCACAACAAAAGCTAAAATACCTCATATAAAGAAAAAAGGTAATTCTTTTTACAAAATCTCCAAAAGGAATTGCCTCATATGAAGAATAACGGCATTTCTTTTTACAAAAATATCAAAAAGAATTGCCTCATATGAAGAGTATCTGTATTATATTTTGTCACAAAAAAAAGACCTCTAAAAAATTGGTCTCTAGATCCAGCTTTTTAGGGTCATTTCTAATTAATAAATTTTTTTAGATTGGATTAAAATATCTATTTTTAGGTCTTAATCAAACTCACCAAATTCAATACTTACAATATTTTCTAAATTAGATAATTTATATGCTAAGTCCGAAAATGAGATTGACTTTTTTGTATTTATTCTATATACATGTGTTGTATATAATTGATTATTTTCTGTAGATGTATTCATTCCTATTATTTCAAATTTTGGGTCAAAACTTTTTATCGCGTTAATAATTTCTTCAGTAGTATTTTTATTCGATAAATATTTAATAGTAAATTCTTGTGTTCCATGGATTACAATTATTCTCTTAAAAAAGATCAACACTATTAATATTAATAGCCCACTAAAAACACCAATTACATAATATCCCATTCCAAATGCTAAGCCAACGGCTGATACACACCATATTGATGCAGCTGTAGTTAATCCTGTAACACTTCTTTTAGTAACTATTATTGTACCTGCACCTAAAAAACCTATGCCACTAACCACCTGTGCTATTAATCTAACAGCATCTATACTAACATTTAAATCTTTACTTAAACTAGATACAAACGCAATTGTATTTACCTGAATCAAGGATATTGTCGCTGCCCCCATACCAACCAAAATATGAGTTTTTAGTCCAGCACTTCTGTGGCTTTTTTCTCTTTCAAGTCCGATAAGTCCGGAAAATATCATTGATAAAATTAATCTTATAAAAATATCATTTATTGTCAATCTATCCATTGTGTTCTCTCCTGTTATAATATATAAATATTATAACATTTTGAAACTATTTTCCAAACTTTACTTTTGAATATGTCATTGAAATAAATGATATTAGCATCACTAAAATTCCTAATACAAAGAATGTAATTAAATTTATACTTCCAGGGATTTTTGATAAAACAAATGTACCTAATGGCATCAAAATAATTGCTACTGTAAATACACAAGAAAATACTCTTCCCATCATTTCATTCGGAACTTTAATTTGTATTTGACTTAAATAATGTATATTAAAAATTGTCATAAAAAATTCTACTAAAAAATTTCCAAATAAAAATATGATTATTGGAAAATTAATAAATTTGTATAATCCTATCAGCACTACTCCAGATCCGCTTAAAATTAAACTTAAATGTAAATTTCTGATAGATGATTTAATCTTGCCGGAAATAAATGCAGCTAAAATACTTCCTAAAGCTCCTAAACTTAGCATTGTCGCAAAAGCTCCATTTATTGAAAATAATTTATCCGAATAAGGAAGAATGTATGCAAATCCGGCAAACATAAAATTTATCAATGATGCTAATATTAAAAGTAATAAAATTTCTTTTTCATTGTATACAAAAATAATCCCTTCCCATATATCACTTAAGACAGATTTTAAATCAGTCCCTGTTTTTGAGCTGATTTGATATTTAATTTCTTCAATTTTTATCATCTTTATACAAATAAATGAAAGTAAAAAACTTATAGCATCTATCAGTAATATAACTCTAAGACTTGTAAATTGTATTACAATAAATGAAAATATTGGCGAACAAACACTAATTACTTTAGTTGTAACTTCTAATTTTGAATTATAATTTACAATTTCATCCTTTTCAACAATTTCACTAATAAATGATTTATTAGCAATTCTTGAAAAGGAGCTTGAAACTGCTAATATAATATTTACAATTACCAATGTATATAACATCAAATTATTATTTGAAATAAATGCCGCTAACAAGCATGCAATAAAACATATAAAATCTGTATACAATAATATTTTACGTCTTTTGAATCTATCTACTAATGCACCACTTATCGGATTTAACAAAATCGATGTTAGTGTATCAGCTATTTGATAATACGCTAAAAACTTCTTTCCTATATTCCCAATTGATGCTAGCCATATTGAATTTCCATAATCATAAAATATATTTCCTATTTTATTTATTCCTCTGCTAAATAGCAGTTTTTTGATTGTTTTATTCATAAAAATCCTCCTAAATAATATGAATATAATTATATCCATATTATTTAAGAGATATTATTTTTTCCCATATATACAAATTTATTTTTTACAAATTCATCAAAATGTTGCTGATAATTTTTTGCATGATAATCACAAGAAAGTAATTTAAACGTTTCGATGATTTTCTTCATCACTTCAACTCCGGCACTATCCCCTTTTTTGTAAAGTAAAAATGCTTCTCCATATTTAAGTATCATTCTTTCATAAACTTTTGTTTCTCCACCGACAATTTTTCTTAATTTCTTGTTAATTTTTTCAGCTTCTTTCAAATCATTTCTTTCTATTAATTTTAAAAATATATTTAGTGAAGTGATACATACTAAATGTTTGTGCATTGAACTTTTTTTATACTTTTCATAATTTTTAAATATTTCATCAAAAAAATATAACATTCGTTTTGTACTAAAAAATTCATATAGATTTCCTATTAACTGAAGTTCTAAAATTCCCCAATTTTCAGTTACAAATAAATGATCTATTATTTTTTGAAGATCTTTATCTGATAGTTTTGTCTTATTTATCTTGCATATAAACCCTTTAAATAAAATTATATATAATGGATAAAGACTATTATCAGGATTTTCTTTTAATTTATTTTGATTTAGTTCTATCAATTCTCTAAATCCTTCAATACTATTCTCATAATAATATTTTACAACCTTTGACATCATTTTAACTACATCATATTTTTCATAATCCCTAGCATATACCATAAATTCATCAATAGTAATCCCTATTTTATTAAGAATAAAAATAAATTTTCCAATTGATAAATCAGTTTCACCTCTCTCAAACCTTGAAATTTGAGAAATCGATATTTCACCAGAAGATATTTGCTTTAATGTATAATTTCTATCTTTTCTAAGTTTTTTTAATACTTCGCCATAATTATTCATGATATATCCCTACTTTATTATATTCATCTCAACATAATAATAAAGTAGTGAAGATAATTAATCAACACTACTTTATTAAAATTTTTAATAAATATTAATACCTAGATATACTATTTTCATTGAAAGATACTTCTATTCTGTCACTATTAGACAATTCATTATATAACTCTATATATAAAATATCATCTATTATTCTTATATTTTCAGCTCCAATTAACGCCCCATTTACTCTAATCTTTACATCTTCCTTTTGAGTGTTTGTTAAAAGAACTGTTTTATTATAATTTTTTTGCAATTTATACGTTAAAACTGTTTTATCAAATTTTGATAATTGAGCTTCTCTGAATATATCTGATGATCTATTATTTCTATTTTGTCTACTAATATTTCTATTATATGAATTATAACTGTTATCATTAATATAATTATTTCTATCATAATTTCGATCTTCAACATTATATCTATTTGCATGTGAAGTTTTATTTAGATATACATAATATTTAAATAAGTCTTCATTTTTATTTATCTTATCTCTTATACTATTATGTAAATCTTTATCCACATCTGTATAATCTGTTATTATAGGAACAAAGTATCCATTTTTCAAAACATAATCTTTAATTTCGAAAACTTTTGATTGCATTATTCCTTTTTCATCAGTATAATCTACTCTTAATTTATTTCCTATACTTAATAAATGTTCTCTTACATATGACTCAGAAGCATTTTTATCTACATAAATAAATGTTTCTTTATCTTTTGTAACTGATATAACATTTTTAACTTTTTCTTCATATAATGAATTAAAGCTTGATTTGTTATCAGATTGTGTAAATGCATTTATATATATATCATTATTATATGGAATAAATCCATAATCGGTATTTATAAATGAAAAGTTTGAATCCGGAGTATATGTTGGAGTTGATATTATGCTGCTTCCTGTAGATTTAATATCTTTAGCAATGCTTATATATACTCCATTTTCATTTTTTAAAATAAGTCTAATTGCAAACTTATTTTTAGTAATTTCTAAAGGACTTATAGATATTGTATTAACTCCTTTATCATTACTTACTCCACTAGCTACTTTAGTATAATTAGCTTTTTCAACATCTTCAGTTGAATGTCCATTTAACATAGCTACTTGTATTTCATAACTTAAATTTTTCCCTACTTCATTTATAAATTGAATATTTGTTAAATATTCTCTTTTATTATCATTTTTATTATAAACATTTACCATATCTACGGTTGTTCTCTTAAATGTATGTCCTAGTGATGACTTATCAAATCCGTCTTTACCAAATGTATATACTTTTCTGGAGTTTTCTTTTGATAAAAAATTACCATAAGAATAAAAAGTATTTTTTACTGGTGATAAAACATCTAAACCATTTATTCTAAGAACTTGAAAACTTTCCTTAGGAAATGTATCATAAGAAATCCACATATATCCGTTGTCACCAAATTCAGGTCCTCTTGACTGTCTAACCTTAAAAGCACCAACAGCCCTTTGACCTCTTTGGTTTACAATTTCTTTATTATCATCCCAACCAACCAATACTACAGCATGATTTGGAGCCATTACAATTTCATTCATAGGATTAGGTGCATAATGGTAAACTAAATCCGGATTATAAAAAAATCTTTTTAATCTTTCAGGTTCATTTGATTTTCTACCAAATCCATAATAACTTCCGGATGCATTATAATTACCGGAAAATCCTGATTCAGTGTTGTCATAATAAGCCGCAGTAACAGCACCATATTTTTCAATATTTTCTTTTACATTAGAAATATCAGATTCTATTATATTTCCAACTGCAAATTTATATTTATATTTTCCTAAATCTTCCATAGAATTATGTCCCGGCAATACATATGTCCCACTATTTTGGTATAATGGAACAGAATCTTTTATTGTAGGGTATTCAGTTTCACCAACTGGTCCATCTAGTCTCATAAGATAAGGTGTGGCTGATGTTAAACTAGCTCCATCTAATTTTGCACCATCATGTATATGATATGCCAAATGAGTTTCTGATAAATCAACTGTTCTTCCGGTTGCTTTTTTATAAGCAATTTCTATAGCTCCCATAGTAGCATGTGCCCAGCATGTTCCTGTTCTTCCTTGATTTTTAACTTCAGTAAGATATTCTTTTGGTGTTTCATATCTTACTGATACAGCAAACGCTGATACTGGCTCTAACAATAAAAATGATGCAATAGTAAATGTGATTATTTTTCTTAAATTTTTTGTTAATTTCATTTTTTCCTCTTTATTTTTAAAAATTATAAATAAACCAAATTATAATATATGTTTTCATATTATGAATTTAACAAGTATTATTTTGCTAAATAATAAATAAAATTTAAATATAAAAAAATAATTATTTCTTATATTCAACAAAATATCCTTCTCTTACTCTATCAACACTTTGAGTTTCACCAAGTATCTTGCCAGTCTTTGGCTTTGTGTATAGAATCTTATTCCTTTTAGCTATTTCATATTCAAAATCATCTTTAAATGATGCATATTTTTGAAACTCTCCATTTTCGTTATGAATTATAAATGTATACTCTTTCTCTACTATCTTAAAATCAGGATAATTTTTTTCTAAAATTTCTTCAGCTTTTTTTCTAAGTTCTTTAGAAGTTAACTTTTCCCCTACAAATTTTTCACCTAAATCAAATTCAATCGGAAATAAATATTTCCCAGTTAATTCACCATTAATTATAGGAGAAAATTTAACCCTGTATTCTATTCTAGCAGACTCTGATGGATTTGTAAGTTCAGGTTCTTTTTTTTCTCTTAAAATTACATGTCCATTCAATTGGTATTTTCTGATATCACCTTTTAATTGAACTGTACCTTCATTATCACCTGTAGAAAACAAAAGTTCTCCATTATTATACAATTTAGCATCATATGCAAAATCTAAAAGTTCATATTTATAATCTAATTGTAATTCTGTCATTTGATGTCTAATTGAATCTAATAATTCTTTTTTTGTAACTTTATCAAAGGGATCAGATAATATATGAGTTGTCCCCCTTATTAATATTTTTTCATTAGTATCTTTGACAATACCGTCAACATTTATAGACACTGTAGCTTTTCTTTTTTCAACATCATCATCATAATACCTTGATGAATCAGAGCCCATAAAAGTAACTATGGCTTCTGCTTTTGATGTGTAAACAGAAGATAAAAGTGCAACAATAAGTGCTAATATATAAATCTTTTTTTTCAAATTTTCCTCCACAAATTTTTTAATTAAATATAACTTTTTTATATAAAGAACTTTTTATAAAAATTATTTTTATAAATTTTTATTTATAATTATTCTTTATATCTTAAATAAAAATGACATTATGTATGCATTTTTATTAAACCTCCTTTATAATATATTTAGGTTGTTAAAGGTAACCTATAACCCTTTATCTACTAAATATTATTCAGTTTTACTGTATAATATTTAGTAGATAGAGTATACTCGTCTCTTACTTGAGATTTAATCTCGTACTTGAACGAGTGAGTGTTCTTTCTTTATTAAATTCTATAAAAAATCTATCACATAACTATAATTCTAAAAAAATTAAATTTATATAGCTAACGTTTACAAAATTTTTTACACAAATATAATAGCAAAATTTAAGAAAAATTGAAAATTTTTTTCAAATTTGTTATTTTTTTTTTAATCTACTAATCTAAATATTTTAATAGTTCTCTTATTAAATAAAGCGACCCGCACCATAATATCAAATCGTCTTCACTTGCTAAAGACTTAGTGTATTCAAATGCTTCAACATTATTTGATATAACTTTTATATTAATTTCATACTCTTTTACGATTTCATTTAATTCTGTTTCAGAATAATTTCTGCCCGGATAGTCCACTGTAGTAACGATAAGTTCATCTGATATTTTTGATAAAGCTGATAAAGCATAAGATATATCTTTATCTTTTAACATACTAAATCCTACTATAAGCCTATTAAATTTTAAGCATTTAATTGTATCTATCAAACTAATGATTGATTCTTTATTATGTGCTCCATCAAATATAATTTTAGGATTTTTAGATACTACTTCCAAGCGTCCGGTATTTCTAGCTAAATATATCCCATCATATATATCTTTTTCTGAAATCTCATAATTATTTTTCAGATAATCTATAACCGTTAATGCTAATACCGCATTGTATACCTGATGTTTGCCAATAAGACACGACTTCATATTTTTATAAGTTCTAAAATTAAACACATTCTCAACTTCAGATATTTTAAGTATATCAATTTCAGAAATTGAGAATGTATTAAACTCACAATTTAATTTAATGGCTGTTTGTTCAAAAATTTTGTGTACAGTATCAATTTGAGGATATATAAACACAGGACAATTATTTTTTATTATACCTGCTTTATTTTCTGCTATATCTTCTATTGTATTACCTAAAACATTTTGATGATCTTTTGAAATTGTCACAATAACTGATGCAATAGGCTTTTTTATTATATTAGTTGCATCAAGTTTTCCTCCAAGCCCAACTTCAACTACTGCAAAATCAACGTTTTGATCATAAAAATATTTATACATAATAGATGTTATAATTTCAAAATATGTTATAAACTTTCCATTTTTTTCCATAGCATCGATGATTAAAATTAATTTATTTATATATTCTATAAATAACTTTTCAGACATTTGAGCCCCATTTATTTTAAATGAATCTGTTATATCATTCATATATGGAGAAGTAAATAACCCACATTTATATTTTCTAGATAATACTGATGCTATAAAATTAGATGTAGACCCCTTTCCATTTGTTCCTGCTATATGTATTACTTTAATTTTATCTTGAGGATTATCTAATTTATCTAACAAATATTTTATATTGTCCAAGTTAAATTTCCCTTTTGATCCTCCTTTTAAATACAACCAATCTAAACAGCTATTTATATCATAAAATTTTTGCATTGTTCCCCCTTGTAATTTTAAATTGATTTTATATAATTTATTATATCAGAATTTTTAAAATATTTACGGAACACATATTTTAATTTGCCTGATATTATATTATATAAGGAGTATTTATATGAAATCAAAATTTAATCTACAATCTTTTATTATGGCAACTTTACTTACGGCCATATCAATTATTTTAACAAGATTTTTATCTTTTTATTTAACACCAAATATGAGAATAGGCATAGGTTCTCTTCCTATAATTTTTAGCGGTGCAGTATTAGGTCCTTTTTTAGGTGCCTTAACAGGTGTAGCAGCGGATTTAATAGGTATAATGATTAACCCGGGAGGTGTTCCTCATCTAGGATTTACATTATCATCAACACTTACAGGATTAATTCCGGGAATTATATTTTTTATAATATTCAATAAAAATAATGAAAATCAAAATTTAAAAATATTATTAACTAATCTATTTATTTTTGGATTTATACATCTTATTCTTAACAGTATATGGTTAAGTCAATTAAGCGGTTTAAGTATCTGGTTTTTAATTATATCACGTCTGCCAAAAATTCTTATAGAATCAGTATTTACAGGAATACTATTAAAATTATTACTAAACAAAAAAGTTACACTACTTTTAAATCAATAAATCCTTTATTGACTTAAATATAAATAATAGTATATACTTAAAAAGTTACATTATTAACTGTAAAATTTAAGACCAGCTATCAAATGTCAATAGATAAATGATTAATTGTTTGCAGTGCTCATGAAGTATAATTTTTTATCTAAAACCTGTCAAGGGAGGGCCCCTTGACAGAACTTAGCTAAAAAATTACTTAAATTTGTGCACAGCAAACAAACCTAATAATTTAGGTGAAAAAAAAACAATATTAACAATTAAATATTTGGAGTATACAACTTGTTGTCACGCAATACTGCAAAAATGATGTTAGTAAGCTTTCTAGCAACGGCTCCAATAGCTGTTCCATGGGCTTTTCCTCTATCTCTCATACTTTGATAGTACTTAGATAGAGCAGGATCTCTAAATGCAGCAACAGTTGCTGATAGCCAAATCGCTCTTCTTAAGTATGGTGAACCTCTTTTAGATATTTTAGCATTTGAAGCACTAAAGTCTCCGGATTGCTTAACTGAAACATCAAGACCAGCATAAGCAACTAATTGACTTGCTTTTTCGAATCTTGAAATATCACCAATTTCGGAATAAATTGCTGCTCCAAGAACTTCTCCAACACCTATAATGCTAGTAATTACAGGGCAAAGTTCATTAAGCATGAAAGAAATTTCTTCTTCAATTTCATAAATTTGATCTTCTAAAAATGAAATTTGATTAATGATTTGCTTGATTTGGAAAGAAAAAGATTTTTTAGCAAATTTAATTCCAAAGGAGTTTGAAGCTGTAGATTGAATTTCTTGTGCTTTTTTTAGACCAAAACGCCCTTTACTACATTTTGAAAGAAGATTTGCTAATTCTTGTGCAGAAATGTTAATTAAATCTTCGGGTAAAGGATAATTGGATAATAACTCTTTTGAAGTAACTCCATAGATATTAGAAAAAAGTGTTGAATATTCTGGAAAAACTTGGTCAAGAATAGCGACTAGTTTTCTTTTCCAATCAGAGCATTCATCAACTAAAGCAAATCTGTATCTTGAAAGATTTCTTAGTGCAAAAGTATCTTCATCAGAAAAATTTGAGATTGAGTATTCACCAAACCTCATAATTTGAGCGATAACAAACGAGTCAACAGCATCATTTTTGGTTTGTCTTATGTACATTTTTCTGAAAGCTTCTGATTGAATTGGATTTATGACGATACAATTAAATCCAAGCTCTAGAAGAAAAGAATAAAGACTAAGCCAATAGTGACCAGTTGCTTCCATTCCAATAATGCAATTGTTAATATCAAGATTAAAATAATCAAGAAAATCCCTAAACTTTTCTAAACCTTTAATAGTATTAGAAAAAGATATACTTTTAGATAAGGATTTTCCAGAAGAGTCAATAATAGAAGCTTCGTGGTTTTTCTTTGCAATATCAATACCAATGTAAAACATAAAATCACCTAGTTTCAAAAAATTTAGATAGAGAAAGAACCCTCTAGAACTTTACGACAATGCAACCTCGTTAGACATACAGCAACGAATGTGCTATCCAGCTCATACGCATAAAGACGTAAAGAAGAGGCGTAACCCTTAATAAGGAAGACAAAAGCTTCAAGGAGAAAAACTACGACCTCTATCTATACAACTATTATCTCATAAAGAATATGAGATGAAAATAAAATATGTAGTTTTAACTACAACATTATTATACGAAGGAGGAGAACTACGACCTCTATCTATACAACTATTATCCCATAAAGAATATGGGATGAAAATAAAATATGTAGTTTTAACTACAACATTATTATACGAGGAGAAAATATGACATTGACAAAAAAAACATTATATTCTACATTAACAATTATATTTTTAGTATTAACAATTTTTTCATTTTCTGTTAATAAAAACATTTCATATGCAAATGATGATATACCAAACATATTATCTAAGAATTCTTTCATATATAGCTATGATGAAAATAAATCTAAAATTACATTTTTATCTAATTTTTGGGAAATTAAAGAAGAGATTGCTGATATTTATATAATATTTTCAAAAAATATTGACAGACATAATGCAAAATATTTAAAAATGAACCTTACAAAAGATAAAGTTTTTAATTTGACACTACCTATTGAATTTATAAAAACTTATGACAATTATTATTTTGAAGTTAATTTAAAAAATGGATTTAAATACTATTTTACTATACAAGATCCAAAAGATAATATTAATAAAATTATAGAAAGAAAAGAATCTCGACTAGATTCCACACTAAAAATTGAAAATATCGAAAATATATTCCCTAAAAAAAGTGAAATTAATAATAATTTAGAAAAAAATAAATTTGGATGGTATTCTTTAAACAATGATTGGTTCTATAAAAAAACAGATGGAAACAAAGCTATTTCTGAATGGTTATATGACGAAAATTATTCTTCATGGTATTATCTAAATCAAAATGGTAAAATGGCTAAATCTGAATGGATAAAGCACTCAGATAATAACTGGTATTACCTAAAACAAAATGGTAAAATGGCTAAATCTGAATGGATAAAGCACTCAGATAATAACTGGTATTACCTAAAACAAAATGGTAAAATGGCTGAGTCTGAATGGATAAAGCACTCAGATAATAACTGGTATTACCTAAAACAAAATGGTAAAATGGCTGAGTCTGAATGGATAAAGCACTCAGATAATAACTGGTATTACCTAAAACAAAATGGTAAAATGGCTGAGTCTGAATGGATAAAGCACTCAGATAATAACTGGTATTACCTAAAACAAAATGGTAAAATGGCTAAATCTGAATATATTGGAAAATGGTATGTGAATAATAATGGTAAATATATAAAATAATTTTTAAATAATATTATAAATAACAATACTTAAAAAGCTGTTGCAAAATAACTAAAAATATTATTTTGCAACAGCTTTTTCTTTTTAATAAATCTTAGATATTTGAAAAATAAAAATAATATAATTTTAATTAAAAATAAATATTTATTTTTTCAACAAAATTTTCAGATAAAATATTTTCAAATATTAAATCATGTGTTTCAATTGGAATATTGTCATAAATCATTTTTCCTCTACAAATAACATATGTGGATTTCAAGGATTTATTTTCAAAAAATTTATCATAATATCCTCCACCGTATCCTAATCGATATCCTCTTTTATTAACTGATATGCATGGTATTACCGAAAAATCTATATCATTTATATCTATTTTTAATGATTTTTCTGAAGGCTCTAATATTCCAAATTTTCCTTCTTTTAGTTCATTTAAATTTTTTATTTCTCTAGCTTCCATAATCCCTTTTTGTAAACATAAAGGCACAAATAATCTCTTATTATCTAATAAAACTTTTCGTAAAAAATTTATTGTTGAAACTTCTTCATTCATACTTACATAACAAAAAATATTTTTTGCATTTTTATATTCTTCTAACAAAATTAATTTTTGATATATTAATTCATCAGACTTTTTAATATATTCTTTTGATAATTTTTTTCTTTTTAATAATAGTTTTTTTCTTAATTTGTTTTTTAATTTGTTCACAATAATATCCTCAAAAAATTTACAATAAAAAGGAATGCTGAAAACTCAACATTCGCAAAATTATTTACTAAATTAATCCCTTAAAGCCATAAAAAGCTAATGCCATTAATCCTAAAGCTAACAATGTTATAGGTTTTCCTAAAAAATACCTTGGCAAATTAGCATATTTATATTTTTCATTGATTGCATTTAACAATAAAGCTATCAAAGTAAATCCCAGAGATACTCCAAATGAATAAATAACAGTATTTAATATGTTATAATTATTTGATACAACTATTAAAGAAACCCCTAAAATCATACTATTTGCAGTAATTGAAGGTAAATATGATTTTAAATCTTCATATTCCTTTTTAGAAGTAACTGCTACTAAAGAATAAAATATTTCTATCACTAGGACTATAATTACTACAAATGACAAAATTTTCAGATATTCTAAATTAAATTTCAATAAAACATAGTCATAAAATACTTTAGCTATTAATGATGAGATAACTGTTACAAATGTTATTGAAAGCCCCACTGTTATAGATGATTCAAAATCTTTTGATGATTCTAAAGCAGATTTGATACCAAATATTTGTGTTAAAACCATATTATTAACTAAAACTGTCGCAATTATGATACTAATATAGTTCATTTTCTAGCCTCCCTTAGTTTTTTGCTTATTGTATACCAATTTGATAAAGCAATAAATAAAGCTAACAATATAAATCCCATCATTGGTTCGTTAAATGTCTTAATTGTAAATTCTCTAGAAATAAATCTTAATCCATAAATTGTACCATTTCCAATTAACTCTCTTATAAGTGCTAATACAACAATTACTAAAGTATATCCTAAACCTGTTGTTATTGAATCAATCAATGAACTTACAACTCCTGAAATCATAGCGTTTTTTTGTAATCTAATTAACATAATAGAGTTAACTGATATTAATGAGGTAAAGATCCCCATTGATTCAAATGTTAAAGGATATATAAATTTTATTGTCATCTCAGCAATAGTAGATAAAGTTGCTACTATTACCATTAAAATCAACATTTCAAACTTTTCATCAATTAATGATTTTAATAATGAAACTATTACACTTGATACAACTAATACAAAAGTTACAGCTAAAGCCATAATCATAGCCGGTTTTAGTGAATTGCTCAAAGCCAAGATTGATACAAATCCAAGACTTTGAACTAAAACTGGATTTTTCAAAATTATATTATCTAAATATGATTTTTTCATAACAACATCTTAAATTTTTTCAACAACATTCGCATATTTATATGCAAGAGAAACAACTACAAATTTTAAATTTGCTGCTTTATCTAGGGGTTTTAAATCATCAATTGTATTAAACTTTTCTTTGTGATTGTAACCTTGTTTGCTTTCTTCAGATTTTTTATTTAATTCTAATTTTTTAAAATTTGAATTATCAGATTTAATTTTATCAAATTTCACAAGTGCATTAATCGCTTCATTTAATGAATCTTGAATTGCATTTGATGTAACAGTAGCTCCTGAAATTAATAAAATATCTTTTTCTCCTTTAGGATTTTTTCTCAATTTTATAGAATTTACTAAAAAATTTTTATCTAAATTTAATCCTTTAAAAATATTTGTATAATGTTTATCTTCAATATATGCCCCTAAACCTCCTGTTTCATTATGCGAGACAACCAGCATATCAAATACTCTGTATTCGTAATTTAGTCTTAACATTAAATCTATTTTACCACCATATCCTTTAGCTGTTAATTGTAAAATGTATGAATCAAAATTTTCACCATATTTAACTTTTACAATTCTTTTAACAAATTCGTTATAAATCGAGTCTGTTTGTTTTGCTGACTCCTGAAATTCTTCAAATGTATACTCTGATAAATTATTTGGTAAAATCTCTTTATATTTTGTTTCATAATATGGAGTTTCTTCTGCAACAGGCTTTACTTTGTTAGATAAAGTACTCAATTGATTAACAATATTCTTTAACTCATTAAGCACAGCATTTGTAGTAACTGTAGCCCCAGAAATAGCTGTAATTTGTCCATTTTCTTTATTTCCTTCTCCTGCTGATATTTTACCGGTTGAAACATTTACATCTTTTACACCATTTATAAATTCTTCTGTTTCAACAAAAGCACCATATCCTTCTGTTTCAGATTGTTCTAAAACTTTTAATCCTTTGATAATTCCATCATTTGAAATACCTACTAGTAAATGAATATCTCCTCCAAAACCTTCCTTAGAAATTGCATCAAATACATATCCTATATGATTAGATCCATCACTTACTTTAATAATTTTATTAATAGTTTCAGCTTTATCTTTAATATCAATTTCATTAAATTCTTTACCTTCAGCAAAAACTTCTGCATATTGACTAGGAACATAATCTTCACTATTTAGGCCTAGAAAGACTTTATTTAATCCGTAAATAGAAGCAACAGATACAATTAAAACTAATGCAAATGTAATAATCGCTTTAATTTTATTCATTTCTTAGCCTCCTTTATACCAAATACTCTTGTCTTTACATATTTGTCAATTAGAGGAACAAATACATTCATAATCAAAATTGCAAATGATACTCCTTCTGGATATCCACCATAAATTCTTATTAAAACAGTTAATAATGCAGCTCCTAAAGAATAAATGTATTGCCCCTTAGGTGTCATTGGTGATGATGAATAATCTGTAATCATAAATACAGCAGCTAAAATTATACCACCTGAAAATAGTTGATAAAATGTATCAATAACATCATATTTTAATATAAATAGAAAAAATGCCGAGCCGAAGAAATATGTTAAAGGCATTCTTAATTTAATTACTCCTCTTGCAACTAAATATACTAATCCTAATATGATTGCTAATTTTGATACTTCTCCTATTGTTCCCGGAATATTTCCCAAAAATAACTCTAAAAATTCTACAGGTTTTCTACCTAAAGGAGTTGCTGATGCAACACCATCTATTGTGAAATTAGTCATTTGTGTTGGCCAAGTAATCATCAAAAATGCTCTCCCTGCTAACGCTGGATTCATGAAATTTTGACCAATACCACCAAATAATTCTTTAACAATAACAATGGAAAAAATTGCCCCCAATATTGTCATCCAAAATGGAAATGTAACCGGTAAATTAAATGCTAATAGTATACCTGTTACAACAGCTGATAAATCTCTAACTCTTACTTTTTTATGTAATAATTTTTGCATAACCGATTCTGATAAAACACATGCTGTCACAGAAACTAAAATTAAATATAAAGATCTTAATCCAAAATAGTAAATTGATGCAAATAATGCCGGTAGCATAGCTATTATTACATCTAACATTACTATTTGTGTTGATTTTTTATTTCTAATATGTGGAGCGTGAAAAGTTGAAATGTTTAATGTATATCTCATTAGTTCTCCCTAATCCCTTAATTCTCTTACCATACGCTTTCCTTCTTTGAAAATTTCAACAAGAGGAATATGTGATGGACAAATATATGAACATAATCCACATTCAATGCAACTCATAATATTATTATCTATTGCCCCTCTTATATCCCTATTTCTGATTAATTCTGCTAAAAGAAATGGTTGCAATCCTACCGGACAAACTTCAACACATGAAGAACACTTAATACATGGTTCTTGCTCAGAATAATATGTTTCTTTTTTAGAAAGTGCTAATATTCCATTGGTTGGTTTTTCCAATGGAATTTCCATATCATCCTTAGATAATCCCATCATTGGACCACCTATAACTATTCTTGAAATATTTTTATCTACCCCTCCTAAAAATTCTAAAGCTTTTGAAATTGGTGTACCAAATTTTACAAGAGCATTAGCCTTTCGCTTCATGGATTCACCTGAAAATGTAACAATTCTTTCATAAAGTGGAATATTGTTAATTACGGCTTTCTTAATAGATAATGCTGTTGTAGCATTTGAAACTATTACACCAACATCAAATGGATGCTTTCCAAAAGGCACTACTTTTCCAAGAGTAACATCTATAACTCTCTTTTCATCTCCTTGAGGATACTTAGCTTTAGCAACTACAACTCTAATATTACTTTCATCTTTAACAGCTTCTTTTATAGCCTTGATTGCTTCGGGCTTATCATCCTCAATTAAAATATGTCCATTTTGTGCATTTAATGCATGCATTTCAATTTTTAATCCAATAACTATATCTTTTGCAAAATTCCTCATATTCACATCATCTGAGGTTAAATACGGCTCACACTCTGCACTATTTATAATTACATCTTGAACGGAAGTAGGTGGATTTAATTTTATATGAGTAGGGAAACTGGCTCCTCCTAATCCTGTAATACCTGCATCTTCAACAATCTTAATAATTTCTTCTGAAGACAACCTAGTATAATCTCTATTCATTAATTCGTATCCTAACTCATTTTTATAATCATTTTCAATAAAAATACACTTCACATGATTTCCTCTTGTCGCAGTTGAATACTCAATTTTGGAAACTTTACCTGATACACTTGAATGTATATTTGCCGAAATTGTTCCCACCTTTTTCGCAATCAATTGACCGACTTTTACATAATCTCCCACTTTAACTACCGGCTCGCTTGGTGTACCAATATGTTGCAAAAGAGGAATCTTCACTATGTACGGTGCAGGTATTTCTATGTACTTATCACCTCGACTTAATTCTTTTTTACCCTGAATATGAAATCCATGTTTAAATGTATTTTTAAATACCATTTGTTATCTCCCTTTAACTAATTTTATCAATTATTTTTATTATATCATACTAATGATATTATCATATTGAAAATAAAATAAGTTCACAAATTTCTTAAAATATCTAATATCAATTTCTATATCTACTGTTCTATTTTATTAGATAAAATCATTCCCATAATATTAATAACTGTTGTAAAAATTAAAATAACAATAAACATTAATAAAATATTTGCATCTTGCGAATTAAGTTTAATTTTTATTGCTCCATTAGCTATATATCTGGCACTCATGTAGCTAAACGGTGAATAAATTTTTAAATAATTTGGTAATTTAAAATTTATTAATAATCCGGAGGCTAGTATAATTAAAGTTGTAAAAATTAAAGTTAATCTACGTTTTGTAAACATCGAAATAAAGTTCGAAATAGAAATTATCATGTATAATTGTAAAATTAACAAAATAAATATTTTCAAGTTGTATACCCATATAGGAATAAATGAAAAATAATTTTTAGAATTTAAGCTTATTGATGAAATATTTAATAGTCTATCATATTGAACTATAGGAAAATTTAAATCTCCTATACCTTTTGTAATAAATCCTAAAAAACTAATAAATAAAAACATTAAAATAGTTAATATTATTGCAATCAAAAATGTAGAAAATAATTTAAATAAATATATTTTTCTTTTATTTAATGGTTGTGTGTTTATTAAATCAATTTGTCTTCCATTTTCTTTGTCAAATGTGTATCCACCTATAACCATGAAACTTACAATGGCTAAAATAAATAAATCCAAAGGATAAGTTTTGAATAATTTTCTATGTATATAGGATGCAGAGTGATCAAATATATTATCAAAGTCTTCTATTTCATTTGATATTTCTCTTTCTTCATACTCTGAAGAAAAAATTGGCCAAGCTAAAACTTTAGGTTCTATATTTTTTTCAGATAAATATTTATATAAAGATAAAGTTTCATTGTATGATGATGGAGAATATAAAAAATTTTTTAATTTTACGGTTGTTATTATCTTGTCATTTTGTAATATATCATTTATTTGATCAATTCTTAATTTATAAAAATTCTTTCCATCTTTTTTATCATAATATTCAGATTCTATTCTATATTTTTCTATTCTTTTTTCCCTTTCTAATAATTTCTTTTCTAATCTATTAAATTCTTCTTCAAAAGCCTTCTTTCCATGTAATTTAATATAATCTTCTTTCATCATACTAAAATTTGTGATTTCATTTTCTAATTGTTCTGTTTCTGATATCTTATAATAAGTCATTAAAGGAGTAAGATCTGATGATTTTAATACACTTTCTGATTTAATATCTTTAATGTACACATTGATAAAAAGTATTATTAAAATAGCTAAAACGCCTGAAAACATAAATAAAAATGTTTTGTCTCTTATAATCTTAAAATATTCAAAATTAAAAATTGACTTAATTTTTTTATTACATTTAAAGCTATAATATAAAAAATTTCGATTTAATAAATACACTGACAATAGAACTAAAATAAAACTTAAAGATAAATATATCAAATAAATATTAAATCCTATTGGTTTAACACGAAAAGAATTTATTACATTTAATTCAACATCTATACTTATAAATCCATTTAATATATTCTTAAAGTTTAATAAATAAAAAGGATTATAAACATTTCTTAACAAATCAAATTTATTTGTAATAATTGTACTAATTATTAATCCAAATGATATTAATATTGCCGGTAAATACTTATTCTTAAATATGGTGCTAAGCAAAATTATAAGTCCTGCAAAAAATGTTATCATAATTATGCTAGATAAAATAATTTTTATTAATAATATATAAGCTATTGTGTAATCAATATTTTTATCAGAAAATATTCTATATATTTCTAAGTGACCATTGTGCCAATTATAACCATTTAGCTTAAATATAATAGCTGTAAATATAATTGTTAAAAATATAAAAGTTATACCATAAATTATAATACTTATCCATTTTGATAAAATAATTTTAAACTTTGAAATAGGTTGAGTTTTTGCTAAATTAATTGTATTTGATAGTTTTTCATCAGAAATTATCCCTGAAAAAATAAATGTTAGAAAAACTACTATGGATACCCCAAACGTAATATTATCATTATAAATTAAAGTTCTAATTGGATTTGAAGAAATATTAGACATTAATTGTGTACTAACAGGTGTATTTGTATTAATCATGTAGTTACTTTCAAACATTTCCCAATCCCAAATTTTCTTTTGTTCAAGGTTTAAACTAATATTATATTTTTTTAATAAGAAATCATTAAATAGAAAATTTTTATAATATGCCCTAGTCATATCATTAGCATATTTTTCATCATTTATCTTACTATCATCCCATGGATATTCAAAATTAATTGTATATTCTGAATATTCTTTGACAATTTTATTTTTATCATCATCATTCAAATTTTTTATTATTTCACTTTTGTGATTTAATCCTAAAAACAAACTACCATTTAATGATTTTTCATTTCTAATAGATATATTTGTAACTTTAGTAATATATAGATTATATGCAGAAACTAAAATAGATAATAATATTAATATTAAAAATAACTTACTTTTATATATTTTTTTTATTTCAAAAGATATCATTACAACCTCTATTTCATGTTATTTTTTTATAAAAAAATTTCCCATAAAGTCAAATTTAATAATAAAACTTTATGGGAAAATTTAATTCTTATTTATAATAACCTATATTCTTAAAGCTGAATTCCCAGCGTAATCTAATGTACCTTCAAAGTAAGCTATTCCATCTTGTATTGTTTTTAAGAAAATATATCCTTGATAATATCCTTCCTTATGTTTTCCATCAGATACATATATTCTACGCCATATTCTATTACTAATTGTATGTGAACCATATAAGTATATTTTTTCTTTATGATTATAGAATTCTTGTATAATAACACCATATGGCTGAATATTACTATTATCTATAATTCTTCCACTAGCATACACTGATGTACTAAAAAAAATAATCGACATAACTAAAATAAATATTTTTTTACTGACTTCATATTAACTTTCCTTTCATAATAAATGTAATATATATTGTATACTTATAAGTATATATATCATATTAAATATAAAAAATCAATATTTTTCTTTTTTAATATAAAAATATATTAAAAATTATTTAATACATTTTATTATCTTAACCTAACGAAATCAAAATTTTAAACGCTTTTTTAAATTTTGATTCTGTATTATTTTTATAATAAACATCATATATTTTTTTATTTAAATTATACTGTTTTTTTACTTTATATATATAATGTTTTGTTTCTGCTATCGGTATTTTATCATAATTTTTATCATTTCCATTTAAAATACCGGCATCTATCCACTTTTGAACATTACTTGGTCCCCCATTGTATGCCATGATAGCATAGTCTACATTTTTAAATAGATCAAATAAATATTTCAAATAATATGTTCCATATTTTATATTTAATTCAGGATTTAATAAATTTTCTTCCTTAAAACCTTCACCCAATCTATTTGCAATCCATTCACCTGTTTCAGGTAATAACTGCATCAAGCCTTTAGCATTTGCATGAGAATGTGCTTTTTCATTAAAAGAACTTTCCACTTTTACCACAGCAGTTACAAGCTTTTTATCAATTTTATATTGTTCAGAATATTTTTCTATATATTTTATATACGGCACATGATTATCATTTATCATTAAATATACATAAAAGTATATACCAGAAAATATAATCAATGCCAAAATAATAAGTATTATTATTAGTCTTTTTAGTACTTTCATAAATTTTCCAATCTTTCATTAATTTGTTTAAGTAAAAATTTTTCATCTTTAGAATTATCAATAATAAAATCTGCATATTTTATTTTTTCATCAATGCTTATTTGTGAATTAATTTTTTTAAATGCTTCCTCGTCATTCAATTTGTTTCTTGACTTCAATCTTTCAATCTGAATGTTTTTCGGAACATAAATCAACCAAATTTCATCATAATTTATATAAAAATTTCCATTTTTAATTAATTCAATAAGTAAAGGATTATCAATAAAAATTAATTTTTCTTTAAATAAATTAATATTCTCTAATATTGTATGAAAAATATTTGGATGAGTCAAATTATTTAATTCCTTTAATTTTTCATTATCTTCAAAAACAATTTTTCCCAACTTACATCTATCAATTTCATTATTCTCATCTAATATTTCACTCCCAAAATAATTCAAAATATTAATATAATTTTTTTCACCCTTTTTCATTAATTCATGAGCAGTTTTATCTAAATCAAAAACTGTATATCCCTTACTTTTCAATATATTAGATACCTTAGATTTTCCGGTTGCTATTGAACCCGTTATTCCAATAATTTTAGACTTCATACCAATTATTTCCAATCTCAACATCAACTGAAATATCAACTTCCAATTTTACAGCTCTTTCCATTTCTTCTTTTAAAATATTCTCTATTATATCAATTTCATCATTAGATGTTTCAATAATAAGTTCATCGTGAATTTGTAATATCAATTTTGATTTCAACTTTTCAGATTTAATTCTATTATAAACATTAACCATCGCAATCTTTATAATATCTGCCGCTGTTCCTTGAATTGGAGTATTTAATGCTATTCTCTCTCCAAAACTTCTAACATTAAAATTAGAACTTTTTAATTCAGGAATATATCTTATTCTATGAAATAATGTATCTACATATCCCTGTTCTTTAGCTTGTTCTATTATTTTATCCATATATTTGGCTATATTGGGATATGTTCTTAAATATCCATCAATATATGACTTTGCTTCTTTTCTAGGTATGTCTAAATCTTGAGATAAACTATAGTCAGAAATTCCATAAACTATTCCAAAATTGACAGCTTTGGCATTTGACCTTTGTAACTTTGTAACCTCATCAATCGCTACTCCAAAAACCTCTGATGCAGTCTTAGTATGAATATCTATATTATGCTTAAATGCATCTATCATTGTTTCATCTTTTGACAATGAAGCCAATACTCTGAGTTCTATTTGAGAATAGTCGGCTGAAACAAGCTTTTTATTTTCACCTGCAACAAATGCCTTTCTAATCATTCTTCCTTCTTCTGTTTTTATAGGAATATTTTGTAAATTCGGTTCTGTTGAACTAAGTCTTCCTGTTACCGCAACAGTTTGGTTAAATTTAGAATGAATTCTTCCATCTTCCTTAATCACCGGAATCAATCCATCAATATATGTGCTCTTCAATTTTGAAAGTTGTCTATATTCTTCAATCAGTGGAATAATTTCATGTTCACTTCTCAATTTATATAAAACATCTACATTTGTAGAATATCCAGTCTTTGTCTTTTTAATTACAGGTAATTTCAACTTGTCAAATAGGACTTCTCCCAACTGTTTTGGTGAATTCAAATTAAATTCTCCATCAGCTAAATCAAATATTTTTTTTGTTATATCTTCTATTCTTGCTGAAATTTCAATATCTAGCTTATCAATTTCTTTTCTTTCAACTTTAACACCAAATATTTCCATATCTCCAAGAACTTTTACCAGTGGTAGCTCAATGTCATAAAGCAAATGCTCCATTTCTAAATTTTCCAACTTCTCAATTAGTTTATTAAAAGTCTTTTCTATAATAAATAAATTATTCGATAAGTATTCTTCAACATAAATAATTTCCAAATCATTTATAGTTTTTCTGGACTTACCACTTCCTAAATATTCATCAAGTGATTTAATATCTGCCTCTAATTCAGAAAATGCAATATCTTTTATAGAATAATCGCCTTTTGGATTAATCAAATAGCTAACTAACATCAAATCAATATAGTTGTCACTCAATTCTATTCCTAATTTATTTAATTGAACATATTGTTTTTTTAAATCAAATCCAATTTTTTGTATTTCCTGATTTTCAAAAATTTCCTTAAATTTTGAGACAAATAAATCCTTATCTTTTTCTAAATCTACAACTAATATTTTATTTTTATCATCTTTAATTCCAATATATTTAGCATTTTCAAATAAATAGTCACCATCTACTATAAATTCAAAAATAAACTTTTTATTTTTTAACACATGTGCATATACATCGCCAATTCTATTAATTCCAATAATTTTATAATCAAAATTAAACCTTTCATTGCCCTTAGGTGCAAACTGTGTTGTTAATGTATTAAATTCTAATAGTTTATATTTTTCATAAAGTTCATCTCTATTCGGTTCTTTAACTCTTAAATTTTCAATATCAAAATTTAGTGGAACACTTGTAAATATTTTACCTAATTTTCTTGATAAAAATGCCATCTCTCTATTTTCAACCAATTTTTGTGATAATACCTTACCGGAAATTTTATCTAGATTCTCATAAATTGCTTCAAGATTCCCATACTCTTTAACTAATTTAATCGCTGTCTTTTCACCGACTCCGGGAATACCGGGTATATTATCTGATGCATCTCCCATCAACCCCTTAACTTCAACTAATTTTTCAGGACTTAATTCATATTTTTCTTTTACTTTTTCTACATCATATATCTCTAAAAGTGAAATACCTTTTTTTGTATATAAGACATTAGACATTTCATCTACCAATTGGAAATAATCTCTATCCCCAGTAAGCATATATGATTGAATATTTTTTTTATTTGATAATTTAGACACTGTACCAATAATATCATCAGCTTCATATTCATCCATTGCAATATGTTTAATATTATATGAATCTAATAAATCTTTTACTATTCCAAATTGTGTCAATAATTCATCAGGAGTTTTTTGCCTATTTCCCTTATATTCTGCATATTCCAATGTCCTAAATGTTGGACCTGATTTATCAAATGCAACCAAAACATAATCAGGATTTATTTTTTCAATCGCAGCATTATACATATTTATAAATCCATAAACTGCTCCGGTCGGTATACCTTCCCTTGTTGATAAATTTCTTATCGCATAAAATGCTCTAAAAATCAAACTAGATCCATCAATCAATAATATTTTTTCCAAATTTCCTCCTAGAATATTTTCATTATGTATTAATTATTTATATATTAAAGTATATCAAATGCATGCACAAATAGCACTAAATAAATTTTGCTGTGTGATGAAAAATTTTAATTACACAAAAAAAAGCTTCAATAGTTTGAAAATTACAATTATGCCTTTTGAAAAATTTCTTTCTTGTCATATACGTTTGATAAACTTAAATTATATAATCAAATTTGTACATTTTTATGTTGACATTAACATAATTAAGTGTAAAAATATTTGAAATTTCCCCTGCATAATATTAAAATGGAAAAAAGCTGGGGCTAAATTTAGGAAGAAAATTTTCAAATTGCCCCTGCATAATATTAAAATGGAAAAAAGCTGGGGCTACTTTGAAAAAATATAGATAAAAATAGCCCTAGCAAAATAAGTAAGTGGAAAAAAGGAGGGGTCAGATTTAGTAGAAATGAAGCAAGTGTAGCCCTAGCAAAATAAGTAAGTATAAAAAAGAAGGGGCTACTCTGTAAAAATATAGATAAAAATAGCCCCATCAAAATAAGTAAGTGGAAAAAAGAAGGGGCTACTTTGAAAAAATATAGATATAAACTACTACCTATAAGCTAGACATATACAATTACATTTTGACAGTATATATTAAATGGTAACACCAAAAGTTATACAGTCAAATGTAATAAATTTTAACTTGAAAATATTTTATGAAAATGTTAATATATATAAGTAAGCCGGTATGGTGGAATTGGCAGACACGTCAGACTCAAAATCTGGTGCCTTCACGGGCGTGGGGGTTCGACTCCCTCTACCGGCACCACTTAAAAATATTCATAGACATAAGAGGACATTAAAGGAAATAACAGGACATTTAAAATGATTATTCAAAAATATGTTTTATTTAGGACATAATTTGTTTAAAGACTGTTTTAGTCGAAAATGTATAAAGAGTGTATGAACACGGGGATAGAGAAAATCTATCTCCTTTTTTTTTGCAAAAATAAAAGCCACGAATAATTTTCACGGCTTTTACAATATCAATCCAACTCTTTTTTTCTTTGTTCTATTAAATTTTCTAATTCTTCCAAATCTTCTAAAGTTGCTTTATTTCTTATAAAACTTCTTGATATACTTCGATAATTTAAATATTGTTTATGTTCTTTATTACTTTCATACCATTTTTTATCTGCTTGTGGATTATATATACAGATTCTCTTTTTGACATATATCCTTCCTATTTAAATAATAAGTATAATGCTATGATTATCGCAATGAATAATACAAATTGTAATTTCTCCTTTAATGTTATTTTTATTATTTGTGTTTTAATTCTCCATTTGTTTTTCGTAGAAAAGGTATTATTATTTCTATTAAAATTTATTCTTAGAATAATAATGAGAATTATTATTTCTATTAAAATTTCTAACCTTTTTACCATTATCAAACGCTTTACTATTTGTGTGAATGCCTCGTTTTTCTTTAGTAAAATAAAGCATTTCAATTAATGATTTTGTATAGGGAATAAATTTATTTTCATCAATTAGTTTATAAATTTCCTCTTTTGTTGCCCACTTGCAGTCCTGAACTTCTTCTTCTTGAATAACAACATCTTTTATATCTATTTCTTCCATAAATGTGTAAAAATCGTCAAATCCTTGTTTAAAATTAATTGTAAAATCAGGTCTAACTCCTCTAAAATCAAGATCAATGCCTAATTCTTCATTTACTTCTCTTCTTGCAGCTATTTGGGATGTTTCTCCTTTTTTAACACTTCCACTAACACTAAAATCCCATAAATTTGCCCAACCACGTTTTGTTTTTTGTCTTTGTTGAATTAACATTTCATTTTTAGAATTGAAAATACATACATGAATAATCGTTCTATAGAAATTTTTTGGAGTCTTTTTCCCCCTAATCATGGTTCTTTTTGTTTTTCTTCTATTAATATCATATAAATCAAATATTTCCATAATTAACCTTTCTATTTTTAAAATATCTAGTTTAAATTGTACACTAATTTTGAGAATAATTAAACTATTTTAGTTAATATTAAATATAAATCTGAATATTATCTAATGAAATCCCCCAAAAAAGTATAAACTGCAAATATAAAATTTTGATAAAAAAAGCTATTTTGAATCAAACTTACCAAAAAATTATTTATTAAATCATAATTTTAAGATTAGCATAATCACAAAATAGCTTAAAGCTTACTTTTTATTTTTTAATTAAGGTTTTATATAATATCTTTTCTTCTTCTAATAGCAATGAATATAAATGTGATTCCACTTGCTATTATTAAAAATGTATGATTATTGACATTAAAACTATCGCCAGTATTTGGAGATTTTAATCTATTATTTTTATCGAAATTTCTCACAGTATTTAAATTCAATTTCAATAGTACATCTTGCTCACCCATTCCTTTTCTACCTGAAACAAGTCCTATTTTTTCCATAACATCTACAAATACATGAAGAGGTATGAATCCTGATTTATCATTCAATGCAGATTTCACTAAAGGAATTCTAACAATTTTTGGAGATTTCCCATCTGATTGGTATTCTAAAACTTCTCCATTTAATAATCTTCCTACAGGTTTCAAGTTTTCATCATATGTGAAATTATCATAATAACTTAATTTTCCCAAATATCCAACCTTCTTACCTATTTTCATCCCTTTAAATTCAAGTGTAATATAAATATCTCCTCCATTTTTTTCTAATATTGCTGTAGGCAATATTGCACCATTTGCCATGGAGTCTTCTTTTCTATTGATTTTTATTAATTTTATATCTACTAAATACTTACCATCTCTTAATTTGTATAAATCTTTCAGTGATGATAATTTTGGAATTTTATATTCTTCGTTATAAAGATTATAATTTTTTACATTATTTCTTGAACTTGAATTTATATTAAAATCATTTCCCTTAGAAATAAATTTGGATTTAGCCCAATCAATTACTAAAACTGCAGGTTGTGGTCCTTCTTTCTTTCCTGATAATTTTGCAATATCATCCATTGCATCAACCCATATTTTTAAACCAACAAATTTAGTTTTCATATCCTTCAATGGAATTATAATTTCCTTAGGATATTTTATTCCATTTTCTTCATATGTTGAAAATACATCTGTATCCTTAAGATTCTTATCAGCTTTCATATCTTCCAAACTTGGATAATATCCTAATTTTGTAACATGTCCTGTTTTATCAAAGCTTTTTAAATATAAGCTCTTCAAACTAATAATAATATTAATTCCCTTTTTACTCTTAATTACTCTTGCAAGCGAATTTAATGCAGCATTACCCATAGATGCCTCTTCACTACTTGCATTTTTTAAAAATACAGGTACTTCATAAATTTCAGACTCTACATTACTAAATTCTTTAGAAACATTTGCATCAACAAATTGAGATATTTCTGTTACTTTATTATTTCCTGTTGATGAATTATACTCATATATAGTTTTAGTTACTTTATACCTATCTCCCTTTTTCATATCAGGATCATTAAATTTATTTGTTATATCATTTTCATTTTTTGTTGTACTGCTAATGATTTCTTTAACATTTCCATTTCTAAATCTTTCTAATTTTGTTGTGATTTCCCAATTTTTACCCTCTAATCGATTTATTACACTTTTACCTTTTGATGATAATTCATCCATAAATTTAATATATTCATCATATCCTTGTATAACTTCTTTACCACCATAATATGAACTTCCATCATATTTCCAATGTAATAAATTTAAAATTGTCATCTTATCATTTTCGTATTTTGAAGTAACAACCCCATCTTTAGCTTCCAAAATTAAATTTGAAGATGTTCTTTGAGGATAATATCCTAAAACACTGCTTGGATGTATTCCCAATTTCTTTTGTGAATCCTCATCATATTTTATAGTTTTACTTAGATAATTAAATGCTATATCTAATGTTTGTAGTTGTCCTGATTTCTTTATAACTTGATCAGGTAACTTGCTGAATTTATTGCCATCTAATCTAACTATGGCATTATTTTTAGCTAAATTAGCCCATAGTTGTTCTGGTAATTCACTTAAATTATTATTGCTTGCATTAAATTCTTTTAACAATTTTAAGTTTCCAACTTCTTTTGGAATTATTTCTAAATTATTATTTGGTAGAGATAAATTATTTAATTTTTCAAGATTTCCTATACTTTTTGGTATAGTTTTTAATTCATTATTTCCTAAAGTTAATATATTAATATTTTTATTTTGTTCAAAAAGCTTATCAGGTAAATTTTTTAACTTGTTATCTTGTAATCCAAGTATTTCAAGTTTTTTCATTTTCGAAAATAATGATTCCGGAATACTTGATAACCATGTATTGTCTAAACTTAAATCCTTTAATTCCGTTAAACTATCAAATACTCCTTCCGGTAATTGCCCCAACTTATTTGAGCTTAAATATAACTTAGTAATTTTTGAATTATTCTTAAATAATTCTTTCGGAATATTAGTAATATTATTACCTGATAATATTACTTCTTGTATATTAACAGCTTTTGCAAATAAATCTTTTGGTAATTCACCGAATTTATTACTGTCTGATTTGAATGATTTAACCTTTGGTCCCATATTTTTTAATAAAGATATATCATAAATTGCACCTTTATCAATTGCTCCGTTTATTTCTATGGAACCTATATTTATATCACCTTCAAAATCCATTAGTTCTTCAGGAGTAACCTTACCATCTTTATTTTTATCAACTCCATTTGCTATAAGTTTCTTTTGCAAAATCTCATCACTTTTTGCTCTAGCAATCTTTTCTTCTTCAATAACTGCAAAATCATCCCAGCCCTTGTACACTTCATTAGCAAATTTTATTTTAACTTTAGTATATTTGTCAAAATTACTTTTTTGGCTTGGTAAACCGCCCATATACCCTACAAGTACACCTGCCATATGTTCCTTTGTTAAGTCATCAATATCCATAGAAAATGTTGCTCTATCATATTGTCCGGCACTATTTGTGTTGCCATAATCTTTTTTTATAGCAGAACTCCAATTATTTTTATTTTCAATTCCAAAATCTATTAATGAATATGCAAACAATGTATTTAACATAGTTATTGTATATTTACCATCTTTTACTACTAATTTTATATTTTTGTCAAAGAATCCCTCTAACATGGAGGAACCCTTTCTCCCATCTGCATAAAGTGCATTAAATCCGATAGTATATTCCCCATTTGACAAATTTTTTAAGTCCTTAATTGGAGTTCCCTTATTTTTCTTTGTTTTTTTATCTAACAATGTATTTTGTGCATTATTTTTGATAATATCAGATTTTATAACATTTCCATCATTTGGAAATACAGACTTACTTCCATCATTAAATTCTATTTCAACTTCATTTTTTTCTTTAAATAATTTTATAACTTCTGAATCGTGAGTATATAAATCATAAGACATACTTGTTAAAAACACATTATTATCTTTTAATTTTTGGGTTAAATCATTTCCATTAAATATAAATTTTTTTACTGATTCTCTAAATTTAGTATCTTTTGATGAAATATTATCTATATTTATAGAAACTAATTCTTTATTTTCATAATTTTGTGTCTTAAAAACTTTTTTTATTAAATACTCATTTGCAACATCATATTGAATATTTTGATAATTAATTACATCATCATTTTTTACATATCCATCTTCTTCATATTTTGCAATTGAACCATCATTAAAATAAAATTCTATTTTATGTTTAGTATTTTTAGAAAATATCTCATAAAAATTTGGGACAGTAACTGTAATCTCATTATTAAATAGTATAAATCCTTTTGAATCATAGGATTGATCAGTATTTACTTTATAACTTCTATCATCTATTTTTAAATCCTTTATATTTTTCCAATATTTATTAAAAATTGATTCACCTTTTTTATCTTCTACACTAAATGTAACTGTTTTAGCATTTACCTCTGGTTTACTAATTATAAAATCCTCTGCAATACCTTTGGTTACAGTTAACTTACTAGTTTCATTTGATGCAAAAGCTGATTTCACTGCTATTCCGGGCAAATTTGTAAATGTTAACGAAAAAGCTAATGCTCCTGCCATTAATCTTTTACTGCAATTAATTATTAATTCTTTATTTATGTAATTTTTATTATTCATAACAAACTCCTTTTGTTAAGTTCTAAATGCTTAATATGTATTTTTGTCCTTCTATTTCCTTTATTTTTAAATTAATGCCATATATTTTTTTAATATTTTCTTCAGTTATAACTTCACTTGGTCCTCCTTCCATCTCAATTTTCCCTTTTTTTAATCCGATAATTTTATCTGAATATCTTATTGCCTGATTAATATCATGAAGTACCATGATTATAGTTATGTTAAACTCTTTGTTAATTTTTTTTATTAAATCCAATATCTCTATTTGATATCTAATATCTAAAAATGTTGTCGGCTCATCTAAAAATAAAACTTCCGTTTCTTGTGCCAATGCCATTGCGATCCACGCTCTTTGTCTTTGTCCACCGGATAAATTTGATAATTTACATTTTCTATATTTTTCGATAGATGTAACTCTCAATGCCCAATCTATAATTTTTTCATCCTCGTCAGAATTAATATTAAATAATTTTTTATGAGGAGTTCTTCCTAGACTAACTAAATTTTCCACACTTATTGATGTTTTGACATCATTTAATTGTTGAACTATTGAAACATTTTTAGCAAAATTTTTTATAGATATATCTGAAATATTTTTGTTTTCTAAAAAAATTTTTCCTGAATTTGGTATCAATTCTTTTGTCATCAAATAAAATAAAGTAGATTTCCCGCATCCATTTCCACCTAAAAAAGTGGTGATTTGTCCTTCTTTTATAGAAAAATTAACATTATCAATAATTAAATCATTTTCATATGAAAAACTTAAATTTTGAACAATTATTTTATCTTTTTTCTCATTCATAATTTATCCCCTTTCTCAAAATAAAAATAAAGAATGGACCTCCTACTATCCCCATAATCACTGAGGCGGGGATTTCATATGGATAAAATATTGTCCTCCCTAAGGTATCGGCTAATAAAAATGTTATTGCACCTAGTATCATTGAAAAAGGAATTAATTTTCTATGATCTTCTCCAATAAAAATTTTTGAAATATGTGGAACTATCAACCCTAAAAATCCTATACTTCCAACTATTGCAGTAGATGATGAAGCAAGTATAGTTGCTATGACAGAAATCATTATTCTATTAAGACTTACATTTATACCTAAACTTCTAATTACTTTATCTTCTAAAAACATTAAGTTGCAAATTTTCGAACAAAATATTGCAAGAAATATTCCAATAAATATATATGGAATAAGAATATTTACATCATCCCATGTTTTCATTGTTATATTTCCATTTACAATTGATGCAACACCATTCATCGATGAACCTGTCGCAAAATTTATTGCCGATGATAATCCTGAAAACATTGTACTTATTGCTACCCCAATTAAAACAATAGAAATCGGACTAAATGAAAATTTCCATGATAATAAATAAACTATAAAAAATGCAATTATACCTCCTATTGAAGCAAATATAGGTGTCATTAGATATAATTTCGGAAAAAATGCCGCAATCATTACAGCGAAAAAACTTGATGAAGAATTAATTCCTATAATTCCCGGATCAGCTAATGGATTTTTTAAGACAGATTGAAATAAAACTCCGGAAACGGCTATCCCTGCACCTGCCATTACTGAAATAATTATTCTTGGAAATCTTAAATCATAAACAATGGATACACTTTCATCATATTCAAAAAATAATCCTCTTATTAACTGTTTTAAATCTACTTTAATACTACCTAAATTAATGGATAAAAATATTAAAAATAACAATAAAATTGCAAAAATCAGAAAGTATACTAAATCAAATTTTCTAGGATTAATTTTTTTCATTTTTTTTCTCCTCATTAAATAGAATTAATGATAGTTCTTTTAATGCATCCTGATAATTAAACCTTGCACTCATACCGAATTTATCATATGATAAATCAAAAACTTTATTATTTTTTACCGCACTAAAATGTTTCCAAATATCATTTTTATTAAAATCATCATCAAACATTTTTTTTACATTTTTCGGCAATGCATGTGCTGCTCTTAAAATTATATCCGGATTTTTAGTTTTCATATCTTCTGTATTGACATTTAAGAATTGCTTATATTCATGATGATAAACATTTTCTCCACCTGCTAAATTAACAAGGTCTCCTATGTATGAATTATTTGTCGCTATTAGATAAGACCCTGGTAATCCCATCAAAATCATTACCTTTGGTTTATTTGTAAAGTTTATATTTCTTTTATATTCCTCATAAAATTTATTAAATTCTAAAATTAATTTATTAGCTTCTTTTTCTTTACCAAAAATATATCCCAGTTCTTTAATAGACTGATACATACCACCTACACTATTGAGATTTAGAAATGCCCAATCAGATTTAATTGTTTCATATTTTGGTTTCAAATCATCAATTAATGAATTTGGGGACAATATCCAATCCGGATTTAACTTTGAAATTTTTTCTAAATCAGGATTCATTGCTAATCCAATTTTTTCAACATTTTTATATTTTTTAGGCAATTTATATATATTAGAATTAGAAATTCCTACCAATTCTAAATTTAACTTATCACATATATCCGCTATAGATGGCGATGTAGCAATTATTTTCGGCTTTGATTTACTATTCTCAACTATTTTTTTTGCATCAATAACTCCAAGTTTATGATTTTCACCAACGCTTTTTTTAGTAGGACTACTTACATTATGTTCTTTTTTTTTATCAGGATGCTGATTAACACACCCTGTTAGAAATATTGATAATAATAAAATAACTACAAAATTAAATTTCTTAATCATTTTCTATTACCTCTTTTTTTTATGTACAATAAAGCCTTAAAAATTATAAATAAAATCCCTAAAGAAATAACACCAAAAATTATGAACTTACTTGTGTTGTTAATTCCTTTAGATTTCAGAGAGGAAGCATTTTTCACTGTACTTTCAGTAGATAAAATTAATCCTTCTTTTTTTAATTTATTTTCATGATTATAATTTGATATTAACTTTTCATTTTTTGTATCGTTTTTTTCAGAACTTGTTTCTTTCTTAGTTTCTTTATTTGTATTTTTACTTTTATTTTTTTCTAATTTAGATTCTTTTTTATTTTTTTCTAATTTAGATTCTTTTTCTTCTTTTTCTTCTTTTTCTTCTTTTTTTTCTTTTTCTATAGAATTTGAACTAACTAATTTTTGAGCAATATCTGTATTATTTCCCTGAACAACATCTGAAATATGCATAAACCAAATAACATTTCTTCCCATAGGCTCTACATACATATTGCCCTTTATTATCGAGTTTTTATTTATAATCTTAATTCTTATATCTTTAGTTTCACCATTATCATCACTTCCACTTCCCGTAAATTCATGTTCCGAATCATTTTCATCTACTAAAAATTTGTGATTACCGGTATAATCAAACAATGCCATTTTAATTGTTAAATACATTTCGCCCGAATCTAAAACCTCTAATAGCCCTTTCTTATAAACAGCTCCTTCAACCATACCTTGTCCAATCTCAACTGATTTTTCTCCGCCAGAATCTTCAATTTCACCTGTAATCGGGTGTTTATAACTTGGATTTACATTAACCGTAAATACTTTTCCTGATTCTGCAAAAACCATTTCACTTAAATTCACTATTGAAATTAAAAATATTAATGTACAAATATAAACTCTTTTTTTCATAATAAAATCCTCTCTATTTTAGGCTCACCAAATAATTTTAATATCGATTACAAACATTGTCAATATAAAACTAATTATTTTATTCGGTATGCTTAATTTTAATTACATTCCATATTAAAATACTATGAATAAAATTAGTATGTAATAAAAAAAATATTGCCAAAATATCCTAAATAAAACTTATGGCAATATTCTTAATCTACTTAATTTGTCTAATATTTCCATTATTAACTTCATATACCTTATCGCATACATCAATAGGTGCTTTTCTATGAGAAATAATAAAAATTTTAGTATTTTTTATATTTGTTAAAATTTCTAAAAATATTTTTTCATTTTGCAAATCTAGGTTACTTGTAGGCTCATCTAAAATCATTACTGATGATTCACTTAATAAAGCTCTAATTAATTCAATTCGTTGAAGTTCTCCAGATGAAAATGGTATTTTTTCGCTGCTCATTTCTGTATCAAGCCCATCTTTCAATGTAGTAAATTTATCATATAAATAAACCTGTTTTATTTTTTCTATAATTTTATTATCAGGAATGTTTTTTCTTAATGTTAAATTTTCTCTCAGTGTTCCATTAAAAATATATGTTTTTTGAGGCACATAATTTATATTTGACCTGATCGAGCTATTTGAAATTCTCTTTATATCCTTTGAATTAATTAAAATATCTCCTATACTCGTTTGATACCACTTCATAATAATCTTAACTAAAGTTGTTTTACCTTCACCGCTTTTCCCAACAATTCCAATAATGTTATCAGAATCAAAATTTAAATTTATATCTTCCAATACCTTTTTATTTGTATTTGGATATGAGAAGCTTAAGTTTTTAATTTCTATAGAATTTATGTTTTCAATATTCTCATTACCATCTGTAACTAAACTTTCTTCATCTAAAAATGAAATTAAATTCTTAGATGACTTTAATGTTTTTGAAAGTGATAGTGATAAATTAGTTAATGCTATTTGTGTATCAAATGTAAAAGGATAAACTAATAAATAAATTTTATCTAAATTTGTCATACTTGAATAATTTAATAAAAATAAAACAAACCATGAAATTAAAATAGTTATACTTATTATGTATCTTTTGTTAATAAATATAACAGCATTTCTATTAGAAATTTTTATCTCTCTATTTATTTTTTTCTCAATTTTATTTAATTCTTTATTAACTAAATTAAATTCTAAAATTTCCTTTTTTCCATTCATAATATCTGATACTAATTTACTTAAATTTAATTTTTCTATGTTTAAAATATTAGAATTTTTAGAAATTGTATTTTTCATGAAAAACGGATATATAAATCCAACTATAATATAAGTAATTGGAGCTACAATACCAGTTAATCCAAATTGATATATCATAAGCACTCCCATTAATAACGTCATAGAAATAGCTGTAATAACAGGTACTATCGTATGTGCAAAAAATACTTCTACAAGTTCAATATCTGTATGTATTATGGACAAGACCATTGTACTTTCCTTATTATCCATCTTTGCAGGTGCTATTTTTCTCAATTTGTCATAAACTCTTATACGAAAATCTGACAAAAGCTTAAATGCTACTAAATGCCCAAAATATTGTTCCAAAAATCTAAATGCAGAAATTAAAATTATTGAAATTACAAATATTCCAATATAAATATAATTAATTTCTAAATTAAATAATATATAAAATAAATATCCTAATTCTAAAATTGTCCCAAAACTTGCAATAAATGCAAATATATAACTTATAAATAAATATTTTGTTAAGTGATTTATGTAGGATAAAAGTCTTTTAATCATTATTTTCTCCTATTTTGGCATTATATAAATTAAAATAATTTTTGTTGTTTTTTAATAATTCTTTATGTTTATTGCATTGAATTGTATTATTATCAATAAAAATTATATTTTCATCATCATCTATTTCCTTAAGATTATGAGTAATTATAATTACAATACTTTCTTTTTTTAATTTATTAACTGCCTTATTTATTTTTTCTGAATTATTTTTATCAATACTCGAAGTTATTTCATCAAATATATAGATGTCCTTTCTTGACATTATAAGCCTTAATAAAGATATTTGCTGTTTTTGTCCCGGCGATAACATTTTTCCATTTTCGCCAACCAAGGTATCTAATTTTAGTTCAAGATTATTTACAAAATCTAATAAATCATATTTTTTCATACTTTCGTAAATGTCTATTTCATCGTTAATTTGTAAATTTTCTCTTATAGTAGTATTAAATAAATAACTTGAAGTACCTAATGTACCAATTTTTTTTAATTTTTCATAATAATTTAATTCATTTATATCTTTATTATTTAATAAAATTTTTCCTGAATCTGGAGATATTACCCCTGATATTAATTTTGTAATGGTTGATTTTCCCTTTCCATTCTCCCCGACTATCTTATAAACATTTCCTGTCTTAAATTCAAAATTTATATTTTTTAGTAAAGTATTTTGTGAATCATAAGAAAAATCTACATTTTCTATTTTAATTGTATTAATTTTTTCATTGAAATTTATTTTGTCATCATTTTTAAATTTAATTTTAGAATATGCTATTGTAATTGGCTTAATTGCAGATTTAACAACGTGCATGTAAAACCCTATTTCCCTTGTAAATAACAAAAGATTTATTAATATCATGCTTAATATTATACCTTGGATATTGCTAATATTACCTAACTTTATTTGTATAATATTATAAATAACCCCCAAAATTGAAAATAAAAAAACGTAAAAATTAAGTATAAATAGAGTCTGTAACTGTGCGTATAACAAATCCATTGTTTTCTGTCTAAAATTTTCAGAATCTTTCTTAAAATCATCAAAAAAAACTTTATCTTGACCATACATTATTAAAGTATTTATCCCATTTAAATCATTTAAAAACCTTTTTCCAATATTTAAAAATGTATTCATGTGAACCCTATTTACAGTATTGATTGACTTCATAAATAACATAATACTTCCACCCATAACAAAAAAATACAAAATATATACCAAAAAGTTGATGGATTTAAAAAGTATTGAAAATAATAAAATGAAAATAAGTCCAAAAATTATTCTAAAAAAAGCAGGAAATATTATTTCATAAATATTATCCAAACGTTCTAAATTTATCATATCCCCCTGGATAATATCTACAACATTATAGTGATTATAATCTTGTAATACACTCTTAAAATACATTTTTTTTAGGTGTAATTTAGATTTATTTGACCAAATATTTATATAATTTTTGCCCCATATTGTATAATATGATAATTGAAATATAAATGTAAATATTAACATTATATAGAATAATTTTGATACTTTTTGGTTATTAATTGTAAGTAAAATTATATTTGCAATTTGAATAAAAATTATAATATTCATCCAATCCATAAATGTATTCAGTATTGCAAATTTTCTATATTTTTTTTCAATACAAAATAACTTTTTTAACATATTTTCTCCTTTTTTTTAGTTTTAATCCTAAATATAAAATATATTATATGAAATATCCATACAATAAAAAGTATTAAACATGGAATGTATAAGCTTTTTCTAAACATCATAAAGAAACCGACTCCCATCAATAATGTAATGAAACACATGACTCTTATTTTTACAGAAATTGGCATTTCATTTTTTTCAACAAATGACTTTAAATTTTTTTCATATATTTTACTTTTTATAAACCAATTATGTAATCTAGTCGAACCTTTAGCAAAACAAATAAGTGCTAATAGTAAAAATGGTGTAGTGGGTAATATAGGCAAAAATATTCCCAATGTGCCTAAAAATAATCCAATTAATCCTAAAATTATGTAAAATATTTTTTTCATTTTTTATAAGGCCTCCTTAATTTTACATTTTATAATACCATAAAATATATAACAATATATATTTTTTTATACCGCAATATAAAAGTGATGGTGTTATACTAAACAACAATATAAAAATTATATCGAAAACAGGCACTAGATATCAAAATAAACCACCTAAAAAAAATTGGCAATTTAATAAAAATAAAAAGGATTCATACAATAATATGAATGTTGTTAAAATATCATAAAAAATATTTAGAACACAAAAAGCCAGAGACAAATATTTCTAAATGTCTCCGGTATAAAGTCCAACTTTTTGGATTCATTTCAAAATCCAAGGCTTATATATGTGTTTTATTAAATTTTTTATAATTTAAGATTTATTACCTATTCTAAAAATTATATTATTTTAATATTCATTTTTCTAAAAAAGATTAATTATATTTTCATTTTCATCAATATCTATACTAATTGCATTTGGTATTTTAGGTAACCCGGGCATTGTAAGGACTTTATTCAAATATGCAACAATAAAACCTGCACCACTATTTATTTTCAAATCTGAAATTGTTATTTGAAAATTTTCCGGTCTGCCTAATAACTTTGGATTATCAGAAAGAGAATTTGGTGTTTTTGCCATACATACAGGTAAATTACTATATCCCAAATCATTGATTAATTTAAGTTTTTCTCTAGCAGAATCTGTAAATTTAACCGATGTTGCTCCATAAATTTGCTTAGCTATTATATTAATTTTATCTTCTATTAAATCTTCATCTTTATATAATAGATTAAATTCTTTATTATTTTTTTCAATTAAATTAACCAATTTTTTTGATAAATCAATAGCACCCTCTCCACCTTTCGACCACACTTGAGTAAGTGAAATTTCAACATCATGAGATTTAGCCCATTTCAATAAAAACTCTTTTTCTCTATCCGTATCTGTTGTAAATTCATTTAATGCAATTACAATCGGAAGATTAAATTTCCTAATATTCTCAACATGTTTTTCTAAATTTTTAATACCTATTTTCAATACTTCTAAATTTTCTTGTGCTAAATCTTTTTCCAAAACTCCACCATGTAATTTAATTGCTTTTATAGTTGCTACAATTACAACAGCTTTAGGTTTTAATTTTGCACTTCTACATTTTATATTAAAGAATTTCTCTGCACCTAAATCAGCTCCAAATCCTGCTTCTGTAATTACATAATCGCTGTATTTAAGTGCTGTTTTTGTAGCTATAACTGAATTACATCCATGAGCAATATTTGCAAATGGTCCTCCATGTATAAATGCAGGGTTATTTTCAAGCGTTTGAACTAAATTAGGTCGTATAGCATCTTTCAACAACGCAACAATAACTCCTTCAATTTTTAATTCTCTTAAATATATAGGCTTAGATTCTCTTGTATATCCCAATATTATATTTGAAACTCTTTTTTTTAAATCAAAAATATTTTCTGATAAACATAATATAGCCATAATCTCACTAGCTACAGTTATATCAAATGAACTTGATTTTGGACTACTTAATTTGCCATTACTGTAAATTTCAACACTTCTAAGTGCTCTTTCATTCATATCCATTACATAATTAAATTCTATTTTATCAAAATTTAATTTATTTCCTTGAAAAATATGATTATTTATTAAAGCCATTATTGCATTATGTGCAGATGTAATTGCATGAAAATCTCCTGTAAAATGAAGATTTATTTCATCCATTGGAACTACTTGAGCATAACCTCCCCCTGTAGCACCTCCTTTTCTCCCTAAAACAGGTCCTAATGATGGCTCTCTAAGTGCAACTGAAGTTTTTTTACCTATTAAATTCATACCATCACATAATCCAACTGTAACTGTAGATTTTCCTTCTCCTGTTGAAGTAGGATTTATAGATGTAACCAAAATTAAATTTTCTGATAAATTATCAAAACTTGGAATATTAACTTTTGCCTTATATTCTCCATATTTATTTAAATCTTTTTGAGATATATTTATTTTTGAAGCAACTTTTTCAATGTTTTTTTTATTAGCTTCTAATGAAATTTCGTAATCTGTCTTCATTTAACCTCACTTTAATGATAAATGCCCTATATCTTTCCTATAATATAAATTATCACATTCTATTTTTTCAATGTCTTTATATGCTTTTTCAATAGCCTCCTCTAATGTATGAGCAGATGCACACACAATTAAAACTCGTCCACCATTTGTAACTATTTTACCATTTAAATCCTTAGTTCCCATATGAAATATTTGAGATTTAACCTTTTCTAATCCTAAAATTTCATACCCATTTTTATAATCTTCGGGATATCCTTTAGATGCTAAAACAACTCCAACATGAGACTCCTCATTCCATCTCAAATCAATCTCATTACCATCAATTATATCATTTGCAATATCATATAAACTGGATGTCATACTTTGTAAAATTATCTCTGATTCAGGATCACCGAACCTTACATTATATTCAATAGTCTTAATCCCATCTTTTGTTTTCATCAGTCCGGCAAACAATACTCCCTTAAACTCTCTATTTTCTAAAATCATAGCATTTGCTGTAGGAATAATAATATTATCAACTGCTTCTTTAACGTCCTCTTCAGTTATGTGTTTTATAGGCAAGTATGCTCCCATTCCCCCTGTATTTAACCCCTCATCATTATCAAAAGCTCTTTTGTGATCTTGAGCTATTTTCATGGGATACACTTTATTTCCACTTACAAAACACATTAATGAAAACTCTTCCCCTATTAAAAATTCTTCAATTACAACCTTTTTACCAGCAGCATTAAATTTATTATTAATCATAATTTCTTCCAAATCAGAAATTGATGTTTCATAACTTTCCGCAATAATAACACCCTTTCCGGCTGCAATCCCATCAGCTTTAATTACAATTGGAAAATTTGAATTTTTAAGATATTCTTTAGCAGTTTCAAATTCTTCAAAAACTTCATAACTTGCAGTAGGAATGTTATATTTTTTCATTAAATTTTTAGAAAAAGATTTACTTCCCTCTAGTATAGCGGCTCTTTTATTTGGCCCGAATACACGAATTCCTTCATTTTCTAATTTGTCAACTATACCGTCTACTAAATATTTTTCAGGTCCGACAAATACTAAATCAATCATATTATTTTTGCAAAATTCTGCTATTTGATTCTCGCATATTTCTATACAAGTACCAAACTTTGCAACACCCGGATTTAGTCCAAGCATAAATATTTCATGACCTTCATTAAATAATTTATATGAAATGGCATGCTCTCTTCCACCATTTCCTAAAATTAATACTCTAGCCATCAATGCTTAAAGTGACGTAATTTTGCAAAAATCATAGAAATTCCATGCTCATTACATGCGTCAATTGAATCTTGATCTTTAATAGATCCTCCTGGTTGAATTATAGCAGAAATATTATATTCACCAGCCATGTCAACACTGTCTCTCATTGGGAAAAATGCATCCGAGGCAATTACAGCACCATCAGCCTTGTCACCAGCTTGTTTTAATGCAATTTCACAGGCACCTACTCTGTTCATTTGACCTGCACCTATTCCCAATGTTTGTTGATTTTTCACAACTACTATTGCATTTGATTTTACGTGCTTTACAATTTTATATCCAAATAACAAATCTTTCATTTCTTTGTTAGATGCTTTCTTTTCAGTAACAACATTTATTTCATCGTATAATTTTTCGTCATAATCTTGAACTAATATTCCACCTCTGACTGACTTTATAAGTTTAGAATTTTTTGATATTCTCTTAGGTATTTTATAAATTCTTAAATTCTTCTTTGTTTTTAGTTTTTCCAAAGCATCTTCATCATAATCTTCAGCTAGAATTATTTCTAAAAATAGCTTATTCATCATTGTTGCAGTTTCAATATCAACTTTACCGTTAATAGCAACTATTCCTCCAAATATCGAAATTGGATCAGACTCATAAGCCCTTGTATATGCTTCTAAAACAGTATTTCCTATTGCAACTCCACATGGATTCATATGTTTTAATGCAACACATACAATTTCATCAAATTCTTGTAAAATATCTAATGCAGCACTTGCATCCTGAAGATTATTATACGACATTTTCTTTCCGTGTAATTGCTCACAATCTTGCAATTTATATGAGCAAGCTTCATTATTTGTGTAATGTACAGCTTTCTGATGTGGATTTTCACCGTATCTTAATTCATCTTCTAATTTATATGTTAATGTTAATTTTTCAGGAGTGAAGTTAAATTTATTATTAAAATAATTTGCTATTACTGAATCATAACTTGCTGTTTTATTAAAAACTTTCGCTGCTAAATATGCTCTTGTCTCAAATTTAGTTTCTCCAATTTCAGATATTTCATCAATAATCATATTATAATCTTTATAATCTGTAACAACTGTAACAAACTTGAAATTTTTTGCAGCTGATCTTAACATGCTAGGGCCTCCGATATCAATATTTTCAATTATTTCAACATCAGAAACTCCGTCTTTTTTTAATGTTTCTTCAAATGGATATAAATTTACACAAACTAAATCAATAAAATCAATTTCATTATTTTTTGCTTCTTTTATATGTAATTCACTATCTCTTTTTGCCAATAACCCACCATGAACTTTAGGATGAAGTGTTTTAACTCTACCTTCTAAAATTTCTGGAAATCCTGTATAATATTCTATTCCAATACATTCAACTCCATTTTCAACTAAATGTTTAAGTGTCCCACCTGTTGAAATTATCTCAAAATTATTTTCTTTTAATGACCTTGCAAACTCTAAAACGCCAGTTTTATCACTTACACTAATTAATGCCTTTTTCAAATATTCCTCCTAATTAATTATCAGTTAAAATCTTTATAATGGTTTTCGGATAAAGTCTATGCTCTAATTCATGGACTTTTTGAGTAACTTCATCTAAACTTAATTTATAATCAACCCTAAATTTATCTTGTGCTAAAATTTGTCCTCCATCAACCTCTTCATTTACATAATGAATACTTATACCTATAAATTCCACTTTATCTTCAAAAGCTCTTTTTATAGAATCTTTTCCTTTGTATAAAGGAAGCAAAGAAGGATGAATGTTAACTATTTTACCTTTAAATTTCCCCAAAAAATATGGCGAAATTATCCTCATATACCCTGCTAGAAATATATATTTTACATCTTCAATATTTTCCAAAATGTATTTCTCATAATCTATTTTTGAATCAAAATTTTTAGGATTAACTATAAGTGTTTCAATATTTAGCAATTTAGCTTTTTCAATTACACTTGCTTTTGGATTGTCACAAACTAAACATCTAATATTAATTAAATTTTTCAACTCCGGATTAATTGCCAAATTATAGAAATTTGAACCTGTCCCGGATGCAAATATTGCTACATCTATCATATTAATTTAATTCCCTCTTCATCTATTACTTCTCCCAATTTAAAACTTTCAGGGATAATTTCAAATACTTTAGAAACATCTTCTCTATTTACTACTACAGCTAATCCAACTCCCATATTAAATACTTGATACATTTCATCGTCTTCAATATTCCCTTTTTCTTGAATATATCTAAATATAGATGGAACTTCATAAGAATCTTTTTTGATTTTCATTCCCAATCCTGATTTTAAGCATCTTGGTAAGTTTTCATAAAATCCTCCACCGGTTATATGAGAAATCCCTGCTATTTTTACATTTTCAATTAAACTTAATACTTCCTTTGCATAAATTTTAGTTGGAGTTAGAAGCTTTTCACCAATTGTAGTATCCTCAAATTTTTCTGATAATTCAATTTTATTGTCACTTAAAATTTTTCTAACTAATGAAAATCCGTTTGAATGAAATCCCGAAGACTTAATACCTATAACAATTTGCCCTACTTTTGTATTTTCTTTAGATATTAACAATTCTTTTTCTTGTGCTCCAACACAAAATCCTGCAATATCATATTCGTCTTCTTTGTAAAATCCCGGCATTTCAGCTGTTTCTCCACCTATTAATGCAATATTTGATTCTACACATCCATCAGAAACACCTTTAACAATTTCTTCTATTTGCTTTGGATTATTTTTTCCAACTGCTAAATAATCAAGGAAAAATAAAGGTATTGCTCCTTGTGCTAAAATATCATTTACACACATTGCTACTACATCAATTCCTATAGTATCATGCTTATTTAACTCAAATGCTAATTTCAATTTTGTACCAACTCCATCAGTTCCACTTACAAGCACAGGATTCTTAAAATTATATTTTGAAAGATCAAAAACTCCTCCAAAACCTCCAATCATCGACATCATTCCTTTATTTTTAGTTCTTTGAACATGCTTTTTTATTCTTTCTACAGATTCATATCCATTATCTAAACTAACTCCCGACTCTTTATATTTTTGACTCATTTTAACCTTCCTTGATTTAAAAACACTTTTTCAATTTCTGTTAGTTCTTCATTAAATATTTTTTCATAATCACACAAATCATCCGTATATTGTCCATTAAAAATATCGCTTGTAATTCCGTTAAATTTAGAATCAAGCTCAAATCCAACCGCCTTTTGCAATCCTTCTAAAGTTAAATATTCTAGTGAGTCCGCTCCTATTTCTTTACATATTTCTTCCTTACTTTTATTTGCCCCTATCAAATTTTTTGATGATTGCATATCAATTCCCGTATAACTTGGAAATAGTATCATTGGAGAACCGATTCTCAAATGAACTTCTTTAGCCCCCGCATCTTTTAATAAATCTACAATTCTTCTGGATGTTGTTCCCCTAACTATTGAATCATCCAATAATACCACTCTTTTATCTTTTACTACATCACTTAGTGCTGATAATTTCATTTTCACCCCTAAGTCTCTTAAATCTTGAGTTGGTTGAATAAATGTCCTCCCCATATATTGATTTTTAATTAATCCCATTTCATAAGGTAAATCTATTTCTTCTGCATAACCACTAGCCAAAGACAATGAGGAATTCGGTACCCCGACTACAATATCTGCATCTACAGGACTTTCCTTAGCTAAAATTTTCCCGGAATTTTTTCTAACCATATGAACATTTTTTCCTAAAATTGTTGAGTCCGGTCTGGCAAAATATATAAACTCCATTGCTTCGATTGTAATCTCTTCAGCTTTTGTAAAATTACATTTTTCATACCCTTCATCAGTTATCTTAAAAATTTGACCAGCACTAATATTATCAACAAATTTTGCACCAATAACATTTAAGGCACAAGTTTCAGATGCAATCATTAGAGAATTATTTAATTTTCCCAAAACTAAAGGCCTTCTTGAATGCTTATCTACAATTCCATACATCGCATTATTTAATAATATAATTATCGAAAATGCTCCCTTAAGTTTTAATAGAGCTTCTTTTAATCTTTCTTCAAATTCTTTTTTTAAACTTCTTCTTATCAAATGAACAATTAATTCTGCATTTGATGATGAATGAAATACCGCTCCCTCTTCTTCCAGTTTTTTTCTAAGTGATTTAGCGTTTAATATATTTCCGGAAAAAGATATACCAATATGTTCATCATAAAATTTAAATAATAAAGGCTCAATATTTTGAATATTATTTGTATCATGGCTTGAATACCATACCGAACCTAAAGCACAATCTCCGGTTAAATTTTCTAAAACATTTCTATTTTTAAAAACTTCATTCAATAAACCTATGTTTCTATATCCTTTTATTCTATTTCTATCGCTAGAAACAATGCCTGCTCCTTCCTGTCCTCTATGCTGCATACTGTGTAATGCTAGATATGTCAAATTTACCGCATTTTTGTTATTCCAAATTCCAAACATTTACTTAACCCCTTGTAAAATATTTAACCCCATTAGAAAATATATCTTGTCTTTCTTTTATAGTGTTTGTTTTATATAAATTATGTCCTGATCTTTCACTATGACCCATTTTACCTAAAATAAGACCATTTTCACTAATCATCCCTTCAATAGCATAAAGTGATCCATTAACATTATATTTACCATTCAATGTTGCATCTCCATCCTCATCAATATATTGAAATGCAGCTAAATGCTTAAATTTTTCAATTAATTTTCCCGTCAGTCTACCTTCTCCATGACTAAAGACTAATTCATGTTTCTGTCCAATTTCAAAATTCTGAGTCCATGGTGAATTTGTGTTGGCAACTCTAGTTATTGCAGTATCAGAAATATGTCTTAATCCTTCATTTCTAAACAATGTTAAATCGTCACTACCTAAGTCTTTTATTTCTCCATATGGCAATAATCCTGATTTTATTAATGCTTGAAATCCGTTACATATACCTAAAATTAATTTTTTGTCGGCTAAATGTTTATGAATTGCATTTTTAACTTTTTCATTTTTCAAAATATTTACAATAAATTTTGCACTACCATCAGGCTCATCTCCGGCGGAAAATCCTCCCGGAAACGCAATAATTTCAGATTTTTCAATCATTTCTACGAATTCATCTATAGAATTTTGAATATCATTTGCTTTTGTATTTCTAATTACAACCTGCGAAACTAATGCTCCAGCCTCTTCAAATGCTTTTTGAGTATCATATTCTGAATTTGTACCTGGAAATACCGGAATTACTACTCTTACCTTATCTAATTTTTCTTTATAATATTTCTTAGTTTCACAAGCATTAGAAATATTTTCCACTTTATCTTTATCCAAATTATAATAAGTTGGATAAATTTCTTCTAATGTATTCATATATGCTTGATATATCTCTTCTTTACTTATTTCCACACCATTTATTGAAATATTTTCTGTAACTTCTCCTATTAATTCAAAATCAAGTTTTTCAGTAGTTTCTACAACAATGGATGCAGGATTAAAATTAAATACTTTTTCACTATTTACTGTAAATCCTAGATTATTACCTATTGCCATCTTTGATAATGATGATGCCATTGAACCATACTCTTGAACATATGCAGAAACAACTTTTCCATCTTTTATGCATTGATTTAATTTCCCAAATAATTCAACTGTTTTTTTGATATTAGGATATCCTTTATCTGTTTTTTCAATATCTATCAAATAGAGTTTATTACCCACTTTTTTTAATTCAGGAGTTATAACATCCTTTATTTTTACAGGTGCACATGCAAATGATATTAATGTTTCAACTACATTTATATCATTAAATGTACCTGACATTGAATCTTTGCCACCAATAGAAGGTCTTCCTATTTCCCTTTGAGCAACAATACTTCCCAAAAGAGATTGTGTAACTTTTCCCCATTTTATAGGATTATCAAGTAATTTTTCAAAATATTCCTGGAATGAAAAATATAAACTTTCTTTAGTCCCACCAATTGCATAAACTTTTGCCAAAGATTCCAGCACAGCATAAATACTTGATAAAAATGGTGAATATTTTGAAATTTTAGGGATAAATCCATATGTCAATACAGTTGCAGTATCCGGTGTACTATACAAAGTAGGAATAGCTGCTACACTAGCTTGTACAGGCGTTAATTTTGTCTTTCCTGCAAATGGCATCATTACTGTCATAGCACCTACTGTAGAATCAAACATAGACACCATTCCTTTTTGATTTGATACATTTAAATCTGAAAGTTCTTTTAAAAATTTATCTTTTGAAAATTCTCTTTTTACAAATGGATTTTCTGAATCATTATCTCTTAATTCAGCTTTTGAATGCTTTCTAACTCCGGCTGTTTCCAAAAATTCTGACTTGAAATCTACAATTAATTCGCCATTATAATACATTTCTAGTCTATTTCTATCAGTTATGTTTGCAACATGAACATATTCAAGATTTTCTTTTTCACATTCTGCTACAAAATTTTCGTAATCATCTTTGGAAATCCCGACAGCCATTCTTTCTTGAGATTCGCTGATTGCAATTTCTGTAGGGTTCAATCCCTTATATTTTGTAAGAACTCTATCTAGAAAAATTTCAATTCCTTCTGACAATTCTCCAATAGCAACCGAAACCCCACCAGCACCAAAATCATTGCATTTTTTTATTAATTTTGTAACTTCCGGTTTTCTAAATAATCTTTGAATTTTCCTTTCTTCAACCGGATTCCCCTTTTGAACTTGACTTGATGCATTCACAAGAGATTTATCATTATGCTCTATTGATGAACCCGAAGCACCTTGTATACCGTCACGACCAGTTCTCCCACCAATCATAACAACAATATCCCCGGGAACTAAGGTTTCTCTTTTATAATTATCAACCTTAACCGCTCCTACTACAGCTCCTACTTCCATTGTTTTTGCAACATATGAATCATCATAAATTTCTTTCACAAATGTAGTTGCCAATCCTATTTGATTACCGTATGCACTGTTGCCTTGTGCAGTACCTTTCGAGATATCAACTTGAGGTAATTTATTTTTTAATGTATATCCTCTATTTTGCAAAATATTACCTGAACCTGATACTCTCATTGCTTGGTAAACATAACTTCTCCCTGACAATGGATCTCTAATCGCTCCACCTATACATGTGGAAGCCCCACCAAATGGCTCAATTTCTGAGGGATGATTATGAGTTTCATTTTTAAATTGAATTAACCATTTTTCCTTTTGTCCTTTATTTTCTATTTCAGTAAAAAATGAACAGGCATTTATTTCCTCACTTATTTCTATATTTTTATCGCCTAATATCTTTGTATGATATTTTCCAATAATAGATGCCATATCCATAAGCCTTATTGGTTTTGTAATGCCTAATTCCTCTCTAATTTTTATGTAATAATTAAATGCTTCTTGCATTTCCTCTTGGAATAATTTTGAATTAATTGATATTTCATCTAGACTTGTTTCAAAAGTAGTATGTCTACAGTGATCTGACCAAAACACGTCGAGAACGTACAATTCTGTTTCTGTAGGATCTCTATCTTCTTTCACAAAATATTTTTGAATAAAATTTAAGTCTTCTAAATCAAGTGCTAAAGATAATTTTTCCTTGATTTCTTCTAATTTTTGATTATTAAATATTCTAAATCCTGTTAAATCTAACATTTTTTTAGATTCTTGATTGATAATAAATTCTAATTTATTTAGATTTTTTTCTTGAGATTCAATTGGATTGATTAAAAAGTTTTTAATTTTTTGTAATTGTATTTCGTTTAATTCCTTATCAAATACAATTAATGTACCTGTTCTTATAACAGATTTATTTTTATTGTCTATTAATTTTAAGCATTGCATAGCACTATCTGAACGCTGATCATACTGTGCCGGCAAAGTTTCATATGCAATATATTTATTTTTTTCTAAATTAATATTATCATATACCTCATCTATCATAACTTCAGAAAATACAAGTTTTTTTGATTTTTCAAAAATTTCATCATCAATATCAAAAATATCATAAATTACGTATTTTTCTAATTTTGATATTGATATTCCAAACTCTAAATTTAGTAAATTCATTAAATTTTTTGATTGTACATCATATTTATTTTTTTTCTTTACAAAAATTCTTTTATTCAAAACTATCCTCCAAAAAAACATTTCCCTCAAAATTAATATGTCCTATTTTTCTATTGTTACGGGCTTCTTTTTCGTACAAATGCAAATAACATTGTCTATCTTTAACTAAATTTATAAAATATTTTTCATTCTGACCTAAAATATTGTATAAAGTCGTTTCCTTATTTGTTATTTTTCCTACCGATAATCCACAAATTGCCTCAATATGAGCTCTAAACTGCGATTTATTTGCAGATTGCATCGTTATATGGCCTGAATTATGAACTCTTGGAGCAATTTCATTAAAAATTACCTTTCCATTACTTATAAAAAATTCTACAGTTAAAACACCGTAATATTCTATGCCTGACAAAATCCTATTTGTGTATTCCACAGCTGTTTCATACTGTTCTTTACTTATATTTGCAGGAATTTTAGATCTATATAAAATATTATTTCTATGTTCATTTTCTACTACTGCTACGATATTTACGCCTTGAATATCCTTGCAAGCAACTACAGAAATTTCTTTTTCCAATGAAATAAATTTTTCTAAAATAGTATTTTCTTGTATTTCAGATATTGAGTTTATCAATGATTGCCCTTTGCCATCATATCCAAATCTCAATGTTTTCATAATATATTTTCCATCAAGTTTAATATTTTTATCATCAGAACTAAAATATTCAACTGTAGGAATATTTAATTTTTTTGCATATTCTTTTTCTTTAAGTCTATGCTGTGATATTTCTAAAATTTTTGATGATTGAACAACATTGTATTTGTTCTCAATTTGCCTGTATACATCCAAATCAATATTTTCAAATTCAAATGTGATTACATCACTTAATTCGCATAGCTTTTCTATGCCTTTAAAATCACTAAAAGCACTATGTATAAAAAAATCTGCAAATTTTCTTGCACAGGCGTCTTCACTTGGATCTAATATAGCTATTTTATATCCCATCTCTTTTGCAGACATAGCTAACATTCTTCCTAGTTGACCACCACCGATTATTCCAATAGTGCTTTTAGGTAATATAGTACTCATCATATCTTCATATCCTTTACTATATTTTCTAATTCAGTTTTAAATTTTTCATATTTTTGAGCGTACTCATCATTTTCAATTGCAAGAATTGATAATGCACTTATAGCTGCATTTTTAGCTCCAGCTACACCTATAGCCATAGTATGTACAGGAACCCCATAAGGCATCTGAACAATTGATAAAAGCGAGTCAATACCATTTAATGTGCTTGATTTTATAGGTACACCTATAACAGGTAAAATAGTCATAGATGCAATCATGCCCGGTAAATGTGCGGCTCCACCTGCTGCTGCAATAATTACACTAAACCCGTTATTTTTTGCGTTTTTTGCAAAGTCTATTAACAAATCAGGTGTTCTATGTGCACTAACAACTTTTTTATCGTATTCTATACCAAACTCTTCTAATAGCTGACAAGTCTCTTTCATTGTCTCAAAATCAGAAGAAGATCCCATAACAACAGCAACTTTAGGCATTATTTGCTCCTTATTTTTTTATTTTTTACAATTACAAGACTAGTATATCAAATATTTTTTTATTTGCAATTATTTTTTACAAAATAATTTTATTTAAATTTTAGTTGAAATTTAAACAAATTTAATGTAGTATTCTCTTGTAAAAGTTTTGTCAAAAAGGAGAAAATTATGAAATTAATTTATCAAGGTAAGACTAAGACACTCTTTGAACTTGAAAATGGTAACATTTTATTAAAGTTTAAGGATGATGTAACAGGTAAAGATGGCGTATTCGATCCAGGTGAAAATCAAATTGGACTTTCGATCGAAGGGTCAGGAAAAGCAGGATTAGAACTAACAAAATTTTTCTTTGAAAAATTAAAGGAAAAAGGAATTGTAACTCATTATGTAGATTCAAATATTGAAGAAAATACTATGGAAGTTAGAAAAGCCAAAGTATTTGGTCATGGTTTAGAATTTATTTGCAGATACAAGGCTGTTGGATCATTCTTCAAAAGATATGGAAAATATGTTAAAGAAGCTCAGGATTTGGGTGGACTTGTCGAAATTACAATAAAAGACGATAAAGCTCAAGATCCAATTATTACAAAAGAAACTCTAAATTTATTAAATATTGCGACTTTTGAACAATATGATGTAATTGTAGAACAAACTAAATTAATTTCCGATGAAATATTTGAAATTCTAAAAGAAAAAGGTTTAGATTTATATGATATTAAATTAGAATTTGGTATTGATGAAAATCAAAATATTATTCTTATAGACGAAATTTCAGGTGGAAACATGAGAGTTTACAAAAATGGTGAATATATCCTACCATTGGAATTACACAAATTAGTATTAAACAAATAAGGAGCATAAATGAGTAGATTAATAGGTACAAGTTCATTAGGAATAAGGCTACCAATTGTAAAACAAGGTGATGATTTAGTAAAAATCGTGAGTGATTGTTTTACAGAAGTTATAGAGCAACAAAAAATCGAGGTTTCAAATACTGACATCATTGGTATTACTGAATCTTTATTGGCAAGGACACAGGGAAACTATGTAAAATTATCATACATTACTGAAGACTTAAACAGTAAGTATAATGATGAAATAAGCTTAGTGCATCCAATTTTAAGCAGAAACAGATTTTTAAATATTCTAAAAGCTATCGCAAATACAAATAAAAAAGTTAAAATTTATCTTTCATATCCAAGTGATGAAGTAGGAAATCTACTTATGGATAAATATGAAATAATGAAAAAAAATGTAAACATCTACAAAGATACTCTAACCGAAGAGGACTATCTAAATATCTTAGGTAAAAAATACCTTCACCCATTCACAGGACTTGATTATGTTGAAATATATAAATCAGTATTTCAAAAAGGTCAAGTAGAAATCTTATACTCAAACAATCTAGAAGATATTGCAAAAAACTCAAAATCTATACTTGTAGCAAATATACATGATAGAGAATACATGAAAGAATATTTCAAGGAACATGGTATTAATTCTGTGTATACACTTGCTGATATTATGTCAAGTCCAATAAACAATTCCGGATATAACGAACACTATGGACTATATGGTTCAAACGCAGCTAGCGATGATTCACTAAAATTATTCCCTAGAGATGCTAAAAAATTCGTTGATGATGTTCAAGCAGAAATAATGAAAAGAACGGGTAAAAAAATTGAAGTTTTAGTATATGGTGATGGTGCATTTAAGGATCCTATTGGTGGAATATGGGAATTAGCTGATCCTGTTGTATCTCCCGGATTTACTGATGGTTTAATCGGTAGACCAAATGAAGTTAAAATAAAATATCTTGCAGATAATGATTTGGCAGATTTGTCAGGTGAAGAAGCAATTAAAGCAATGAAAGAAAAAATCAAAACCAAAGATGATAATGATGTTACACAAAATGCAAAATTAGGCACAACTCCTCGACAACTTACAGACCTTGTCGGCTCATTATGTGATTTAATGTCGGGTTCAGGAGATAAAGGTACTCCTGTAATTTACATTAAAGGTTACTTTGATAATTACTCAGTTGAATAAAATTAAATGAAAAATAGTCATGCCCTTTTACAAAAAATTGAATTAGAACATGACTATTTTTTATTTTTCAATAATTCTTTTTATAATTTCATTGGCTTCTTCATATCTTTGTTTATCAGTTTTTGAACCTAATATATGAATGATATATTCTCTATCACCTTTATTATACAATAAAATCAAATTATTTATCCCATCTAATGAACCGGTTTTAGTTCCTTTAATTTTTTTACTAAAATATTTAAAATTAGGATCTAAAAATTTATTTGTATTTATCCAAGCAATATCGGTGTCATCAGGTAAACTAGCAATATATTCATAACTTGATATAACTTCTCTTATAAACTTATATTGAATAATATTATTAACAACATTATTTAAATCCTCACAAGTAGTATATGATTCATAATCAAAACCAGATGGATTGTATATTTTAGTATTTTCATATCCTCTATCTCTCAAAAATATATTGAATTTTTCTTGAAATAAGTCCAACCTAGTTTTTATATCTCTTAAACTTTTATCTAAATTTTTCCCACAAAAATCAGCCAAAACATATGCAGCATCATTACCTGAAGGAACTAATAATCCTGCAACTAAATTTCTTAATGTATATTCTTTATATTCAATATTAGCTAAAGATGAATTTTTAGGTACATATTCTAATATTCCATCAGAAGGTGAAATTACAGTATCTAAATTATAATTTTCTATAATATAATCTGTCAAAAATAATTTTGATAGACTTGCAGGAGATATTTTTTTATTTTTATTTTTTTCAAATATAACATTATTGTTTGATTTATCAAAAACATAAACAATTTCAGAATTTATTTTTTGTTTAAAAATATAATTTTTAGCTAGTAATGCCATTATAATAAAAAATATAATATATAAAATATTTTTAACAATTTTATTTTTATTAATTCTACTTTTTTTTACTAAAATTTTACGATTTTCAAAATCCATAATTCCTCCTTAAAATAATTATAACTATTAATGTAAATAATTACAATCTGTAATGCTTAGAACGGATAAAATAATTCAAAAAATGAAAATAAATGATATATAAAAAATATCCCTTTGACTTTAACAAACATAAATGATAAAATTAATCACAAATTTAAATATATTAAATTTTAATTTTGGAAATATTTAGTAAATAAGAAAGGATATTTTATGGCATTTTATTTTAGCGAACCATCAAGAACATTTAGTGAATACTTATTAGTACCTGGTTATTCATCGAAACAACACATGGTATCAAATGTTAGTTTAAAAACACCTATTACAAAATTTAAAAAGGGTGAAACACCTAAAATTAGTGCGAATATTCCACTTGTATCAGCAATAATGCAAGCCGTATCAGATGATAAAATGGCTGTTAGTTTAGCTAGAGAAGGTGGAATTTCTTTTATTTTTGGCTCTCAATCCATTGAATCTCAAGCAAATATGATTAAAAAAGTTAAATCATATAAATCGGGATTTGTAGTAAGTGATAGTAATTTATCTCCCGATGCAACTTTAGCTGATGTACTTGAGCTAAAAGAAAAAAATGGATATTCAACAATAGCTATAACTGAAGATGGTACAAGTAAAGGTAAACTTTTGGGACTTGTAACAAGTAGAGATTATAGAATTTCGAGAATGACTACTGATATTAAAGTTACAGAGTTTATGACAAAATTTGAAAATTTAATATATGCTAATGTTGGTCTAACTCTAAGTCAAGCTAATGATATACTTTGGGAACATAAATTAAATGTTTTACCAATAGTTGATGATAATCAAAATTTACAATTCTTTGTATTTAGAAAAGATTATGACATGCACAAATCAAACCCAAATGAACTTTTAGATTCTAATAAAAGCTTCATCGTGGGTGCCGGTATCAATACAAGAGATTATATGGAAAGAGTACCTGCTCTAGTTGAAGCCGGATGTGATGTTTTATGCATAGATTCATCCGAGGGCTTTAGTGAGTGGCAAAAAGACACTATTAAATGGATTAGGGAAAAATATGGTGACAGTGTAAAAGTTGGTGCTGGAAATGTGGTAGATAAAGAGGGCTTTGATTTCCTTGCAAATGCCGGTGCTGATTTTATTAAAATCGGAATTGGTGGTGGTTCTATCTGCATTACAAGAGAACAAAAAGGTATTGGTCGTGGGCAGGCATCTGCGGTTATAGAAGTTGCTAAAGCTAGAGATGAATATTTTGAAAAAACCGGTATTTACGTTCCTGTTTGTTCGGACGGTGGAATTGTTCACGATTATCATATGACTCTTGCACTTGCAATGGGTGCTGATTTTATAATGCTTGGTAGATATTTTGCCAGATTTGATGAATCACCTACAAATAAAATAAATATAAATGGTAATTTTGTTAAAGAATATTGGGGTGAAGGCTCAAATAGAGCTAGAAACTGGCAAAGATATGATCTTGGTGGAGCTTCAAATCTAAAATTCGAAGAAGGTGTTGATTCATACGTTCCTTATGCAGGATCATTACACGATAATGTAAACTTAACAATCAATAAAATTAAAGCAACCATGTGTAATTGCGGTGCTTTGAGCATTAAAGAATTACAAGAAAAGGCAAAGATTACTCTTGTTTCATCCACTTCTATTGTTGAAGGTGGAGCACATGATGTTATCGTTAAAGATAATTTTCAAAATAAAATTTAAAATATGTAATTAATCAAACAGGCTTTCTCTTAATTGAGTTAGCCTTTTTAACTATATAATAAAACTAATTAAAAATATTTTTTATCTCCATATTTAGATTTTCAATTTAATTGATGTAATTAATTCACATAAAAATTTTTTTAATGATAAAATCTTATCTGTTATTACAAAAAATTAATATTTTATTTTTTTTGTTTTATATATTAATATTATTTTGAGGAGTTATTATGAAATTTTCAGAAAATCAATTAAAAGTAATAAATCATAAAAAAGGTCCAGCATTAGTATTGGCAGTCCCCGGTTCCGGTAAAACTACAGTATTATTAGCAAGAATAAATAATTTAATAAACAATGGAATTAATCCTGAAAATATTTTGGCAATGACATTTTCTAAGACTCAAGCTAAAGATATGGAAATTAGATATAAAAAAATCTACGGTGATCAAAACATTCATTTTTCAACTATTCATTCTTTTGCATACGGTATAATAAAAAAATTTTCAAATAAATTATCAAATTTTATGATTATAGAATCATCAAAAGAATATAATAAATACTCTATTGTCCAGCAAATATTTTTACATGTTAGAAAAAAATATATGAATGATGAACAATTGGAAAGTTTTTTTAGAGTATCTAGCTTTTTAAAAAATACATTAATGGATTATAATGAATATAAAAAGATGTATTCCGCTATATTTAATGGTTTTGAAAAAGTATACACTATATATGAAAAATTCAAAAAAGATAAAAATTTACTTGATTTTGATGATATACTTATTGAAGCCTTGAAAATACTTCAAACTAATAAACAAGCACTAGATTTTCTTCAAAATAAATTTCATTATGTACAAATTGATGAAGGTCAGGATACATCATACGTACAATTGAAAATCATCAGCTTGGTATCACAAAAAAATAATAATTTATTTATTGTAGCAGATGATGATCAATCAATATATGGATTTAGAGGTGCTAATTCTAAACAATTACTTGATTTTCCTAATGTTTATCCGGATGCTAAAATTTTTTATATGGAAAATAATTATAGATCTACTCAAAATATAATAAAATTTTCAAATAAATTAATAAAAAATAACAAACAAAGATATTTAAAAGTTATAAAATCAAATAATTCTGAAGGCAATAATGTAAATATAATTTCTACTAAAAATACAAAGCAGCAAATTGAATATATTATTGATAAGGCATTAAAAAAACTTTGCTTAAATGAAACAGTTGCAATATTATACAGAAATAATATTTCGGCAATATCTTTTATTAATTATATTCCAGATAATGTTGATTTTTATATAAAAGATAGTACTAACGCTTTTTATTCACATCAAATAATTAATGATATTATTGATATTATAAATTTCTCTAAGGATCAATATGACTTAAATTTATTTAAAAAAATTTATTATAAATTAAATTTATTTATAAAAAAGGAATTTGTAAAACAATTGGAATTCATGGATGAAAGTGATGATGTCATAGAACGATTAAAAAACGTTGAAGGAATAAATAATTTTTTCCTAGAGAAAATATACTTACTTTCATATTACATGGATAAATTATCTTCATTAAATTTTTCAGATGCTGTAATATTTGTTTTAAGAAGTATGGATTATTATGAATATGTAAAAGAACTTTCTAGACGAACAACAGGATCCATGATTTCCTATGATAGAATTATAGATACTTTGATTAATATTTCTAAAGACATTAAATCTGTTTCAGAATTTGAAAATAAAGTCAGAAATTTAATCGAGAAACAAAAAAATCACGGCATCAATTCTTCAAATTTAACACTTTCAACTATACATGGTTCAAAAGGCTTAGAATTTGATAATGTGTTTATAATAGATTTAGTTGATAAAGAATTTCCTTCATCTTATTCCGAATCGGTAAATGAAGAATTAGGAATTTTAGAAGAGGAAAGAAGGTTATTTTATGTTGGAATTACAAGAGCAAAATATAATTTAACCCTGCTTTATCCAAAAAAACTCTTTATAAATGAGGTTAAAAATTCTTCATTCATTAATGAAATAACCCGAAACTAAAAATATGGGCTGCTACGAAATACGTATCAGCCCATATTTTTACTTCCAAAATGTAATTATATCCCAAAGTTTTTCAAAAAATGTAGGAGTCTTTTCAATTATTTTTTCTTCATTTTTTAATGTCTTTTCAATAGCATTAGATACATAAACAAATTGTACCAATCTTAAGTTTTCATTTTTGTCATTTACAAAACTTTTTAGCTTAAAACCTTCTTTACTAAACAGTTTTAATTTCTCATCAATCTCTTTTTTAGCTTTTTCAGTCATACCATCAGTCATATTTTTTAATTTTGATGTGCCATTTTCAAATTCGCTAAGTCCATCTATAAATTGACTAAAACCGTTATTGTACTGTCCAAAACCATTGTAATATTGAAGAACTCCTGAAGAAAGCCTATTTAATCCTAATGATAAATCTGTCTCACCTTGTAAAATTTTATTATGATTTTCAACTAATAAATCCATACCAGTCTTTAATTGACTAACTTGTGATAAATCTTCTCCAAAATTTAATCTATCTAGTATACTTTTAATTACATCATTTAATTTTGAAGATCCATCTTTTAGCCCTATTATTCCACTTACAAGTTCTAAACCATTTGAATTTAATTTATTAATTCCATCACCAATTTCTTTACCCCCAGGAATTAATTTGTCGTTTATTCCATTAACTAATTCATTTGTTCCATTAGTATATTCAACTAAACCATTATGAAATTTTTGATATTGTGTCTTAAAACCAGCTAATTTTTTAAGTTTTTCTAATGACTTTACTTCATCAAATTCTATAAGTGCTTTTTTCAAAGGTAATAATTTTTTATTTAATTCAAAATTATATTCTTTTATAAGCATTACTAATTTATAAATCTGATCGTCAGTGATTATAATATTATTTATTGAATTACTTATTATACTAAACTTTTCCTTAAGCTTTTTAATAATATTTCCCAGTCTTATTGCTTCATCTAAAAGTTTTTTTACATCTTCATTTTCCTTATCTTTTATGTCTAACTTTTTAATTAAATCTTCTTTATCAGTAGAAATATTTTGTGCATCAAATTCTATAATCAAATTATTAATATCATCTTTTATTTTGTTTAATGATTTTTTCAAATCTTCATATGATAAATTTTCAATTTTAGATTGAATATCCGTCCAAAAATTAAGTATTTCATTTATAATATTTTTTAAATTTTTCATATCATTTTCCGATAATTCATTTAAAAACTGTAATTTATCAAAAAATGACAACCCATCTAAAATTTGAGAAGAACCATCTACAAGTTTTTTCCCTCCATCAATTAATTTTTTAGATTCTAAACCCATAGTTTCTATTCCCATAATATACTTTTCAAATCCTAAATCTAAATTTAAAACCCCATTAGTATATTTAGTAATACCATCAGAATATTTCTTTAAGCCTTCATTTAATTGATTTGTGCCTTTGTACACTTCACCTAGCCCAAATTTCAATTGGTCCATACCAAAACCTAATTGTCCTATTTTTGAGACTAATTCATCTATTCCCTGTGAATATTTTTGTAATCCTCCATTAAATTGAGAGACTCCATCTTTTAACTGATTTTGTCCAATTTTAGTACTATCAATCCCTTTATATATTTCATAAAGAGAATTAAATAATAATTTACTGTTATTATTTAATTGATTTGCCCCACTTAATAGTCTAGTTGAGCCATTTCCAATTTGAGATATAGCTCTTTCTAATTGATATAAATTATCAGTAAATTGATTAATATCAGGCATATCAAAATTCATATTAAAAGGTACAGCAGAAAATGTAAATGAATTCATTTGAAAATCAGTACTCTCAAGTTTTACTTCAAAATTTAATTCTTTTTCCGGCAAAACTGTATAATTTAACAGCTGTATTCCACCATTAAATGCAAATGTTGCATCTTTAGCCTCTTTTACTATTGTATGTTTTGAATCAATACTTAGTTGTAATTGTCCAATATAGTAACTAGAATAAAATTTATCAGCTTTTAGATTTTTCAATATGCTACCTTTTATAGTTATTAAACCCTTTTTTCCTAATATATCTTTTGTTGATAATTCTTTGTTATCTAAATAGTATTTTAATTGCACATTCCACGGTATTTCCTTATTAGGATTATCTCCTTGATAGAAAAATTTTCCCTTTTTTGTAGTAACTGTTATTTGATCCCCTACATTTTTGACTTCATCAAGTGTTGAAAGATTTTTAATATTTTCATATTTACCAAAATCCGTTATTATCCCGTCTTTTTCTAAACTAAATCCATTTACAACATATACCCCCTTTTTTTCACCATTAGGAGAAACTGATATATAAACTATTTCATCTTTTTTCGTGTTATTTGCTGCATACAAATTTAATGGTACAGAAAAAAATACAACAAATGATAAAATTACTGATATAATTTTTTTAAAATTCATTTTACTCCTCCTCATTTCCTAAAATTAGCATTTAATGTTGTTTTTTCAATAATAAAATCAAAAAAATATAATAATATCGGTAGTAAAAATATTACTAATGTCAGTGAAAATATTCCTCCTCTTCCTAAAACTTTTCCAAGTTCACTTACAAGTCCAATTGATGATATCAATGATAATACATATCCTGAGGTAATAAGTATTAATGCCGGTGGAATTATTGAACCGTATACCTTTTGTCCAGCTTTAATTAATGATTCTTTCTTATTCATTTTTTTTCTATTTTCAAGATAGTTATTTGTATATAATATAGCATAATCAACAGTAGCTCCTAATTGTATAGATGAAATAACCAGATAACCTATAAAACTTAACTTTGTATTTGTAAAATATGGAATTGATAAATTTATCCATATTGATGCTTCTATAGTAAACACCAGTATAATTGGCAAAATTAAAGATTTAAAATTTATTAATATTACCATTGCAACTGAAACTATTGCGAGCAAATTTACTAAAGAATTATCTTTTTTTATTATTTTACTCATATCTTGCAAAACAACACTCTTTCCTAGAATTTCATAATTTGAATAATATTTATTTGCAATTTTTTTAATCTTATAGATAAGATTAAATGCTTTTTCACCTTCATTTTCACTTGTTGTATTAAGTATAATTCTTGAATAGTTTTTGCTTATCAAAGATTTTATTTGTACTTCAGGTGGTATTTTTAACGGAATAGCATTACCAACATATTCAGTATATGATTGTACATTCTTTATTAATTTCAATTCTTTTAATTCATCAATCATTTTTAATTCTTTAGAAATTTCACCATTAGGAACTAACAATACTATAGGTACATCTTTTCCAAAATATTTTTCTATACTTTTTTGATCTTTTCCCTCAATAGAATCTTCTCTATATTCACCCATACCATATGTAAAATCATTTTTTTGTTGTCCTAAAAATGCTATTGGCACAATTAAAATAATAAAAATAATAATCCATTTTAAATTTAGTACAAATTTTGATAAACCTTTGAAATTTGGTAAAAAATCTCTATGTTGAGTTTTGTCAATTAATTTACTAAATAGTTTTATTAATGCTGGAAGTAAGAATATTACAGAAATTAGACTAAAAATTACACCCTTAGCTAAAACTAAACCTAAATCTATACCTATCCCAAACTTCATAAATACTAAAACAATAAATCCAAAAATTGTTGTAAGTGCAGATGAAATAACAGCTGATGAAGATTTTACTACTGCATTTTCTAAAGCAATATCAGCATCTTTAACTAAAGTTTTTTGATGCTTAAATTCATGTAATAAAAATACACCGTAATCTAAAGAAACAGCAAATTGCAGTATTCCACTAACTGCTTGAGTTATAAATGAAACCTCTCTTAAAAATATATTTGTTCCCATATTTATTATAATAGCTACACCAATTGCTATCATGATAATAATTGGCTCAAACCAGGATTTAACTGCTAACAATAATATTAAAAGTGATGCTGGTAACACAAAAAGTGTAATCTTTGAAATTTCATCTTTTGTTGAGTTTTGTGCTGCTGACTCAGAAACTAATTCTCCATCATATGATGTGTCGAATTTTAATAACGATTTAATTTTATCAAGAGATTCTTTAGAGTTGTTTGATTTCACTGAAACTTGTAACAATGCATTACCATCTTTATAGTATTTATTCAATAAATTTTTATCCATTAACTCAATTGGCTTAGATGTATTTTCAAATTTATCCAACCAAATAACTAATTTTACTTCCGGTAAATTAATTAACTTATTTTTATATTCTAAAACTTCCTTTACAGTTACATTTTTTAACATAACTCTTAAGTTTGGTATAGGCTCAACATATTCTTTAGCCATTTCATTCATTGATATAACAGAATTTGAGTTATTTGGTAAATATTTTGATAGTGAAAAATTTATTTTAACTCCTAAAGCCATAATTGCCATTACAATTGTAATAACAGAAAAAATTAATATAACAATTTTATTTTTTTTTATTAAAATTTTAGTTATTTTTTTCATATAAACTCCTAAAAATTAAAATTTTTTCACTACTATATCTATATTATACCCTTTATTAAATATAAAAAAAGACATTGGATAAACCAATGTCAATTAATATATAAATAAATTATTTATTTACAACTTCTTTTAATGTTTTACCAGCTTTGAATACTGGAGCTTTTGAAGCTGGAATATGAATTTTTTCTTCAGGATTTCTTGGATTTCTTCCTTCTCTTTCTTTTCTTTCTCTAACTTCAAATGTACCAAAACCAACTAATTGTACTTTTTCTTGTTTCTTTAATGATTCTGTTACTGTTTCTAAAAATGCGTCTAATGCTTTTGTTGAATCAACTTTTGTTAATCCACTTTTTTCAGCAATTTTTGCTACTAAATCTGATTTATTCATTTTTTCCTCCTAATATTTCAGTCATATAAAACTGTACTTTAATTATAACATATAAAACTACAATATCAAGTGTTTTCAATACTTTTATTACTTTTTTTGTAATTTTTTAGTTTTTATTTTCAATTTTTTTACCATTAAAATCATAGAAATCTATTTTTGTAGATTTCACTTTTTGTTCTACATATTTATTATACTTTTGACCACTTAAAATATCATTTATTTTTTCTTTGTTTTTATCTAAACCTACATTATTTTTATTTACTACTATTACATGATAACCATATTTAGTTTTTACCGGTGCAGATACTTCATTATCTTTAAGCTTAAATGCTGCTTCTACAAAATTAGCTTCGAACGCTGCTTTAGTAACTTTTCCCAATTGTCCACCTTTTGCGTTAGCTGCTTTATCTTTTGAATTTTCATTTGATAATTTCTCAAAATCTTCACCTTTTTTTAGTTTTTTAGAAATTTCGTTAGCTTTTTTTTCATCATCTACTAAAATATGTTTAGCATCTACATTATCTAAAGAATTTTTATTTGCTTCATAATATTTTTTTATTTCATCATCTGTCGCTTTATTTTCTTTCTTAAAATTTTCTAAATGCTTTTTATTTGATAAACTATTTTTTATATTTTCTATAAAAGTATCCAATTTAATACCCAAAACACTCAAATATTTACCAAATTCTTTTTCACCACCTAAATTTTTAACATATAGATCTATTTCTTTTTTTACTTCATCATCTGAAACAGTAATATTTTTCGCTTTTAATTCATCTTTAATAATTTTATCTCTTACCAATAAATTTGATAATTCTCCAGTTAAATTTCTTTGCATTGCCAAAATTCCTGAATACAAATCATAATATTTATAAAAATTATCAAAAGTAACCTTTTGACCATTTATATCCATAAAAACATTTTTATTTTCTCTTAAATTTGTTATTTTTACTTTACTTAAATCTGAGCTTTTTACATCTTTAGTTTTTGATACATCAGATTTTTCACTTCCATTTTTCCCCGTTTTTGCTTGACATCCCGCAATAAACACAGTTGCTGCTAAAATTATACTTAATAATTTAATTTTTTTCATAATTTTCTCCTTTATTTATATTATTTATTAATTCAAATAGTTCTATTAATTTTATCATATATCCCTTTTCTTTAGGTATATATATGCTTGGACTATTTATTAAACTAAATCTCATAGTGCCTTTGTATGCTTGTGACAAAATTTTTAATTTTTCAAAATCAAAAACATCTAACTCAGTATACCTCATCATTACTTCAGAATCAACCTCTATTAATTCATCAATATTATTAGATAACATTAATGATCTAATATACGATATGTCAACAATGTTTTGAACAGGCTGAGGAATATCCCCAAATCTATCAGTTAACTCATCAATTATATTATAGTGATCTTGGGATGTTTCAATAAATGAAATTTTCTTATATATATTAATTTTTTCATTTTCATCTTTTATGTATTCAGACGGAATATATACATCAATATTTAAATCAATTTTTATTTGTCTATCAATATTTTTAACTTCAATACCCTTTATTTCGTCAATTGTTTCCTTAAGCATTCTTACATATAAGTCATAACCTACGGATTCTATGTGCCCACTTTGACTTTCTCCAAGTAAATTGCCTGCTCCTCTAAGTTCAAGATCTCTCATTGCAACTTTATAACCGCAACCCAATTCAGAAAAATCCTTTATAGCTTTAAGTCTTTTTTCTGCTATTTCAGTCATTATTTTACCTTGCTTATAAGTAAAATAGGCAAATGAATTTCTATCAGATCTACCAACTCTACCTTTCAATTGATATAACTGTGACAAACCCATCTTGTCAGCATTATATATTATAATTGTGTTTACATTATGTATATCCATACCGGTTTCAATAATAGTAGTCGTAAGTAAAATATCATATTTATTATTTGTAAAATCATCCAAAATATTTTCAAGTTCTCTTGTACTCATTTGTCCATGAGAAATCACAATACTAGCCTCAGGTACAATTTCTTTAAGCTTTTCATACATTTTATGTATAGTTTTAACTTCATTATATACAAAATACACTTGTCCATTTCTCGCCATTTCTCTTAAAATAGCTTCTCTGATATACTCTTCATCATATTCAATTACATAAGTATTTACAGGTAATCTATTTGCCGGATATTCATCTAATAATGATAAATCTCTAATACCGGACAAAGACATTTGAAGTGTTCTAGGAATAGGTGTAGCTGACAAAGTTAAAACATCAATATTTTCACTTATTTTTTTTATTTTTTCTTTATGCTTTACACCAAATCTTTGCTCCTCATCTACAATCAATAATCCTAAATTTTTAAACTCTACATTATCAGAAAGTATGGCATGTGTACCAACTATAAAATCGATATTTCCCTTTCTTAAATCTTCAAGCACTTTTTTCTTTTGTGCCGGTGTCTTAAATCTAGATAAATAATCTATATTTACAGGAAAATCTTCAAATCTGGACTTCATTGTATGAAAATGTTGATTTACAAGAATTGTTGTCGGTGCAAGCATTACAACTTGCTTACCATCCATAACAGCCTTAAATGCAGCTCTTAATGCAACCTCTGTTTTACCATACCCTACATCACCACATAATAATCTATCCATTACTTTATCAGATTCCATATCTTCTTTAATCTCTGAAATTGATCTTAATTGTGCATCAGTTTCTTGATATGGAAAGGAATCCTCAAACTCTCTTTGCCATGGAGTATCTTTAGAGTATTCAAAGCCCTTAATTTCAGCTCTTTTCGCATACAATTTTACTAAATCTTCCGCAATTGCTTCAATAGCTTTTTTTGCTTTATTTTTAGCTTTTTTCCAATCTGTTCCTCCCAATTTTGAAAGTGCCGGCTTTTTATCACCATTACCAACAAATTTAGAAACCATACTCATATCTGTAGTTGGAATAAATAATTTTGCATCATCCTTAAAATGCAATTCGATATAATCACTTCTTATATTATTTATCTCTATATTTTTTATCCCAACAAATTTACCAATACCATAATTATCATGAACTAATAAATCTCCATGGACTAAATCGGAATAGTTTATAATATCCTTGTTTTTTACAGTCTTTGATTTTTGTTTTTTTACTTTCCTGAAAATTTGTGAATACGCTATAAATTTTTCTTTTTCTTCAAAATAATCAAATCCACTTTCTAAATAACCAATAATTATTTTAATTTTTTTATTTGATATTTTTATATTTTCAATAATATCTGAATTCAAGTCAAATTCAGATAATTTAATCTTTAAACTATTAGCATCATCAATATTTGGTGTAAATATTTTTATTGTATATCCATTTGATAATGAAAATTTTAAGTCATGAATAAAATCATCAAAATGCCCATGATATGACTGATTTTGTCTTACCTTAAATTCTATTATTTTATCAGGTTGAAGATTTCCGATATTTTTTAATAAACCTGAAATATTTATAATTTTATAATTTTTTAATTTATTTTCAATATAAGATAAGGTATAGAAAATATTTTGGTGTTTATATAAAAGTTCACCCCTTTCAATTCTTGACTGAATATCTTCAATTCTAAACTTTTCTGATTTCCTAAAATTATTATTAATATAAGTGTAATCATTCAATAAAATTAAATAATTGTCTGATATATAATCAAAAAGATCGCCACTTTTATCATTCATATACGGTATAATTAAATCAATATTATCTATATCATGTTGGTATTCAAGTTGTTCCTTTATTTTTTCAAATTTAGCATTTACTTTTTGTGAAATTTCAATGTCAAAGTTCTTATTTGTTTTTTGAAGATCTTTATCTATTTCTTTTATAATTTTATCTATATCATCAATATCAAAGTAATTTTCCTGAATAGGATATATTGTAAAATTTTCAATATCTTTTATAGACATTTGAGTATTTACATTAAATTTTCTAATAGAATCAACATCAACATCAAATAATTCTAATCTTGTTGGATATTCATCAGAAATTTGAAATATATCTATTATATCCCCTCTAATTGCAAATTCGCCTTTTGACTGAATAATATTTCTTCTTTTATATCCTAATTTAATTAATCTTTTTGATAATTCATTAATATCAACTTCAGAATTAATAGTTATTTCAAAACTATTTTTTATAAAATTCTCTTTAGAATATACTTTTCTAGTCACAGCTGATATGCTTGAAACGATAATATTTTTTTCTCCATTAACTAAATTTATAATCGTTTTAAGCCTAAATGCTTTATTTGTATAATCCAAATCTTCAATATTTTGATAATTTAATTCTATATCAGGAAAATAGTCTACTTTAAGATTGTTGTTTTGCAAATTTTCAAAAAGTTTTCTAGCGATTACATCATTTTCACACAGCACAAAAACAGGTCTATTTGAGTTATTACTTAACTCATAAATAAAATGACCTGTAGATTGTTCTATTATTCCATAAGAATATATTAAATTGTAATTTTCATTAATAGCCTTAAATAAGCTATCATAAGCTTTTTCTATCATACTTTTATTCCACTATAATTGGATTGTACTTATTCATAGATGAATCTATATCTTTTTCAATTATTTCTAATATAGCATCTCTTGCAATTTCAATCTCTTTAGAAATAACTTTTTGCTCAGATGTACTAAATTTAGATAAAATAAAATCAGCCAAATCCATATATGAAGGTTTTTGATTTACAGCCACTTTTATCCTTGGAAAATCTGTTTTTCCAGTTCTTTGAACTATAGATTTTAGACCATTATGAGTACCTGCCGAACCATTCTTTCTTATTCTTACTGTACCAAATTTTATATCAATATCATCAACAATGACTATTACATTTTTTATATCAATTCCAAAATAATCTATGAACGGTTGAACTGAATCACCAGAGGCATTCATATACGTCTCTGGTTTCAGTAAAATTATTTTTTCATTTTTATAATTAGTCTTTGTGAAAATTCCCTTAAATTTTAACTTATCTAATTCAACCCCTAAATATTTTGCTAAAGAATCTATAACAGCATATCCCACATTGTGTCTTGTACCATCATATTTTCTTCCGGGATTTCCTAATCCAACAATTAAATACATTACTTCTTTTCTTTCATAATATCAGAAACAGATTTGTATGTAGCAATTGCTTTAATTGTTTCTGTTAACATAGGTGCCATTGATAAAATAGTTATATTTTCGATATCTTCAAGTTCGGGATGATCTATTGTATCAGTAATAACACATTGCTTTACACATGAATTTTTAATTCTATCAATTGCGGGTCCTGATAATACACCATGTGATGCTGTGATATATACTTCCTCAGCTCCTTCTTTTTTCAATGTTTCAGATGCGTTAACAATTGTACCAGCTGTATCAATCATATCATCAACTATAATACAATTTTTTCCCTTAAACTCACCTATTACATTTAAGATTTCTGATTCATTTGGTCTTGGTCTTGATTTTTCAATAATAGCAATTGGTAACCCAAGTACATCAGCTAATCTACGAGCTCTTGTAACTCCACCTAAATCAGGAGAAACAACTGTCCAATTATCTTTTCCACTTTCTGCTATTACTTTTTCAAAATATTCAGCAATAACCGGTCTAGCTGTTAAATGATCAAGAGGGATATTAAAAAATCCTTGAATTTGATCAGCATGTAAGTCAACACATACAACTCTATCTGCTCCGGCAGCTTGAATTAAATCTGTAACTAATTTAGCTGTTATAGGCTCTCTTCCTGATGATTTTCTATCTTGTCTGGCATAACCATAATATGGCATAACTAAGTTTATTTTATGAGCTGAAGCTCTTTTCAATGCATCAATAATTATTAATGCTTCCATCAAATTATCGTTTACAGGTTTTGAAGTTGGCTGAATTAGAAATACATCCCTACCTCTTACAATTTCATTTATTTTAACAGCAATTTCACCATCAGCAAAATGACTGATATGTAAATTTCCTAAAGGTAACCCTAATTCTTTAGAAATTTTTTCTGCAAGTGGTCTATTTGATGTACCACTAAATAATTTAACTTCATTTTCTGAAATAAGCATTTTTCCTCCAATATATTTCATTAATAATTCTTAAATTTTTTATTTTTCAAATTTTCTTTTATAATATCCATCTATATTTTTTTGTTCAGCTCTTTCTATTGATAATTGTCCTGCTTTTACTTCTCTTGTTATTGTTGATCCTGCAGCTAAAAATGCTTTTTCTTCAATGTTAACCGGAGAAACTATATTTACATTTGATCCAATAAATGCACTATCTCCAACAGTTGATCTAAATTTGTTTTTGCCATCATAATTTGCAAAAATAACTCCACAACTCACATTTATATTTTTACCTAAATCAGCATCCCCTATATAAGTTAAATGTCCAGCTTTTGTCCCCTCTCCAACAACAGCATTTTTCACTTCAACAAAGTTTCCGATATGAACTCTTTCTTTTAAGTGTGCTTTTGGTCTTAATCTTGAAAATGGTCCTACATCAGCACCTTTTTCTACAATGGCTTTTTCAATAACTGAAGATAAAATTTTTACATCATCAGCTATTTTTGAGTCTTCAATTCTAGAATTCATTCCTATTAAACAATTTTCTCCAATTATTGTGTCACCTAAAATTTTAACATTTGATTCAATAACCGTATCTCGTCCAATTCTAATACCTTTTTGAATTGTAATTGTTTCAGGATTTTCTAAAATAACTCCATTTAACATATATTCTTCATTTATACGCCTTCTCATTATCTTTTCTACTTCAGATAATTGGATTTTAGTATTTATACCTTTTATTTCTTCAGTATCCTTTACCTTAAATGTTGAAATATTTAATTTTTCTTTTTTTAGAATCTCAAAAACATCAGTTAAATATAATTCTTTTTGAGAATTATTTGTGTCTAGTTTATTTAATGCGTATCTTAGCTTATCTCCATTAAATAAATAAATTCCCGAATTAATTTCATTAATTAAAATTTCATTATCGTTAGCATCTTTATGTTCTACAATTTTCAATAATTTACCATTTTTATCAGTAACTATTCTACCATATCCAAATGGATTTTCAAAAATAGCAGTTAAAACTGTCGCATCATTTTTTGATTCATTATGAAAATCAATTAAATTTCGTATAGTTTCCGATTTAATCAAAGGTGCATCACCTGAAAGAACTAATATATTATCTCCTTCATTGATATATTGCTCTGCTAATTTAACTGCATATCCCGTACCATATGGATAGTTTTCTCCAATGTATTGTCTTACATATTTTACACTATCTCCAAAAATTTCTTTAACAGCATCTTCATTATTTCCTACAATAACTATTATATCGTCTATCCCTGCTTCTTGAGACGACTCAATAACATAAGATAATAATGTTTTATTGCATAACTTATGAAGCACTTTTGAAATATTTGATTTCATTCTCGTACCTTCACCAGCTGCCATTATTATGACTTTATCCATAATACTCCTCTTAAATTTTTTTTGCAATTTCTAATAACTCTATTATACACAATATTTATCATAATTAAAATTAAATATACATAAAATTTTTAAATAAATAACAAATATGCTATAATTAAATAATTGAAAGAAGGGATATTATGTTTAATTTTAATTTAGAAGAAAAAAAATATAAAAAAATACATTTTATCGGAATTGGTGGAGTAAGTATGAGTGGTATAGCTCTACTTCTAAAAATAAAAGGTTATGATATAAGTGGTTCTGATAGAGATAATTCCGATTATTTAAAGACTTTAAGAGAAAATAATATTAAAATTTTCATTGGACAAAAAAAAGAAAATATAACTAACCAAGATTTATTCATATATACTGATGCAATTCCTCAATATAATGAAGAACTTATCGCTGCAAAAAATACCGGTAAAGAAGTCATTTCCAGAGGTGTATTTTTAGGTGCGTTGATGCGTAACTATAAAAGATCAATTGCAATTTCAGGATCTCATGGAAAATCTACAACAACATCTATGATTGCAAAAATCCTTGTAAATTCAGATAACGATGCGTCAATTTTATTAGGTGGCATACTAGATGAAATTGAAGGAAATGTAAAAATTGGAAATAGTGATATTTTACTTTCAGAAGCGTGTGAATTTAAAGGAAATATTTTAAATTATTACCCATCAACTGTTGTAATTTTAAATATAGATGAAGACCATTTGGACTACTATAAAGATTTAAATCATATTGTAGAAACATTTATCGGATATATGAAAAACCTAGACGAAAATTCTAAAGCAATTATAAATATAGATGATGAAAATACACATAGACTTCTAGAACACGTGAAAGGACAGGTAATTACTTTTGGTCTACACAATAAATCAGCTGATTATTATTTAGAACACGTTGAATACAATGAGATTGGTCATTCCAAATTTAAACTAAATATGAAAGATGGTTCAATTGAAGAATTTGAACTTAATGTTTCCGGGATTCATAATATTTACAACGCAATCGCCGCCATAATAGCTTCATATGAAAACAATGTAAAACTTTCAGACGTTAAAGATGGTATAAAAAAATATAAATCACTTCATAGAAGAATGGAAACCATTGGGACATACAATGGAGCTATTATCATGACTGATTACGGTCACCATCCGGTCGAAATCCAAACAACACTAAAAACAATAGATGCATTCTCTGAAAAAAATATAATTACAGTTTTTCAACCGCATACTTTTTCAAGAACTAAAGCACTATTAGATGAATTTGCCGATTCATTCTATAATTCAAAAGAAGTAATCGTCACAGATATATTCCCGGCTAGAGAAGAATTTGACCCAACAATACATTCAAAAGATTTAGTCGAAAAATTATTGAAAAATGGTGTTAACGCAAAATATATTCCGGATTTTGAATCTGCGAAAGAATATTTACAATCAGAAATAACTGATAATGATTTAGTTTTAACAACAGGTTGTGGTAATCCTCACGTTTTAGCAAAGATGTTAGTAAAATAAACATATTTATATTACTGAACATATACAAATATTAATAAAAAATAAAGAGACACTCACTTAGAACAAGTATTCTCGGGCACCTTTTTGGTTTAAAGATATATCTAAGTGCTGCTCTTTATTTTTTTATATAAACTACTACCTATAAGCTGGACACATAAAATTACATTTTAACAGCATATATTAAATGGTTATACCCAAAATTATACAGTCAAAATCAATCAATTTTTCGTTTAAGCAAAATGAGTTACAATAATTGAATTTTCATTTTAAAAGCAATCAATTTTTCGTTTATACAAAATAAGTATAATAGAAAATATCTTATTATCGTTTAATTATCTTAAATAAAAATTCAGTTTCGGATTCAGGTTTAATTTCACATAATTCTTTATCGTCTGCTAAAGCTTGAAAATTAAATGTTGGTTCTACACATAAGTATTTATCAGTTCCATTTGTCCATAAAACATATTTTGAAAGTTTTTTATCTTCAAATACTATTTCATAATTTGATGTTTTTAAGGTATTAACTTTACCATAAAATATAGTGTTTTGTAATTTTTCTAAATTAAAATCAAATTTTTCCCCGTTAATGTAAATTTCATTTTCGGATTCATACTTAAAATATGGATGAAATGCAGGACTTACAAATAAGGATTCTTTTCCGATATTTTTAACTACTAATCTGATTTCTAAAAAATTATCCAAAAGTATATACTCCATTGTAGAAATTAAATTTTCCCATTGTTTTATATTTTTTACCAATTGAAGTTTTAAATAATTTTCTCTTAATTCTACTACTTCCCATTCCGAGCTTCTTCCAAAACCATGTCTATCCATTCCTACTTTATCACTTGCTCCAAAATGTGGTAAACAAACGTGTGACCCGCCTCTAATTTTTTTATCATTTCCTTCCAAAATTTCTTGCTTTGGAAATATGATATCTATTTCATCAAATTTTAATAGATTTAGATATGAACCAAACGTGTCAATTTCAGCAATATTAAAGTTATTTTTGATTTCTAAAATCATATTATTTCTCCTAAATGTTTTTATTTTATTATATACTACAATGTTACAAAATAGAAATATAATTCGCTAATTGCAATTATGTGATATAATCTAAATTAAACATGGAGGTATGTATGAAAATAGCAATTTTCACAGAAACTTATCCACCGTATATAAACGGTGTGGCAACACAAACGAAAATCTTAAAAGACACATACGAAAAATTGGGGCACGAAGTAATGGTAATTACCGTAGGTTCAGAAAAACAAACTAAAATTGAATTTAAGGATAATGTTGTTTATGTACCAGGTATTATGCTAAAGAAAATATATAATTATAGAATTGCATTACCTATACATTTTTCAAGAATAAAAATAGCTAAAGAATTTAAGCCGGATGTAGTCCATATTCAAAATGAATTCGCAATTGGAGCTACTGGTTTAAGAGTTGCAAAAAAGCTCAATATTCCTGCAATTTATACTTTACATACAGAATATGACAGATTTTTATTCTACGTTGGATTAAAATATTTTGAAGAATTTTCAAAAAAAATATCTGATAAGTATTTTAGAAAATTTTATAAAAAAGCTGACGTTGTTACGAGTCCATCTCCTAAAGCTCAATGCTATATGGATAGACAAGGTATTAACAAAAAAGTAGTAGTTATTGATAATGCAGTAGAGTTTGAGAATTTTAGGGAAACTGAAGAAACAAAGAATTTTAGAGTAAAATTTAGAGAAAAATATAATCTAAATGATGATGCAAAAGCATTTGTATTTGTAGGTAGAATTGGTGATGAAAAAAATATTAAGGAATTAATAAATAATTGGATAAAATCTGATTTCCCGGAAGAAAAAGCTAAATTATTTATCATTGGTAATGGACCACAATTTGAAGAAATACAAAAACAAATTATAAAAAATAATTTTGAAAATAAAATTATTTTAGTTGGTTCGGTGCCAAATACTGAAATTTCTAAATATTTGCATGCAATGGATTACTATACAACAGCTTCACTTTCAGAGATGCACTCAATTTCAATGCTTGAGGCAATGGCCTGTGGACTACCTGCAATTATTAAACTTGATAAACCTAATAAAGATCAAATAAAAAAAGGTATTAATGGGTATCAATGGGATAGCTATGAAGATTTCAATAAAATTTTTAACAAAATTTTAAGTTTAAGTAATGAAGAAGCTGAAAAATTAAAACAAAATGTGTTAAAATATTCTATAGAAAATGATCATTTAAATCAGGCTAAGATATTATTAGATATATATCAAAAAGCTATTGAAAAAAAACGTAAGGAGAATAAATGAAGTTAATTTCATGGAATGTTAATGGACTGAGAGCTGTTATGAACAAAGGATTTATGGATTATGTAAATCAAGAAAATCCAGATATTCTTTGTTTGCAGGAAATAAAAATGTCTGAAGGTCAATTAAAACTGGACCTACCAGAATATTTTGAATACTACAACTATGCAGAAAAAAAAGGATATTCCGGTACAGCAATATTCACAAAAGAAAAACCTTTAAGTGAATCATATGGTATAGGTATCGAAGAACACGATAAAGAGGGTAGAGTTATCACTTTAGAATTTGAGGATTTTTATATGGTAACCTGTTACACACCAAATTCAAAAAGAGGATTACTCAGATTAGATTACAGACAAAAATGGGAAGATGATTTTAGGGAATATTTATTAAATCTTAACAAAACTAAACCCGTTATTTTATGCGGTGATTTAAATGTTGCTCATAAAGAAATCGACCTTGCAAATCCAAAATCTAATCGTAAAAATGCCGGTTTTACAGATGAGGAAAGAAATAAATTTACCGAATTGTTAAATGCAGGATTCATCGACACATATAGATATTTTTATCCTGATATTACTGATATGTACACATGGTGGTCATATATCACAAAGGCAAGAGAGAGAAATATCGGTTGGAGAATTGACTACTTTGTAGTAAGTAAGGATTTTGAAGATAGACTACTAGATGCAAGTATTCATATGGAGCAATTAGGATCAGACCACTGCCCTGTTGTCTTATATTTAAAATAATTTAATTTACGAGCTATTGCAAAATAATTAATAATATTATTTTGTAATAGCTTTTTTACATTGAAATTTCAGATATACCCTTCAAAAAGTGAAAATCATAAAAAGAAATGAAAAATATGACAATACCACCAATTCTTATTACTAAAATATAAATTTAAGAGACCGTTCAAAAATATATTGACATTTATTTTAATCTATAGTAAAGTTATTCACAGTGAAATTTTAGGAGGATATATGAAAAACAAGAAACACATTTATCAAATCGAAGAAAAAGTTCCTGGAAAATTATTATTACCACTTTCATTACAACATACATTTGCAATGTTTGGAGCGTCTATTTTAGTTCCTATTATTTTTGGTATTAATCCAGGTATTGTTTTATTGATGAATGGGATTGGTACTTTATTATTTATTTTAATAACAAAGAAAAAAGCACCTGCTTATTTAGGTTCAAGTTTTGCATTTTTAGCACCCGGTACTGCTATTATTGCTAAACAAGGATTTGAATATGCTCAAGGTGCTTTTATTGTAGTTGGACTTTTGGGCTGTTTATTAGCATTTGTTATATATAAATTCGGGACAAAATGGATAGACATAGTCCTACCCCCTGCTGCAATGGGAGCTGTTGTAGCTTTAATAGGATTTGAGCTTGCCGGAAACACTGTTACAGGTGGTGCTATCGGAGCAAATCTAATGACTGAAACGGCAAAACACGCTGATTGGATTGTATTTTTAGTTACACTTTTGACTGCGATAATAGGCTCGGTAGTATTTAGAGGATTTTTCTCAACTATTCCTATCTTAATATCAATAATTGTCGGTTATATCACAGCTATATTTTTCAATATGGTTGATTTTACACCAGTTTTAGAAGCAAAATTATTTACAATACCAAACTTCCAATTAGCTAAATTTTCATGGGAATCAATAGTTGCAATGATTCCGGTACTTTTAGTTATAACTTCTGAACACATTTCACATCAAGTTGTAACTTCAAATATTGTTGGAAAAGATTTAGTTAAAGAACCCGGTTTACATAGGTCAATTTTTGCCGACAACTTTTCATCAGCATTGTCCGGTTTAGTTGGAGGTGTACCGACTACAACATATGGTGAAAATATCGGTGTTATGGCTATCACAGGAGTTTATTCAGTACAAGTAATCGCAGGAGCAGCTGTAATTTCAATTTTAATGGCATTTTTCGGTCCATTAGCAGCACTAATAAAAACCATCCCCGGAAATGTAATTGGTGGGGTAACATTCTTACTATATGGAATGATAGGTACATCAGGAATAAGATTGTTAGTAGATCAAAAGATTGACTACTCAAAAAGCTTAAATCTTGTACTTACATCAGTTGTATTTATTTCAGGCTTATCCGGATTATCAGTACAATTCGGTTCAATAAAATTAAGCGGGATGGTATTAGCATCAGTATCAGCAGTTGTTTTAAGTGGATTTTTTGCAGTATTAAAAAAATTAAAATTGACAAATAACTAAAAATAATCAAATAAATTATTAGATGTTTTTGAATATCAATAAAGAAATAAAAAAAATTAAATATTCACAGATTAAGTTAAAATAAAAAAATTGCTTGGGCATATCCACAGCTCTTAAATGAGCAAGGACTAATGGCGTCGGCAATTTTTTTTAATTTAATCTATTATTCTTGTAGCTTTTGGAAGATTCCATTTTTTCTTATATGCAAATACTCTAATAATAACAATGATAATTATACATACAGGAATTGAAATAACATCGTGAATTATTGTTTGCCATTGTAGTTGATGAAATACAAAACCGCCGGCAATACTTGCGGAAGCATAGACATGTCTATCCATAATATATGGAACATTATCTGTAAGTAAATCTCTTATTACCCCTCCACCTACACCTGATATAAGTCCAACAAAAATATAAAGAATTGCACTATATTCATAACTAACAGAATAAGCTATTTGCATACCTGTAACAGTGAATACTCCTAATCCTACAGCATCTGTATACACTAATGCATCTTCAAAAACTTTATGAACTGTTCTTTTATTAACCTTATCATTAAATAAAGCAACAACAAATACTATAACTGATGTAATTATTGAAATATATATATTTAATCCACTTCTAAATGATAAGGGAGGATTTATTCCCAGTATCAAATCTCTAATAACTCCTCCACCTGTTGCTGTTACAATACCTAATATAACAACACCCAAAAAGTCCATCCTGTTTTTAATGCCCTCTAGAGCACCTGAAATAGCAAAAGCTACTATCCCTATCAATTCAATATAAAAAATATAATTTTGCATTTATTTTCCTATTTACTTTCTTTAATTAAATTTTCTAAATTTTCTCTATCAAATACATATTTAGTTTTACAAAAATCACATATTACTTCAGCTTGCCCATCTTCATCCAATAAGTGTTGTAGGTCTTTTTTTCCAATTGATATCAATCCTTTCTCAATTCGCTCTCTCGAGCAGTCACACTTATATGTTAATTTTTGTTTTTCGATAATTTCAGGTTTTATTTCTGAAAAATACTTTTCTAAAATTTCTTCCGGTGTTAAGCCGTTATCTATCATTTTAGAAACCGGATCCAGATTTGAAGCAATTTTTTCTAAAATAGTTAATTCCTCATCTTTAATTCCTGGTAATACTTGTACAAAAATACCACCGGCAGCTCTAATAGATAAATCCGTATCCACTAAAACTCCCAACGAAACAATTGAAGGTGTTTGTTCGGAATAAAAATAATAATTAGAAATATCTTCTGCAATTTCTCCTGTAACAATATTTGACAATCCGGTATATGGTTCTTTTAATCCATAATCTCTAATTACAGCTAAATTACCATCTTTACCTACAAAAGCACTTACATCAAGCTTCCCAGGATATTTTGAAGGTGCATCCGCTTCAGGATTTGTAGCTGTTACTTTAACTTCACCTTTTGTATTTGAAACGGCAATAAGTTTACCACCTACTCCACCACCATCAAATCTTATAGTTAATTTTTCATTATCATTTTTTGTAGTAACTCCCATTATAAGAGAAATGGTTGCTAATCTACCCAATGCTGCACTTCCTGTTGCTGAACTTTGATGAACCCTTCTTATTTCTCTAACAATTTCAGTTGTATCAGCAATAAAAATTCTCACTGATTTATTTTTATCTATAGCCCTAATTAAATAATTTTTCATTTAATACCTCACGTTACTTAATACATATATTATACCTAATTTTAAAAATATAAAAAAGAGATTGAAATTAATTTCAATCTCTAAAATGTTCAATTCAAATATTATTTAAGAATTGTTTACTACTATAGTTTAACTACATTTGCAGCTTGAGGCCCTTTTTCACCTTCAATAACTTCAAATTCAACTTCTTGACCATCTTTTAATGTTCTGAATTCACCATTATCTTCTAAAGCTGTAAAGTGCACAAATACATCATTTCCTTCTTCTGTAGTAATATATCCATATCCTTTTTTAGCGTTAAACCATTTAACTGTACCTTTTACCATTTTTATCCTCCCAAATTTATAGTGAAATTATTTTCACTATGCCTATATAATATCACAAAATAATATATATTCAAATTATTTTTTAGCAGAGAATAAAATTCTTTGAGTATTATTTTCCTTAAACACTCCTCCATCTTCATCTATGTAATCAATTTCACGAAATCCAACAGTCTTTAATTTTTCTACAATAAATTCAATTGAATAATACTTCTCAACTTGCATTTCTTCAACTCTCTCATAAAGTCCATCTTTATTTTTAACAAAAAAGTTTAAATAAAAATTAACTTTATCTCCTACGAGTCTATTTTCCCAAGTATAGAAAATATTTTTTCTTTCATAGATATATTGATTATTTCCCAACACTTCCAATAGTTTATACCTACTATTTAAATCAAAAATAAATACACCATTTTCATTTAACCCATCATAAATATTTTTAAAAAGTTTTTCTAACTTAGCTTCATCAGTAATATAATTTATTACATCTAGAAGAGTTATAATCGCATCATGCTTAAATGATTTATAATCAAATTTGTACATATCTTGTAAAATTATCGTTACATTCTCTTTGTCCGATAATTTTACAAAAGAGTGGTTTAACATCTCAATAGAATTATCAAATGCTAAGATATTATAATCTTTATTTTTTGATAATTCTTGAGTTAAATTTCCCGTTCCACATCCTATTTCTAGGATATTTCCTTTATTTACATTATATTTATTTAATATTTCAAAAATATTGTTTGCATATTTTTCATAATCAATATCAAATACTAATTCATCATAAAAATCTGAAAATCTATTATACATTATTCTTCACTATTTACAAATGCAAAAATATATGGGCAATTTCTATAGAAGTCACCATAATTTAGTCCGTACCCTACTACAAATAAGTCTTCAATTTCTTGCCCAATAAAGTCGGGATAAATTTCAACTCTTCTTCTTTCAGGTTTATCTAAAAATACGGCTGTTTTAATAGATTTTGGATTTTTTTCTTTAATATGATTTACTATAGCATTAAGTGTTATACCCGAATCACATATATCATCAATTATTAAAACATTTTTTCCTTCCAAATCAAATCTTACATCATTAATAATATCTACTCTACCTGAAGTTTCTTCATTGTCACCATAACTTGATGTAGTCATAAATTCTACAACTGTTGGAGTTTCTATTTTTCTAACTAAATCAGCTGCAAATACAAAACTCCCTCTTAATAAAGAAATTGCATAAATTGGTTCATTGCCGTAAGCTTCTGTAATTTCTTTTCCCATTCTTTTTACAGTTTCTTGAATTTGCTCTTCACTAAATAATACAACTTTTTTTCTATTCATAAATTACCTTCCATTAAAGTTTAATATAATTATTTATTTTTAATATCTTCAATACTTTTTTCTACTTCATTAAGCATATTAGTGTATTTTTCAACTTTTTCTTTTTCAGCATCAACTAAATTTTTAGGAGCTTTTTGTATGAATTTCTCATTTGATAATTTCCCTTTAGCTCTATTTAACTCTGCAATTATCTTATCTTTTTCATTTTCTAATCTACTTAATTCTTTTTTTAAATCAATAAGACCATCTAATGAAAGATATAATTTATAATCATCTTTTACTGTTACAGCAACATTATCTATTTCTTTATCTTCTCTAATAATTTCAACTTCACTCAGGTTTGCTAATGAAATTAAATTATTTGATAATTTAGAGAAAATTCCTGCTGTTTCATCAGATTCAGTAAATATATATAATTTTGACTTATTCTTATTTGGTACGTTCAATTCTAATCTTTGAGCTCTCAATGATGTAATTGCATCGATAAGTTTAGAAACTGCTTTTTCTTCCCATTCATAATGATTTAATTCTTCATATTTTGGATAATTTGCAACTATTATTAAATCTTCTTTATTTGGCAAATAAGAATAAATTTCTTCAGTGATATATGGCATAAATGGATGTAATAATTTCAAAATATTTTCTAAAGCATATAATAATACTGCTAAAGCATTATCTTTTACTTCTCCTTCATCATGTAATCTTGTTTTCACAAATTCGATATACCAATCACAGAATTCAAACCATATAAATTCATATAAGTTTACTGCAACAATACCAATTTCATATTGATTTAATAATCTATCAATATCTTTTGATAATGTATTAATTCTAGAAATTATCCATTTATCTTCGATTGTTAATTTACCTCTATCTAACTTATATTCTTTTTCATCTTCCATATTCATGAATATAAATCTTGATGCATTCCAAATCTTATTAGCAAAATTTCTCTTATCTTTAACTTCATCGTCGATATATCTCATATCATTTCCTGGTGAATTTCCACTTACTAAATTAAATCTTATAGCATCTGCACCATATTTATCGATTTCATCAAGTGGGTCAATACCATTATTTAATGATTTAGACATTTTTCTACCTTGACTATCTCTAACAATTCCGTTTAGATATACTGTGTTAAATGGTAGTTTTCCAGTATTATATAATGATGAAAATACCATTCTTATTACCCAGAAGAAAATAATATCATAACCTGTTATAAGCGTATTTGTTGGGAAGAAATATTTATAATCTTCAGCATTTTCATTTGGCCAACCTAATGTTGAAAATGGCCACAACGCAGATGAAAACCATGTATCAAGTGTATCACTATCTCTTGTAACTTTTCCATAAACACTTTCATCCGGTTGTTCTTTGGAAACAATGATTTCTCCATTTTCAGTGTAGTAAACAGGTAATCTGTGCCCCCACCATAACTGTCTTGAAATATTCCAATCTCTTAGATTTTCCAACCAGTTTACATAAATTTTTCCAAATCTTTCAGGAATGATTTTAAGTTCTCCACTAGTATATGCTTCTAAAGCTGGTTTTACTAATTCTTTCATTGCAACAAACCATTGTTTTGAAACAAGTGGTTCAATTATTGTCCCACATCTTGAACAATGTCCTACAGCATGTTCTAATTCTTCTATTTTGCCTAATAGACCTAATTCATCCATTTTTGCAACTATTTTTTTTCTTGCTTCATATCTATCTAATCCTGAGAATTCACCATAACCATCAGATATTGTACCATCATGTTCTATAACAACACATTGACCTAAATCATGTCTTTGTCCAACTTCAAAGTCATTAGGATCATGTGATGGTGTAATTTTTACCACACCTGTACCATATTCTTTATCAACATAGTCATCTGAAATAATAGGTATTTCTCTATTAACTATAGGTAAAATTACCATTTCCCCTATTAAATCTTGATATCTTTCATCAGTTGGATCTACTGCAACAGCCAAGTCTCCTAGCATTGTTTCCGGTCTAGTTGTAGCAATTGTAATTTTTCTATCTAAATTTTTTAATGGATAATCAAAATACCATAAATTACCTTTTTCGTCTTTGTGATCAACTTCTGCATCTGATATTGCAGTATCACAATATGGACAATAATTTACAATTCTTTCACCTCTATAAATTAGTCCGTCATTGTACATTTTTACAAAAACTTCTTCAACAGCACTTGATAGATTTTTATCTAGTGTAAATGCTTCTCTTGACCAATCAGCAGAAACTCCTATTTTTCTAAGTTGTTTCTTTATATTTCCACCATATTTGTGAGTCCAATCCCATGCTTCTTCTAAAAATTTTTCTCTTCCTAGTTCAAATTTTGTATGACCTTCATTTCTAATTTTTTCTACAACTTTTGCTTCTGTCGCAATACTTGCATGGTCAGTACCAGGTAACCAAAGTGTTGAATAACCTGACATTCTCTTCCATCTTATAACTATATCTTGAAGAGTTGAGACCAATGCATGCCCCATGTGTAAATTTCCTGTTACATTTGGTGGCGGCATGACTATTGTAAATGGCTCTTTAGACTTATCAACTTGAGCGGTAAAATACCCCCCATTTTCCCAATCCTTGTAGATTCTATCTTCAAAGGACTTAGGATTATAATTTTTTTCAAGATTTTTCATCTTACTCTCCTAGATTATTATAATTTTTCCTTTTTATATTCTTTAATTATAGTATTTAACTTAATTATAGTCAAGTTTACAATATTTTCTCCAAATCTACAGATGTTTTTTTAACTTTCAGATATCTCTTTATTAAATTTTTACCTATATATGATCAATTTTCTGTATTTGCATAATTTACATACGCAATAAAACTCCACCATAAAAACACTTATATATGACAAATCTTTTTTAGATAATTTAAACCTATAAATAATTGTAATATAAAAAACATTAATATATAAAGTTACAAAATAATTGAGTGAAAAACATATTACAAAACCAACTTTTTCCAGAAAAAATGATATATTTTGTAATCTTTTTCAAAATGTAACTAAGTAAAATATAGTATTTTTTAGCATATATGCACATAAAATCATGCAAATGTATGCCTTTTGTATTTTTATGGACTTTTTTATTTTTTTTGGTATAATAAAAACATAGTAAGTTAATTTTGGAGATTGAAATGCAGAATGAAAAGGTTTGGATATTATCAGACAAAAATTCAAAGACATTAACTCATATATTAGTTAGAAATTATTTTATGCAAGAATTACAAATTGACATAAAAATATATGATGACTTAAATGAATTAGGCCAACTTCATAATTTTAATATTTATGAGGATGACCAAATCGTTTATTATGCATTTGAAAACAAAATAATGTCTGAGTTTATCAAAGACAAATGTAAACAATTAAATATTAAATACTTTGATGTATATGCAGTTGTATACAACTTCCTGGGTAGTATTTTTTCTAAAATTTCTAAAGGCGGAAATATCCCATCAATCTTAGAGCAAAGTTTGAGAAACAATCATGTTGACTTCGCTTTATTAAATGATGATGGTATAAATCCTCAGTCTATTTATGAATCTGATATTGTGATAATAGGAGTTTCAAGGACATCTAAAACTCCCCTATCCATATATATGTCTAATTTAGGATATAAAGTAACTAACATTCCATTGGTTCCGGAAATAGATTTACCTGATGAACTATTTAAAATTGAACCAAATAAAATCATCGCATTGACTATGGACCCTAGCAGATTGATTGAAATAAGAAAAGAAAGAATCAAATCTTTAGGTATTCCGGTCGATTCAGGATATGCTACTCTGGAAAGAGTAAATATAGAACTTGATTATTCTCAAAAAGTAATCCAAAAATTAAATTGCCAGTCCATTGATGTCACTCATATCTCAATAGAAGAGACATCAGAAAGAATAAAAAAACTTATTGATATACGAAGGGAGCAACAAAAATGAAATATGTATACAGTTTCGATGAAGGTAAAAAAGAAATGAGAAGCCTTCTAGGCGGTAAAGGTGCAAACTTAGCAGAAATGACAAGACTTGGTATAAATGTACCATTTGGTTTCACAGTTACTACTGAAGCATGTACAAGATACTATCAAGAAAATAAGACATTATGGGAAGATCTTGTAAAGGAAATCGAAAAAAATGTTAGAAAAACAGAAGAAAAATTAGGCAAAAAATTTGGAGATAATGAAAATCCATTATTATTCTCAGTTAGATCCGGTGCTGTAATATCAATGCCTGGTATGATGGATACAGTTTTAAATTTAGGATTAAATGACATCTCAGTAGAAGGATTAGCAAAACATACTGAAAATCCTAGATTTGCATATGACTCATATAGAAGATTTATTCAAATGTTCTCAGATGTTTCAAAAGGAATCAATAAAGAATTATTTGAAGAAGTTTTAGAAGATGAAAAAGAAAAAGCCGGAGTAGAATTAGATAAAGATCTTTCAGCTGAAAGCTTAAAAGAAGTTGTAAGAAGATATAAAGAAATTTATAAAAAAGAAATGGGAGAAGAATTCCCACAACAACCTGAAAGACAATTACTTGATGCCGTAGCAGCAGTATTTGCATCATGGAATAATGAAAGAGCCATCCTATATAGAAAATTAAATAGTATTCCTCATGATTTAGGTACGGCTGTAAACGTACAATCAATGGTATTTGGTAATGGTGGCGATACATCAGGTACAGGGGTTGCATTTACAAGAAATCCTGCAACAGGTGAAAAGGCACTATTTGGTGAATACTTAATGAACGCACAAGGTGAAGACGTTGTTGCAGGTATAAGAACACCAAGCCATATCTCTGAATTGGAAACTCAAATGCCTGAAGTATATAGACAATTCTTTGAAACAGGTCAAATCTTAGAAAAACACTATAGAGATATGCAAGACTTAGAGTTTACTATTGAAAATGGTAAATTGTTCATATTACAAACAAGAAATGGTAAGAGAACTGCTGAAGCAGCTATAAACATTGCAGTAGATTTAGTTGAAGAAGGTTTAAGAACAAAAGATGAAGCATTGATGATGATTGAACCAAATCAATTAGATCAATTGCTACACCCTACTTTTGACAAAAAAGCTATGGATAAAGCTCCAGTATTAACAAAAGGTTTAGCAGCATCACCGGGTGCAGCATCAGGTTACATTTCATTTAGTGCAACAGATGCTATGCTAAGAAATGCTAAAAAAGAATCTGTAATTTTAGTTAGAACAGAAACATCACCAGAAGATTTACAAGGTATGGATTCTGCAAAAGGTATTTTAACATCTCGTGGTGGTATGACGTCTCACGCAGCTGTAGTTGCTCGTGGTATGGGTAAATGCTGTATCGCAGGTGCACATGAAGTAAAAGTAAACGAAAAAGAAAAAACAGTTACAATTGGAGATAAAGTTCTTGGAGAAGGAGATATTATCTCACTAGACGGTTCAACAGGTATAGTTTATGAAGGAAAATTAGAAACAAAAGATCCTGAATTGTCAGGAAAATTTGCTAAATTTATGGGTTGGGCTGACGAAGTAAGAAGATTACAAGTTAGAGCAAATGCTGACACTCCTCATGATGTAAAACAAGCTTTAGATTTAGGAGCAGAGGGTGTAGGTTTATGTCGTACAGAGCATATGTTCTTCGCAGAAGATAGAATTAATGCCGTACGTGAAATGATTCTTTCAAAAACATTAGAACAAAGAAAGAAAGCATTAGCTAAAATTGAACCAATCCAAGAAGAAGACTTCTATCAAATCTACAAAGTGGCAGACGGTAGATCAGTTACAATTCGTCTATTAGATCCACCTCTACACGAATTTGTTCCTCATACAGATGAAGATATTGCCATAGTTGCTAAAGAACTAGGTGTAACAATTTTAGAACAAAAGAAAGCTATTGATGATTTACATGAAGTAAACCCAATGTTAGGTCACAGAGGTTTAAGATTAGCTATTACATTCCCTGAAATCTACCAAATGCAAGCAAGAGCAATTATAAGGGCTGCTTTAAGATTGCATGATGAAGGGGTAAATTTAATTCCCGAAATAATGATTCCTCTAGCAGGGGATGCAAAAGAATTATCAGTTGTAGCTGATTCTATTAAAGATGAAGTCGAAAAGATTTTTGCTGAAAAAGGCAAAACAATTGAATACCATGTTGGTACAATGATTGAAATTCCAAGAGCTACATTATTAGCTGATGAAATTGCAAACGTAGCAGAATTCTTCTCATTTGGTACAAACGACTTAACACAAATGACATATGGATTCTCAAGAGATGATGCCGGAAAATTCTTATCACAATACTTAGATGATGGTATTTTTGAAAAAGATCCATTCCAAGTAGTTGACCAAAAAGGTGTTGGTAAATTAATGAAGAATGCAGTAAAATTAGGAAGACAAACAAGACCGGGAATCAAACTTGGTGTTTGTGGTGAACATGGTGGTGAACCATCATCCGTAGCATTCTTTGATGAATTAGGTTTAGATTATGTTTCTTGTTCTCCATTTAGAGTTCCAATTTCAAGATTGGCAGCAGCACAAAAAACATTAAAAGACAAACAACTAAAAATGACTAGAATCATGGATGCATTCTAATATCAATAAGTTAAAAGGAAGGTTTTGGGATTTCCAAACCTTCCTTTTTGAGTATGATTTTACTTTTCAAAAACAACCACTCCACATTCATAAGGATGGTCATAATAATACACATCATTTCCTTTTGATTTATATAATAATATTTTAAATACAATCAAGAAATCCCCTCCTCCTGAAACAATCATTAATTCAGCGATCATAAATAAAAATATATTATGCAATATGCAAGCAGCTGCCAAAATTCCAAAACCTAAAACTAATGTAGGCATCAAGCCGCCTAATATATACTGCCATTTTTTCAAAGTTTCATTACATGTACAATATGGTGTAAGTGTTGACCAAATAAAGCCAAAATCAATGGACTTAAAATGATTTTTTGCAAATGCCCCCCATGTCAAACCATGAATTAATTCATGAATCACAATTAGGACTAATAAAATACCAAATAATATAATTAAATCAAAAATTTCAATCATAATTATAATTTTAACATTCGCTTGCGTTAATTTAAAAATCAATAATCCTAATGCCATAAAAGGAAGCATTATTGGTATGGCTAATAGATTAGCTGTGAGTGTACCCAATGTCAAATCTGTTTTTTTATATCCCATTTTAATCATCTCACTAGAAAGCTCTTCAAATTTTTCTTTTCTTTTTTGTTCTTTTGGAGTTAATTTTCTTTCTTTTTTACCCATATCCATACCTTTATTTTTGCTAATTATATATTAAAAAATGCAATAAAACTTGTAACCATTAAAATAACAATCACTATTTATATTACAAATAAGTATGCCACAAGTCACCCACTGTGTCAAGTAAATGACAAACCCTTAAAACATTTTTCAGTTATCTAATGTTAATTGTTATCCTAATTCTAGCATCAAATAAATGAGATTATAAGTATTTAACAAATTAAAAGAGAATTAGAAATTTTACACTCTAATTCTCTCTATGTGTTACTTTAATTCTTTGCCAATACTACTTGTATTGTTAGTATTTGACTAAAAAACTAAATTAAATACCTCTTAATTATATATGTATCTATATTTATAGAATAATATTTTTTTAATAATATTAATTAAATTCTTACTTTTTAATCATTTGATGTATAAATAAAATATCGTTATTTTTTTAGTTAACCTATTTTTAATCTCATATTGTGATTAAAAATTTTTCTTACTTATTTTTTAATCTTCTTTTCTTTTTTTTATTCCAAGGAATGTTAATAAACCTCCCACAACGGACATAATACCTGCATATACGCTTGGATTAAATGCATCTCCTGTTTCAGGATTGTCTACATGTGGTTTTTTTGGTTCCTCTGGTTTCTTTGGTTCCACAGGTTTCTTTGGTTCTTCCGGTTTATTTGGTTCTTCCGGTTTATTTGGTTCTTCCGGTTTATTTGGTTCTCCCGGTTTCTTTGGTTCTCCCGGTTTCTTTGGTTCTCCCGGTTTCTTTGGTTCCTCCGGTTTCTTTGGTTCCACAGGTTTCTTTGGTTCCACAGGTTTCTTTGGTTCCACAGGTTTCTTTGGTTCTTCCGGTTTATTTGGTTCTTCCGGTTTCTTTGGTTCCTCCGGTTTCTTTGGTTCCTCTGGTTTCTTTGGTTCCACAGGTTTCTTTGGTTCCACAGGTTTCTTTGGTTCCACAGGTTTCTTTGGTTCCTCCGGTTTCTTTGGTTCCTCCGGTTTATTTGGTTCTTCCGGTTTATTTGGTTCCTCCGGTTTCTTTGGTTCCTCCGGTTTCTTTGGTTCCTCCGGTTTCTTTGGTTCCTCCGGTTTCTTTGGTTCCTCCGGTTTCTTTGGTTCCACAGGTTTCTTTGGTTCTTCCGGTTTTTCAACAACAACTTTTACTACACTTATTATTATTGTTTTTCCATCATCCGATATATCCGTTTTAACTACTTTATAATCTTTTCCAATTACTTCAGTTGTTTTGTTATTTACTTCTTCAACTGTTAAATTTTCAAAAACATCTAAAAATTGAATTGAATTTCCTTTTTCGTCTACTTCTTTTATTCTTAATTCATATTTTCTTTGAGCAGGTTTTTCTTCTTTTGGTTTTTCTGGCTCTATAGGTTTTTTAGGTTCAACAGGTTTTTCAGAAGTAATTTTTACTACACTTACCGTTATTGTTTTTACATCATCCGATATATCCGTTTTAACTACTTTATAATCTTTTCCAATTACTTCGGTTGTTTTGTTATTTACTTCTTCAACTGTTAAATTTTCAAAAACATCTAAAAATTGAATGGAATTTCCTTTTTCGTCTACTTCTTTTATTCTTAATTCATATTTTCTTTGATCAGGTTTTTCTGGTTCTGCCGGTTTAACTATCTTGTTATATGCTTCTTCTAATCCTTTTTTTGCTTTATCAATTTCTTCTTTTGTTGGTTCTAGTGAATCATTAGCTCTTCGAGCCTTACCCAATGCTTCTTTTAGTTCTTCACTATCAATAATTTTATCCCATGGAAGAGTAAGAACTTTATCTATTAAGTCACTTAGTTCTTTTCTATTTACATTATTAGTTTCGTCAGTTTTTTCTTCCGGTTTAGGTGCCGGAGCTGGTGATGGTGATGGTGATGGAGTTGGATCTGGTGCAGGTGCTGGTTTTGGCTCTGGTGATGGTGATGGTGCTGGTGATGGTGGAACCGGTTTCACTTCTTTTTCAGGCTTTTCTTTTTCTTCTTTGGATTTCATTAATGCTTCATATTTTTCTTTTAGTTCTTTTAATTCTTTTATTATTGAATCAATTTTATCTTTATCACCACAATCTTTAACTTGTTGAGCCTCACCTAATTTTCTTCTTATATCTTTACTTAAATCAGAATATTTATTGATTTCTCCCTCTACTTTATATTTTTTTTTATATTCACCATTAATATTACGAACTTCCTCTATTGACTTTTCCAGTTCCTTTTTCTTAGCTTCCAATTCCGGATCTTTTGGAACCGGTTTCATTTTTTCTTCTACTTCTTTAATTTTTTTAATTAAAAAATCTGGAATTTGTGCGTTGCCACTTCCCACACCACTTCTATCACACGGTCTCCAACAATCACTCGTATTGCCGTTTTTTGCTAACTCAGGTAAATATATCTTAAATCCTTTTTTACAATTTTCAACGCCTTCTTTACACATACTTTTTACTTCGTCAAAAGATAAGGTTACGGTGTATGTTTTTTTACTATTATCAGCTTTTAATTCTCTTCCCATACCTGGTGTCCATTGCCCATTAACCCCCATTAACTTAGCTTCATTTTTAAATCCTCCATTCCAATGCGAGAAGTCAAATTCAAAGGTTACAGTTTTTTCAGTTTCATTCACTTTAGCTTTTGCTGTAAAATCATCTTTACTTTTATCATTACAAATGCCCATCCAGCCATCATTTTGAGATTCCTGAGCTTGTGCTAATACTGTTGAGGGCTTTTGTACAAATAAACTAAGTGGCGTTAAACCATTCAAAATAAAAGCTGACGATAAGGCTATCGCACTACCATAATACAATTTTTTCTTTTGTCCTTTTTTCTTCATTTTTCTCCTCCTAATTTTTATATATTTATCATCAAATGTTAAAAAAAGTAGACTTTAATTTACAATTTATGATACAATAATAAAAATACATTCGTTATATGATTAACCAAGGAATTAACTGCCTTTAGTCTACTTTTGGTTATGCTTAATTCATGAGTTTTTCATTGTAAATTAAAGTCTACTTTTTTTTGCAATTATTTGTATTTTAATTATATTTTTTTATTTTTCAATTATTTTTTTGATATCATATAAATATAAAAAAGGAAATTATTTACAAATCTATTCAAGTTTTATGATCCAAAACGTGGCTATACTGCTCATAAATCATATAAACCTATTGGTTATATTCACGAACTTATAGATATTTGACTATTTTACAGATGAAATCTCTATTTTTAACATTTTAATCTGCTTTTATCAGCATATTTTACGGATGAAATGTTCAATTTCATTAATTTCATCTGCTTTTATCGAAGCAATTCACATTCCTACTTAAAATTTACGGACAAAAATGGCGAATAAAAGCTTTTTGTCTGCTATTTTCTTCAAAATATTGAAAATTTTACGGACAAAACCTGGAAATTTTTGAAATCTGTCTGCTTTTAATTATAAAAAAATGTAACAATATTGGCATTAACATTTTATAACATTTCTGCCATAATTTTATAAACTAGCAATTACAAATTTATATCCAATAACAATATCGAATACATCTATAACTAATTATCCGAAGAAAAAAAACTAGTTAAACAGCATAAACAATTTAAGTATGAATAAATAATCCATAGGTTTTAGCACCATATTTTTATATATAAATCAAAAAGTCAGGTTAGATATTCTATAAATATACCAAAAAAGTCCGATATAAAGGTATTTCCTTTATATCGGACTTTTCAATATATATTATAAGTAAAATATTTATAACTTTTATTTTTTAATTCTAGTTATCATATTGTGTTAAATCATATAACTCAATTATATTATTTAATGTTTCAGCATAAATTGGTGATGTAGCATATGTTCTAGATAAATATCTTGTAGCATCTTTATATGAATTTGTTTGTGATTTTCTTGCTCCATAGTAATAACTATAACTCCAATTTGAAGAATCTTCATATCCTGTTATTAAGTTTACATAATCTTGGAATGATTCTAAATATGATGGATATTTTCTAAATTCAGATAAAACATTATATGATTTTCCATTTGAATCGTATTCAAATGTAGGTATAACAACTGATGCTCCATCATATGTTCCTTTTATACCAAACATATTATGATATGGAACTGATGATAATGTAGATTTACCATATCCTGTTTCTAAAATTGTTTGAGCCATCATTACTGATGTATAAACATCTCTTCCCTTAGTTGCTTTTACTGCATAACTGGCTATTTTATCTATAAACTCTTGTGGTCTTGATGTTTGATAATTTGTATCTCTTACATTATTTGAATTTGGATTTACCCAATATCCTTCTCCGGAATAATCAAAACCTAATTTTATCATATTTTGACTGGTTCCTATAATATAATAATCACCCGGTTCAAATGTTACAGTAGATTGTCCATAATTTTTTGCAGCTTCCACAGTATCATATCCTTCTAAATTTACTTTTACAGGGTATGAAGAATATTTTGAAAATGTTGTTTCAAATGGAATTTCTGAATTAGCATTTGTTGAAGAGCTTTCATTTTTTACATTTTCTTTTACTTTTGAAGTTTTATCTTTCTTTACACTACCAACATCACTTGGATCAATCCAACCTCCCGGGACCCCTTTGTATTGGGTTATATTAATCATGCCTCTACTTCTTGAGAATATATAATATGTGCCCTCACTAAATGTCATTCTTGGATTTAATTTATGTTTAGCTTCATAATCAGAATAATAAACTTTTACATTTTTGTTAAGTACAAACATATTATCATCATTTATATATCCTATAGAATCTGTATTTTCTGAACTTTCACCTGATTCAGCATATGCTACTTCTTCTTTCGCTACTACGGTTTTATTATCTTTTGGATTTATCCACGCTCCTGGATAATTTGGATTTTTAGTTATATTTATCATCCCATCATATTCATTATAAACATAGTAGTCACCTGCTGAATATTTTAATTTTGCTTCAGTCTTATATTTTGCATTATATGATGTATAATAACCATCAACGGTATTTACCAATTTGTATGTATTTCCGGCTTTTGATGCAAAACTTCCCGCAAAGGCTATTGCCGTAGCAAATGTAGCAAGTCCCCCAATTTTAATTATTTTTTTTAGATTCATTTTAACACTCCTGATATTTTTATATATCTATATTACATCATTAATTAATAAAATGCAACAAAAAAGTTTCAAAACGGTTACATTTATTTGAGTGCTAAAATATAATCCCCTTATCTAGTACATTATTTTTATCAATTTGCTCAAATATACTATATATAAGCTTTTCAGCATATTTGTAATTTATTAAATTTTGTTTAAAACCTTCAAATGATAATTTTTCAACTCCTATTTTTTCTCTTTCAGCATTTAAATGTGTCAAAATGGTTACAATTTCATCATCTGATAGAGTGTTTTTTTCATCTAGTTGTGCAATTGATATTATATTAAAATTTTTAGTGTCGATATTTATATCAATCTCTCCACCTTTTATCTTATAGTCTTTACCAAGTGGAAAGTAGATGTATCTATAAACATTATCATTTTTGTTAATTATTTTATATGTTAGCATATATTCTCCTAAAAAAAAGTCTGTTGCAAAATAACATTTTTAACCATTTAGCAACAGCTCTCTTCGATTATCTATCTAATTGTAAAAATCCAACAAAATTGTAGAAGAGGCAAGAGATATTCTTCTTCGGTTATCTATCTAATTGTAAAAAACCTACTTTTCTATAAATTTTATCCATTAATCTTCTTGTCTTATATCTTGATTTTTCAGCACCTTTAGCTAAAATTTCATCAAGTTTATCTTTATCCTTCATAATTTCATTAAATTTATTTTGGAAATCTTCAAGTTTGGAAACTACAACATCAGCTAAATCTTTTTTAAACTCACCATATCCCTGTCCCTTATATTTTTCAACAACTTCTCTTGTTTCTTTTCCTGTAAGGGCACAATAAATATCAATTAAATTTTTTAATCCGGGTTGCTCATCATTGTAATCAAAATTTGCAAGGGAATCAGTAACAGCTGACATTATTTTTTTTCTAGCAGCATTTAAATCATCTTGTAAAAATATCGAAGCATTTTTATCATCATCAGATTTACTCATCTTCTTTTCCGGATTTCTAAGTGACATAATTTTTCTTGTGGATTCATTTATTAGCGGTTGCGGTATCTTAAATGTTTCTGAATATCTACTATTAAATCTAATAGCTAAATCTCTTGTTAATTCCATGTGCTGCTTTTGATCTTGTCCAACAGGTACAAAATCAGCATTATATACTAAAATATCAGCTGCCATCAATGTTGGGTATGTAAATAATGCAGCATTTTTATTTTCTTCGCTTTTTTCTGATTTTTCCTTAAATTGTGTCATTCTTGATAATTGACCCATATATGAAATAGAGTTTAATACCCAATAAAGTTTTAAGTGATCAACATTATGTGACTGTATAAATAGTGTAACCTTCTCAGGGTCTAATCCTAAAGCCATATAAGTAGCTACAACTTCTCTTGATCTTCTTCTTAAATCTGCCGGTACTTGTGGAACTGTAATAGAATGTAAATCTGCTACTCCAATATAGCAATCATATTCATCTTGTAATTTAATAAAATTTTGAATAGCCCCTAAGTAATTCCCAATCGTCAATTCTCCTGATGGTTGAACTAAACTTAAAACCGTCTTTTTATTTTCCATTATTTTCTCCATTTCTTATTACATTTCTTAATATCATATTAGCATTAATTCTACCAATACCACCTATAGATGGTAAAAACTTAATATTAATTTCATCATAAAATTCAGAATTAAAATCTCCAAATATTTTATTTTCTTTAACATCATATCCTAAATCTATGACAATTGCATTTTCCTTAAAATTATTTGTATCAATAATCTTAGCTTTTCCTATCGCTGAAATTACAATATCCGATTTAGAAATTTTTTCATATAAATTTTTAGTTTTTGAATGAGCAATTTGAACTGTTGCTCCCTCATTAATCAACATCAATGCTAATGGTTTTCCAATAATTTCCGATCTGTTTATTATTAAAACATCTTTACCCTCTAAATCTGTTAATGATCTTAAATATTCAAAAGTTGATAAAGCTGTAGTTGGTGTATTTACATAATCATTAGATGAAAACAGCTTCAATTTACTCAATGAATTTAATCCATCAACATCCTTATGGATAGAAATAGAATTCAATATTTTCTTTTGATTTAAATCAGAATCAATCGGAACAAACACTAAAATTCCTTGAACATATTCATCATCATTGTTTTTATTTATATATGATAAGACTTCATTTTCGGATACTTTAGAATCAAAAACTTTACTAATAACTTCTATGCCAATTTTTTCAGCCTCTTTTATTATAGATTTTTCAAAAGAAATAGCTGACTTGTTACTTCCGATTCTTATTAAAGTTAATTTAATATTTTTATTAATCTCAGAAAGCTTATTTTTTAATTTTTCATTAATTTCATGTATATAATCTTTAGTATTTAATATCATTTACACCTCTTTTTAATATAAAAAAACCATCTTAAATATAATTATAACATTTAGATGGTTTTTTTTGAATTATTAATTTGCTTTTACATCTTCCCAAGCCTGTTCAAATTTTTCTACGAAATCTCCTAAATCCTTAAACACTTCTTGTTCTCTCAAATCATCCAGATTTGGATATAAAACTTTATTTGACTTCACGGACTTTGTCGGTTCAATTTCTCTTGCTTTTGTAACAGGTGTAGCTTGATTATTTCCACTTTTAGCCGCTACTTTAGGATCACATAAATAATTAATTAATTTATATGCATTTTCAAGGTTTGTAGCATTTTTTACAATTGCAAAGTTATCTAACCATAAATTTGAATGTTTTGGTAAATAATAGTCTAAATCTGAATTTTCAGAGATTGCTTCAGAAGCCTCTCCGGAATAAACTACAGCTAATGCACCATTTTTGTTAACCATTTGTTGCTTAATTTCATCGTGTAAATATGCTGTAACTAATTTCTTTTGATCCGTCATTAATTTTTTAACTTCTTCTAATTGTTTTGCATCTTTTGAATTTGAACTATACCCCAACTTCCAGAAACCCGGTCCTAAAGTATCTCTTGATGAATCCAACATATATATTTTCCCTTTGTATTTAGTATTAAATATTATATCCCATTCATTTAAATCTTTAGGATCTACCATTTTTTTATTATATAAAATACCTAATGTTCCATAATACATAGGAATTGAATGCTTATTATTAGGATCAAATCCTTTGTTCTTGAAAACATTTGCAATTTCTTTAAAATTAGGTACTTTTGATAAATCAATTTCATTTAATAAATTTTCTTTAATCATTTTCTCAACCATATATTCTGAAGGGACAATCACATCATAATCTTTCATAGAATTTTTAACATTTGTGTACATTCTTTCATTTTCATCAAACTCAGAATATACAACTTCTATTCCTGTTTCTTTTTCAAAATCTTTCAAAACTTGTTTATTAATTGTTCCACCCCAATTATAAAATGAAACTTTTTGTTTCTTTTGCCCACCACATGCAACTAAAATAAAGACAAATAACGCCATCATTAAAGTCATAATTTTCTTTTTCATATATCAATTTTCTCCTTATTTTTCATATTTTTATTTTGTAAAATATTTACAATAATTAATAAAATTAAAACTGCAACAAACATTAATGTAGACAATGCATTAATTGTCGGCTCTATGCCTCTTTTAGTCATTGAAAACACAGTTGTAGCAATAGTATTAAGTCCGGGAGACACTGTAAAGAATGATATTACAAAATCATCTATTGATAATGTAAATGCCATCATTGCTCCAGCAATAATCCCCGGTTTTATCTCAGGAATTACAACCTTAACTAAAGCTTGTAATGGTGTAGCTCCTAAGTCTAAAGCCGCATCTATAAGATTCTTATCCATTTGTTTTATTTTAGGTAATACGGATAATACAACATATGGAATCGTAAATGCAATATGTGATAATATCAAGGTCAAAAGTCCTTTTGGAATTTGTAGCATACCATATAAAACCATAAGTGATATAGCGATAACAATGTCGGGATTTAATACCGGAATATCGTTAATACCTAAAATTATTCTTCTTTTATTTTTACTGAATTCAGATATTCCTACCGCAGCAAAAGTCCCCACAATTGTTGAAACTATAGTAGCCACCACCCCAACTAAAAGTGTTGTATTAACTGCACTTAATATAGCTCTATCTTCAAATAGTCTTTGATACCATTTTAGTGAAAAACCTGACCAAACGCCTAAAATTCTCGATTGATTAAATGAGTAAAATATTAAAACAGCGATAGGAGCATATAGAAATATAAAAACAAATACTAAATAAAATTTTTCTAAAAAGTTAGTTTTTTTATTCATTTATACCTCCCTTTTCAACTGATTCTCTATCAAAAATTAAACTCAATAAAATTATAATCATTAAAAATGTCGCTAAAGCTGAGCCATATCCCCAATTTTGAGTTTTTGTAAATTGTCTTTCAATAACATTACCAATCATATTTACTTTTCCACCACCAAGTAACAATGAAACCTCAAAAGTAGAAATCACAGGAACAAATACCATAGTTAATCCTGAAAATACTCCGGGTAAGGACATTGGAAAAATAACTTTCCAAAATGTCTTATTGTCATTAGCTCCTAAATCATGAGCCGCTTCTATCAAACTGTTATCTATTTTTTCAAGTGATGTGTAAATTGGAAGTATCATAAATGGTAAAAAGTTATATACCATACCTAAAATTACGGATGCTTCTGTATATAAGAAACTATCATAGTTTATGCCAAAAATTTTTAATAAATTATCTAATACACCGTTTTGAGATAAAATAGACACCCATGCATAGGATCTTAATAAAAAATTCATCCACATTGGTATCATAATTAATAACATGGCTACAGTTCTATATTTTACATTAAGTTTAGACATTATATATGCAAAGGGATACCCTACTATTAAACAAATAGCGGATGTTACAAATGCTATCTTAATAGACGTATAAATCATTTTTAGTGTGGTAATGTCGAAAATTTTTATAAAATTTTCAAAAGAAATGTTTCCATTTTTGGTAAAAGCAAAATAAAATATCATAAATAAAGGAACGATTATAAATATTGCACACCATAAAAAATACGGAAATGCAAGTTGCTTTATTTTTTTCAATTTTCTCCTCCTTTTTCCATAACATGAATATGGTCAGGAATAATTACTAAACCAACTTTCGCTCCAACCGGTTTATCCCATGTAGAATGAATCTTATACATGAATCCGTCAACATCAACAATAATTTCCCAATGAACTCCCTTGAAAGTAAGTTCTACAACTTCGCCTTGAATCATACCATTTTCAGGAGATGTAAGTTCAATATCTTCCGGTCTGATTACAATATCTACTTCTTCATTTTCATCAAATCCCACATCTACTGAATCAAACTCTGTATTTGAAAATTTAACTTTTTTATCTCTTATAGCTATACCATCTAAAATATTTGACTCACCGATAAACCTTGCAACAAATTTATTTTCCGGTTCATTATAGATATCTATAGGTGAGCCTATTTGCTGAATTTTACCATTATTCATAACAACGATTGTATCACTCATAGTTAATGCTTCTTCCTGATCATGAGTAACATAAATGAAAGTAATACCTACTTGTCTTTGAATTCTTTTTAGTTCATCTTGCATTGATTTTCTAAGTTTTAAATCTAAAGCTCCAAGAGGCTCATCCAGCAATAAAACTTTTGGTCTGTTTACTAACGCTCTAGCAATCGCAACTCTTTGTTGTTGTCCACCTGAAAGAGAATCTACGGATCTATTTTCAAACCCTTCCAAATTTACAAGTCTTAACATTTCCTTTACACTTTTTTCTATCTCATCTTTTGGAATTTTTTTTAATTTAAGTCCAAATGCAATATTGTCAAAAATGCTTAAATGCTTAAATAAGGAATATTTTTGAAATACCGTATTTATATTTCTTTTATATGCCGGGATTGACTGAATTTCTTTACCATCAAACAATACTTCCCCTGAATCTGAACTTTCAAATCCTCCAATAATTCTCAAAGTCGTAGTTTTACCACACCCAGAAGGTCCTAATAATGTAAGAAATTCATCTTCTTTTATATTTAAGTTTATATCATCCAATACTTTATTATCTCCAAAGGATTTATTTAATCCTTTTAATTCTATAATATTCATTTGACCTCCTAGAAATTTGGTGGATTTGATATCCACAATACTTTTGATTGCCCTTTATGTACATTTTTTATATATCTTTCCTCATCAGAAAAGAAATAAAATGTTTCACCCTTCTTTAATCTATATTCTTTTTCACCAAAAACTAATTTAATTTCACCCTTTACAACATATCCAAACTCTTCACCTTCATTTGGAGTATATATCTTGCTACAACCATCTTTATCTAGTGTAAACATCACAGGCTCCATATTATTTTTTACAGAATTTGGAACAATCCATTCCATTTTATGACCTAATTTATCATTTGTACCAACAAAAAAATCTTCTTCTTTAAAAACAATTTGCTCTTCTTCTTTATTTGTAAAAAAATCCCCTAAATTAGTACCTAAAGCTTCTAAAACATCAGCTAAAGTATCAACAGAAGGAGAATTAAGATTTCTTTCAAGTTGAGATATAAATCCCTTTGTCAACTCAGATCTTTCTGCTAATTCTTCTTGGGTCAAATCCATCTTTTTCCTAAGTTTTTTTATTTTATCCCCTATTTCCATCTTATCTCCTCTCTAATATTTTTTTAAGTAAAAAACTTAATATATTAAACACAAATATAATTATAACAAAAAAAACATAAAATACAATACCTAAAAGTTTAATTTTTTGTGTTTTTTATATAAAATTATTAATTTTTTAATAATAAAAGAATGTTGTAAAATAAATTTTTTAGTTGTTTTATAGAAGTTCTTCTAACAATAAGATTAATACTCAAATTAATCAGATTTTTAGTAAATATTTAATTTCATTACAAAATAAAAAATATTAATTTCACACTATTTTCAATAAAATTATCAAAATTATCGCAAATTTTAGATTTTGAAAAATTTAGTAAAGGAATTAAATTTAGATCTAATAGAAAATGCTTGCTCTAAAAAAGGGAGAAAACCAGTAATAGCTCCAATTTCAATATTTCAGATTTTAATCTATTGTTATTCAGAAGGGATTAAATCCACAAGAAAAATTGACAATTCAATTAAAAAGAAAAGACTATTGCAAAATAAGATTTTTAGTTATTTTGCAACAGTCCTCTTAATTAATTAACTTAAATAATTATTTTTTTAATTTTCTAAATTTAGATATAATTCCTACTATTAACATGCCTAATATTGCAATTACAACTATTGACCCACCGGGTCTAATATCGTAATAAAATGAAATAACTAATCCAAAAAGCATGTAAATTACGCCTAAAAAAACAGAAATAAATAATGATTGCTTATAACTTCTTGCAATAAATAATGCCGTAGCTACCGGTAATACAATTAATGATGCAACCATAAGAGCTCCTATAACTTTAGCCGCTAAGGCGATTGTTATTGCAGAAAACAATGTAAACAGAAAATTAATAAATTTTACATTTACGCCGGATAATCTAGCTAAATTGGGATTTATAGATATATCAAGTAATCCTCCATAGTATATAATTGAAATAAACAAAATACCTATAAAAATTATTGAAAGAAAAATTAAATCATTTTTCGTTACAGCAGAAATTGAGCCGAATAAATATGATTCAAATGTATTTCCACCGGGTGCAAAATCTGATAAAATGGCAGCCAATCCTAAGCCTAAACTCATTATTACAGCTGTTGCCATATCTCCATATTGCGGAAATTTCTTTCTGATAATTTCTATTGCAAATGCGGAAATAACAGCTATTACAACTGCTCCTAATGCAGGATTTATACTTAATATTAAGCCTAAGGCAACACCCATTAATGAAGTATGTGATAATGCATCTCCTATCATTGATGTCTTTCTATTAACCATTACAACTCCTATAAGTGGAATCATAATAGATAGCATAAGACCGGCTAAAAGAGCTCTTCTCATAAAATCAAACTCAAAAATTTCAAACATAGGATATACCTCCATCTTCAATTTTATATATTTTACTTGGATTTAGTGTCTTATTTATTAATTCTAATTCATGTGTAACTATCAAAACTGTAACTTTAGATTCCTTGTTAATTTTTTCTATTAAGTGTAAAAAATCTTTTTTACTGTTTTTATCAACTCCGGCTGTTGGTTCATCAAGAATCAAAAGTTGCGGGTTATTAATCATAGCTCTGGCAATAATTACACGTTGCTGTAATCCGCCTGATAATTCATTAAATGGTGTATTTATATAATTTTCCAAGCCCAAATTTATTAATGAATGCTTTGCCTTTTCTTTGTGTTTTCTTCTTGCGATTTTTATAAATCCAAAATCCTCATATTGATTAAGAGTTACCAGTTCTAAACAAGTAATAGGAAATGCTATTTTTTCAAAATTTTGTACTTGAGGCACATAGCCTATTTGCTTAAAAGACTTTATTTTAGATATATCTTGATTATCAAATAAAATAGTTCCCTTATCAGGTTTTATTTCTCCCAAAATCAATTTTAATAATGTTGATTTTCCAGATCCGTTTTCACCTGTAATTGCAATCAAAGAACCTTTTTCAATTTTAAGATTCAAATTTTTTAATACATATTCCCCGGAATATCCAAAATATAAGTTCTTAACCTCTACATAGCTCATTTTACCTCCTTCATAGACTCATATAAGTTATCTAAATTCATTTTAATAATTTTTTTATATGAATCAAGTCCTGATTCTTTAAGTGAAAAATTGTATTCCATAGAAGCAAGAGGTTTACTTTTTCCTCCTATTTCACTTGCAACTGTATCAGCTCCTTTTTGTTGTCCGTTAAATTCATAAAAAATTGTCTTGACTCCATAAAATTCACAAAAATCAATAGCTTTTTTTATTGTTTTTAAACTAGGCGTTTCCGTACTTACTAAGCCTTGCAATGGATACTGTTTTAATCCAAAATCTCTTGCTAGATAAGCATAAGCATTATGTGTTACAACAAAATGTTTAAAATCTAATTTATCAAATTTTTCTTTATACTCAAATTGTAATTCACTAAGAGCACTTACAATTTTAATCTTATTTTCTCTATATTTGTCTGAATATTGAGGATATTTATCTGACAATTCATTCATAATAACATTAAGATACTTTTTAGCATTTACAATTGACATCCAAGAATGAGGATCATATGTTATTTTATCTAACCCGGAGGTCGAACCCTCTAAAATTTTTTCGATTTCCAATAATTCTCCGTCTTTATCGGTTAAATTATATGGTAATAGATCTTCTGAAATCCTATCTGAAACTAAAACCCAATTTCCCGATTTAGGAAATTTATAGAAAATTTGTCCCGATTCATGTCCCATTTCTAATGCATAAACTTTATTTTCTTCGACATCTATTGTTGAATCTTGGGGAACTAATTGCCCCTTTGATTTCATATTATTTTTACCAATTTTAATTAATTCATCTTTACTTTTCTTATCATTATTATTTATAAATGATACTCTCATTACATCTTCATGTGTATGACCAAAGTCAAATTTATATGTTTCACCCTGTTTGGATTTTTGCTGAGCCATATATTGAAAATCTCCGATAGCAGCAGCTCCTTTATATGTTATCAAATCAACAGAATCTGAAAGTGTAACTATTTTCAAATCCGGAGCAACGTCTTTTATTTGAGGTAGCCAGTTTTCCATATTGGCTCCATTTACTATAAGCATATCTGATTTTAATAATTTCCTCATATTTCTAGGACTTGGCTCCCACAAATGTGGATCTTTATTTTCGGGCATAAATGTCCTAACTTCCACTGTATCTCCTGCTATTTCCTTAGTTAATTCTGCAATAGGATAAAAAGAAGTATAGACTACAGGCTTTTTAGGACCGGTAGTCTTACTGCTTATACAAGACGATAAAATGAAAATCATAGAAACTGCAAAAAATATACATAAAATTTTATTTTTTAATTTCACGATTTCACCTTTCATATTGTTTATATTAAGATTTCAAAATATTGTGATTAATTTTTCTTTTCCTCTTTTTGTTTTTGAGCTTTTTGTCTTTCAAATCTTATTTTAATAGCATTTGCTATTTGTGATGGTTTTATGTCTTCCTTTACAAATGTACCAAAGTTAATAGATTTATCCTTTAAGATTGTTTCTCCATCTTTTCCTACCTTAAAATGATAGTGTAGCATTACTTCTTCACCATGAGGTTGCATTAAAAGTATAACAGGAAATTTTGCGTTTGGATCTTTAGCCTTAAATTCATGCCATTTAGCTTCTCTCTTACCATGTTTTGTTTTATGGTCTTTTATGTATTCATATTCTGATTCTGATATAACTTTACCATCTTTAGCCATATCATAAAATTTTAATTTATTTCCTTGAGCTTCTAATGCATTAAATCCAACTTCATTTCTCTTTTTAAAGTTTTCATATTCTTTATCACCATTTTCCAATGAAGCAAATGCATCTTTAACCTCTTTTGTATCTGCAAATGAAGCATAGTTTACCCATTTTCCAGCCCATTTATCCAGATTGATAGATTTATTTGTTTCTTTTTTATCTACCTTTTTATCATCTTTTTTTTCTACTTTTTGTTCAACTTTAGTTTCTACCGGCTTTTTATTATCTTTTTTATTTCCACAAGCTGATAATACAACAGCTAATGCTAAAATTGAAACAACTGAAACCAATTTACTTTTTTTCATTTTTACCTCCATTTTTAGGTTCCCCTAATTCTATATACAATAATTTATCATTTTTACATATTAAAGTCAACTATTTTAGTCAAGATTAAAATTTATTTAAATATAATAAAGAGAATTAGGAATTTTACTTCCTAACTCTCTAAATATTTTACCAGTACTAACTATATACTTATAAAAATTTATCATATCAACAGTTTATTAATAATTTTAACTGTTTTTATACATCTGTGCATAAATTCCATTTAATTTTATTAGCTCATCATGACTTCCCGATTCAATTAATTTACCTTTTTCTAATAAATAAATCTTGTCAACATCTTTAATAGTTGAAAGTCTATGTGCTATTATTAATGTAGTCCTTCCTTTTTTTAATCTATTTAATCCAAATTGAATTAATTCTTCTGTTTCAGAATCAACATTTGCTGTTGCTTCATCTAAAACTAAAATCTTTGGATCTCTTACCATAGCTCTAGCAAATGAAATAATTTGTCTTTCTCCAGATGAGAAGCCTGCTCCGGATTCTCTTACAGTAGTATCAATACCTCTTTCTCTTTGAAGAATTTTTTCTCCCCCAACAGAAATCAATGCCAATTCAGCATCATTCTTACTTATAGAAGAATCGAATAATGATATATTTTCATAAACCGTCCCTTCAAAAATATATGGATTTTGAAAAACAATTGCCATATTGTTTCTAATTTTTTCCATGTTAAGTTTATTTATATCATGTCCGTCAATTTTTATTTTTCCTTTATTTATATTATAAAATTTATATATCAAATTCATTACTGTTGATTTACCGGATCCAGTATGTCCAACAAATGCAGCAGATGTTCCTTTAGGAATATCTAAATCTAAATTATGAATTACATATTCGCCTTGATTATATGCAAATGAAACATCTTCAAACTTAATATTTCCTTCCATATTTTCAATTTCTTCTGTGCCTTCTTCAAAACTTCCAACTCTCATAAGCTCAAATAATTGATCTGCCGCTGATTTAGAGCTTTGTAGTCTACCTGATTGATCCATTAAAGCGTTTATATTTTGATATACCCTTCTATTATAGTCGATAAATACAAATAATCCGCCAACTGTAATAAATGATTCTCCTTTTAGGAAAAAATATCCAAACGCTACAACTGCTATAGCTATTATAATATTACCTAATGTATTTGTTCCATTAAATCCTGAATAAGCCCAAAGCGTTGCTAAATTCCATCCTTGTTTATTTATACTATCATTAATTTTCCCAAATTCATTGTAAATCTCATCTTCTTTATTAAATGCTTGGATAACTTCCATAGTTTGAATTGTTTCTGCCAAATTACCATTTAAGTCAGATCTATATTTTTTCAAATTTTTTTCCGTTTCAGTGGATTTATTAAAATAATCCCTAAAAATAAAATAAATAATTGGAGTTGCAATAATACTCAACATACCTAATTTCCAATTTATAAAGAATAAGGCAATTATAAGCCCTATAGTTCTTACAAATGTTGTTAAAATCTGAGCAAATATTAAATTAAAAAGCATTCTTATGTCTCTTGTATCGTTTGTAATTCTGTTGACAATTTTTCCTATTGCGTATTTATCAAAAAATTGAACAGGTAAAGATAATACATGATTAAATGCATCCGTTCTAATATTTTTAGCTAATCTATTTGCCAATTTAGAAAAAGCAAGTGAACCAAAATATGAAACTATCGCTGCTAAAACTATTGTGCCGAAATAAAGTAATACTAGAAGATAAAATTTATTTATATCCCTTGCTCCTATACCCTCTATTAATTCTCCATCTAATAATTTACCTAAAATATATGGACCTATTAATTCCATAAAAATGGCAATTACAGTAAATATCATACTTACAAAAAATAATCCCTTTAATCTAAGTAGATATTCTAAAAGTTTTTTATTTCTAAATTTTGCTTTTTGCTTATAGTCTTCCTTTATGAAACTTCCCTTTTCTTCAATATTTTTATTATTCATCTGAACCTCCTGACTTTTGAGATTCATATTGGCTATAATACCAACCTTTTCTTTCTATTAACTCTTTATGATTTCCAGCTTCAACAATCTTACCATCTTCTAAAACAATAATATTATCAGCATGTCTAAGTCCTGATAATCTATGTGCTACGATAATAGTTATCTTTCCTTGTCTGTGATTAATAATATTTTCTATAATTTTCTTTTCTGTAATAGAGTCAACAGCTGATAAAGAATCATCCAATATCAATATTTCCGGGTCTTTTATTATCGCCCTGGAAATTGAAATTCTTTGTTTTTGCCCACCTGATATAGATATACCTTTTTCTCCAATCATAGTTTCAAGTCCATTCGGCAAAGTACCAAGATCTTTAGTAAAATCAGCAAATTCAATTGCATCCATTATATCTTTTTCACTTGGGTTTATTTTTCCAAATGCAATATTATCATATACAGATTTCGAAAATAATAGGTGTTGCTGCGGTACATACCCCAACTTATCTCTAATACTCTTTATAGAATATTGTTCTACGGGTTTTCCATCTAATAAGATTAACCCTTCCTCTACAGGATAAAATCTCAGTAATTGCTTTAATAGTGTAGTTTTCCCCGAACCGATTTTACCGACAATTCCCAGAGTCTCCCCTTTATTTATTTTCAAATTAACATTTTTTAATGAATAAGCTTTTTCGCCTGGATACTTAAAGCTAAAGTTTTTAAATTCCAATGATTTTTCACAATTAAACTCTTCAACATTTTTTCTATCAATCAAATCTTCTTTATATGAATTAATTTCTTCCAACCTTTTTAATGATGCTGTTGATTCTTGAATTACATTGATTAAATCACCAAAAGCATACATAGGCCAAATTAACATATTTAAATATAGAAAGAATGATGTCATTTCCCCTAATGTTAATTTCCCTTGTCCCATTAAATTTTGTCCAAATAGTAATGCTACAACAAATGCAATGGAAGGTATTAATTTTCCGGTAGGAATAAAAATGGCATGCAATCTATCTTGAGCTATTTGTGAATCATACATCTCCTGTGCGCTTTTTTCAAATCTATTTTTTGAAACTTCTTGGGTTGAAAATCCTTTGATTACTCTAATACTTGTGATGTTTTCCATCACTGATTCACTCATTTTTTCAAAAGATTTTTGAATTTTTAGAAAACCTACATGCAACTTACTTCCTAAAACTTTTGTAACTATAATTAATAATGGTAAAAATATAATTGATGCAATAGTCATTGGCCATGAAATTGTAAATCCCATTATCATAATAATGCTCAATGGATATACTGTAGAATCAAAAAATGCAAGTATTCCATATCCCGTTAATGTTTGAACTGCCCCAACATCTTGAGTTGCCTTACTCATCAATGAGCCTGTTGAATTATGATAAAAAAATGTTGGTGATTGTTTTATAATCTTTGTCACTAATCGTTTTCTAAAATCTGTAGCAGATTGAAAACTATATCCAAAAATGTAATAATGCCAAATATACTCTACAATATATAATATTATTATTGAACCAAATAAAATTAATGAATGAGAAATCAATGTTTGCTGAGTTAATTGCTTATTTTTAACTAAATCAACAAATTTTCCAATCATCCAATTAGGTATAGGAATAAATAAATAGCATAAAAGTAGAGAAGCAATACCTATGGCATATCTTTTTTTGTATTTCTTAAAATACCAAAATATATATTTTAAATTACTCATCTAGCCTCCTAGTATATTTTTAATAAAACTTTTTTCTCTATTTTTATCTATATTTTACATTGTTCTCTCCTTACTTTTTTATATGTTACTCTACTATAATATCAAAGATTTCTAATGTTTCAAGTGCTTTTTCAACTAATTCATCTATATTTAATTTATTTTCTTCTGCTTCAATATCATACAATCTTGGTTTTGTTACTGGACGTTCCGGAGCAAAAAATGAACAACAATCATCATATGGTTCGATAGAAATATCATATGTATCTATCCATTTTGCTTTTTCAATTATTTCAGATTTATCCATATTTATAAGTGGTCTAAATATAGGCAATCTTGTTGCATCGTTTACAACTGAAATAGATTGAATTGTTTGACTTGCAACTTGGCCCAGTGCTTCACCTGTAACAAATCCATCAAATCTATATTTTTCAGCAAGTTTTTCAGCAATTCTCATCATAAATCTTCTAGAAAGAATTGTTGTAAATCTCTCTCTACAATTTTTATTTATCGCAGTATAAATATTTAACATATTGATTTCAAAATATCTCACTTCACCCACATATATAGACATTTGTTTTGCTAATCTACGAGCCTTATCTTTAGCTCTTTCACTAGTAAATGGGTAAGAATGGAAATGTATAGCTCCAATTTCAACACCTCTTCTCGCCATTTCAAATCCTGCTACCGGCGAATCAATTCCTCCTGATAGAAGTAATAATGCTCTACCTCCGGTACCTATTGGTAAACCACCTATCGTTGAATATTTTTCTAAATAAGCATAACATTTTTGCCTAATATCAACATGAACATGCACTTCAGGTTTTTTAATATCTACATAAAAATTATCAAAATTTCTTAAAACCATACCCCCGACTTTTGCCGCTATCTGCATTGAATTCATTTCAAATGACTTATCAGCCCTAACAGCAAATGCCTTAAATGATTTTTTTTCATCATAGTTTTTATTTTTTATTAGTTCTACTATTGATTTTTCAATATCTTCAAAATTTTTCCCACATTGAATACATGGATAAACATATGATAACCCAAATACCATTGTTGATTTTTCAATAATTTTTGTAAATTCCGTTGTATCTAAAACTTCTATAAATAATTTTTCATGATCCAAAAAATGTTCACCAATGTTAAATCCATGCAATGCTTTTAATACCTGTTTAATTGAATTTTTTATAAATTTCTTTCTATTTTTACCTTTTAACATTAGCTCACCAAAGCTAACACCTAATAACCATCTCATCCTAATATTCCCCTTATTATTTCAACTTTTTCCTCTAATTTTTTTACAAATAGCTTTGCTTCATCCATTGTAGAATTTTTTGATAAAGAAATTCTGATACAACCTTCTTTATAATTTTTTTCTACATTTATAGCTTCCAAAACTCTACTTCCCTTATCTTTGCTACAAGCAGAGCCTGTAGAAATATATATATCATCCATTTCTAAATAATGGAGTAAAATTTCTGCACCAATTTTTTCAAAACATACATTTAAAATATATGGTGAAACATTATCTATTGGTGAATTAATAACAATACCTTTCATACTTGACAATTCTTGCCTTAAATATTTATTTATATTTGAAATATAAACAAAATTATTATCTAATTGGGATGCTTTAGCAAATCCAATAATGCCTTGAACATTTTCAGTACCCGAAAACAAATTCGATTCTTGCCCACCACCAAAATATAAACTATTAAAAATTTTAGCATTTTTAATATACAACGCCGCTATTCCCTTTGGTCCGTTTATCTTATGTGAAGATATAGTGTAAAAATCAATATTTCTCAAATCTACATTTATCTTATTAAACGCCTGCACTCCATCTGAATGAAATAAGATTTTAGGATTTTTATTTTTGCTTATTTCTGCTAATTTATTTATATTATTAATAGTTCCTAGTTCATTATTTACATGTATAATAGAAACTAATACTGTATTGTCATCAATTTTTGAATACAAATCTTCTTCATCAACGAATCCAAATTTATCAACATTTACAATCCTTACTTCCATTTCAGAATTTTTTGCTGCATTAAAAACACAAGCATGTTCCACACTTGAAATAACAATATTTTTTTTATTATTTTTTATTGAATTTATAACAGAATTATTTGCAATTGTACCACTTGGAACAAAAAATAAACTTTTAGGATTAATGTTTAATTTTTTCGCAATTATATCTCTTGATTTTTTTATTTCCTTTTCAACATTAAATCCTAAACTATGTAATGATGATGGATTTGCCCAATATTTTTCATAGGCTTCATCAACAGCATTCTTAACAACTTCATCCATTTTTGTAGTTGATGCATTATCAAAATATATCATAAAGTACCTTCTTTGTGTTATCATAAATCTATAGAATATTATAGCACAAATAAGGATATATAATGTATAATCTAAAGAAATCAATAAATATAAAAAATTTAGATGAAAATTCAATAATACTCGATATAGAAACTAATGGCGTATCAAGGATTCATTCTCAAGTTTATGTAATTGGTTTTATTTATCAAGAAAACTTCTATCAATTTGCTGTTGAAAATGATAAAGAGGAAGAAAAATTATTAAATGAAATTTTTCCATTTTTAGATAATAAGAATATTATCACATTTAACGGAAAAAATTTTGATATTCCCTTTTTAAAAGCTAGGTATGAATTTTATGGATTATCAGTATTTGAAGAAAAATCGCAATTTGATATATACAGATATTTTATATCAAATAGATTAATTATGGATTTTAGAAAATTTTCTCTTCAAGATATAGAAAAATTTAATGAACTAGAAAGACATGAAAATTTTGAAATTGACGATGATGTAAAATTTTATCAGGAAATTGAGAATATAGATATAAGTAAAGTTTTGTTACATAATCAATATGATGTTATCAATACTGAAAAATTACTTAACTTAATAAAAAAAATAGAAGAAAGTAAAAAATTAATTATTCATATTAAAAAAGAAGAAAAATTATTAAAAATTTCAAACTTAATTATTGAAAAAGACTTCTTAAAAATTAATATTGAAACTACTTATAACTTCATAGATTATGCATTTGAAAATGAAATCTATACAATCAATTGGACTAAAAATGGCATAGATATAAAAATTAAAGTCCTTGAAGGATATGTCTCTGATAATATAAAAGCTTACGTATATATAAATACTTTAAATAAAATAAAAGATGAAAGTAATTATAATTTACAAGATGAATTTATAGTAATTTTTGATACAAAATATTATCTAAACAATATAAAAAATATAATAAAAAATATAATGGAATATGAATTTAATAAATATTAAACATAAACATATACCCCCAAAAAAAAAGTGAACTGACCTCCTAAAAATTGTTTTTTTAGGTCCAACTTTTTGGGGTCAGTTCATTTTTAATTGGAATATTTATATTTGAATTACCTCATCAAACATATTCAAATATTCTTTCTCTAAATTATGTGTTATACAAATGATTGTTTTATCCGACTTAATTAAAAGTTTCGTTAGATCTATTTCACTTTTTTCATCAATATTTGCAAAAAACTCATCTAATATTAAAACTGGATGATAACTATTAAGTGCTCTTGCAATATTTACTTTTGCTCTTTCACCCATACTTAAACTTTTATATTCTTGATTTTCTATACCCTTTACAATACTAAAAATTTTATCATCTATTTTAATATTAGAATTAGACATTTTTATATTTTGATCTATAGTATCATTTATTATAAATAACTTAGAAAGATAAAGTATTAAATCTCTTATTTCTAAATTAATAATATCTTTACCATCTATAAATATTTGATTAGGATTAGGCTGAATTCTTTTTGAAAGCAACTTCATAATTGTAGATTTGCCACTTCCATTTTTTCCAATTACTACATATTTTTTACCTATTTGTAAATTAATATTTATATCATCTATTCTAAAATTATTCACACTATAGCTTAAGTTTTTTATTTCAATTTTTTCAAAACTATCTATCTTTTGAATATTTTTATTTTCATCAATCAGATAAAAATCTAGTTTTTTAATTATGTCAGATGTGGATTTCATTGTTATAATCAGTTGAATTATATCTCTAGTTGGTATAGCAACCAAATCAACAAATCCTATTATCGCAATCAATTCTGATATCTTTATCATATTTGTTGATACTAATATCATCCCTATGACAAAAGTCATAATATTAATAAAATATAAAGATGCTCCTGAAAAAATATTCGTAAACGATATATATTTGAGTAAATTTAATCCCTTTTCTTCAGTCTTTTGGTTATAGTCTTGAAATTTTCTTGAAAAATATTTATTTGTCTTATAATTAAATATTTCCACTCCACCCAATAAATTTTCTAAATTATAAATTAATTCAGAGCAACTATCACTATATTCTTTTCTCATATAACTCATTTTATTACCGACTATTTTAGGAATAAAGAATGATATAGCTGAGCTCAAAATAATTATTATAGTTAAGATCCAATTAAGATAAATCATATAACTAACGTAAACAATAAAAGATATAATGCTAATACACAATGAAATATAACTATGTATATAGTTTTCATAAACTAATTCAGTATCCTTTGTAATAGCATTAATTACATCTCCTAAATTTTTTTCTCTTAATTTCTTAGGTGTAATTTTCAAAATCGAATTAAAAACTTCCTGTTTTGTCTGGACAAAATAGTTATAACCAAATAACGCAATAGTAACCTTTTTTTTATATTCAAAGTATAAAAATAAAACAATAGAAATTATATAAATAGAACCATATCTTAGTACATTTTCCAGATTCAAATTAGAATAATTCTCTATAATATTTTTTGTAGATATAGGAACCAATGAAATAAATGCTGTACTTAAAAACGTGAAAAACATAATTAAAAAAAATATTTTTTTATTCTTCAATATAAATTCTTTTTTTTTCATCTCACCTAAACCCCATAATATCTACACATTCGATTTATTGAATTATTTAGTTTATTTTTTTAACTTCATCTAAAATATCAAAAGTATTATTTTTTGCTCTTTCTTCTATAGTAAAAATATCTCCCAAAATATAATTTTTACTTCCCAAAACTTGACAAAACCCTAAATTTCCAAGTTCGTCAATACTATAACTTAAAGTACCAGCAGTACATCTTCTATATTTATCAAAACTATATTCTTCATCTTTAGTATATTTATTAATATTTGATAAAAGTTCTTCTACTATATATTTCTTTTCGGATTTTTTCAATATCCAAATATTGTCATTACATTTTAATCTACCTGTAATTTCAGCAAAAGAAAAATTATTTTATTATAATTTAAGCTATTGATAAATTTATTATATTCTTTACTCTTCTCTAAATATGTCCTATTAATCATAAAACCTAAATTATATTTAAAATTATTACGATTCTAAAAATTGTTTATTTTTTCTATGAGCATTTTTATAACAGTGTCCACAATAAAAATTACAATAATCACAAAGTTCTATATTTAAAACTCTAGGATAAAACTTATTGTATTCCCCGTTAATCTTATTCCCGAAATTTCATTTAAGTTAAAATTCATTTTATCATTTACATTCTAGAGTTGTCAAACATATGTGATAAGAAAACCATCTAACAATATTTTTTTAGCCATCTTTATACTTGTTGTCTGCTAGTTTTGTATCTTCTTGATGCTTCTGCATTATTTTTGTGTTTTATCGCATATTCTACAACTTTTTGACGAAATCTCATTTCTTATGTTATACTGGTTTTCATAGGAAGCCTTTCTTTCTGATAATTTTTTTTGTTAAATTTATTATTTACATAATATTTAAGGTTATTGTTATCAATTTTTTTATATTTACATTAGCAAATTGTTCTTCAATAAACTTAATTACACCTACTCTAACATCTTTTACAATTTTGTTTTCTTTTTTTTTGACTATTATTATTTCCTTGGTTTCTCAATTTTCCAAACTGTAAATCCGCATCTGTCACGCCTTTAAGATTTTTCGACTCAAATTTTCCCGTAGCACTACTTTTAGGACTTGACCATAATCTAAACCAATTTTACATCTCAAATTTTAAAAATTGATTTTTAAGTGGTATTTTTGAAATGATATACTAAAATTGCAATGGTACATATTATAATCTAAAAATAATCCTCTTATTTAAACCGATAGCACTACTTTTTTAAGCTGTAGAAATATTTTTTGAAAAAGTCTTATTTTCTGTACATGTAGTTAATAACAATATAAAAATAACCATAAGTATTATATTTTTTTCATAAAAAATCTATCTATAAAAATGGTTCTACAACAAATAGTGCAAGTTAATTTTATACTCAACACTATTTGACAAATAACCAATATTAATTACTAGAAAACCTAAAAAGATATTAACAAATTAAAAAGAGAATTAGAAATTTTACTCTCTAATTCTCTAAATATGTTACTTTAGTTCTTCACCAACACTATTTGTGCCCTATGGGTATTTTACAAAGAACCTAAAAAAAATATAATCATTAGATTATAGGCTTATAAAAACTTATTAAAAATAAAAAATCCGTGATAAACTCACAGATTAGTTATATGGTGGGCCATCATGGACTTGAACCAAGGACCTACCGGTTATGAGCCGGCCGCTCTAACCAACTGAGCTAATGGCCCCTATAAATTAGGATGGTGGACCTGGATGGACTCGAACCATCGACCTCACGCTTATCAGGCGTGCGCTCTAACCACCTGAGCTACAGGTCCATAAACAAAATAATTGGCAGGGGTAGAAGGACTCGAACCCTCGGCATTTGGTTTTGGAGACCAACGTTCTACCAACTGAACTATACCCCTAAGGCTATTAAGTTGGTTAAATTGGTGCCTGGAGCCGGAATTGAACCAGCGACACACGGAGCTTCAATCCGTTGCTCTACCTACTGAGCTATCCAGGCTAATTCTCTTACAAAATACAGAAGTGCTTATGGCGGAGAAAGAGGGATTTGAACCCTCGCGTCCCGTAAAGGACCTACTCCCTTAGCAGGGGAGCCTCTTCAGCCACTTGAGTACTTCTCCAAAGTTGGCGGAGGAGGTGGGATTCGAACCCACGCGTGCTTTCACACAAACGGTTTTCAAGACCGCCCCGTTATGGCCACTTCGGTACCCCTCCGTACCTTAAGAACATAAATTATAAAAAAATGGTGACCCGTCGGAGGCTCGAACTCCGGACACCTTGGTTAAAAGCCAAGTGCTCTACCGACTGAGCTAACGGGTCATATTTGGCTGGGGTACTAGGACTCGAACCTAGGAAATGCAAGAGTCAAAGTCTTGTGCCTTACCGACTTGGCTATACCCCATTATGGCGAACCTAAGAGGATTCGAACCTCTGACACACGGCTTAGAAGGCCGTTGCTCTATCCTGCTGAGCTATAGGTCCAAGTTGGAGCGGGTGAAGGGAGTCGAACCCTCGCAACCAGCTTGGAAGGCTGGGGCTCTACCACTGAGCTACACCCGCAAATTTTTGAATAAACCTATAAAGTTTAATTGGTGGAGGAGAGTGGATTTGAACCACTGAAAGCGAAGCTAACGGATTTACAGTCCGTCCCCTTTGGCCAACTCGGGAACTCCTCCATCTTTGGAGCTGGTGAGAGGACTTGAACCACCAACCTATTGATTACAAATCAATTGCTCTACCGATTGAGCTACACCAGCGTACTACTTATTTAATTATCAAAAATATAATTGGCGACCCGAAGGGGGCTCGAACCCCTGACCTCAAGCGTGACAGGCTTGCATTCTAACCAGCTGAACTACCGGGCCAATTAATTAAAAGTATATATGGTGGGCGTTATAGGACTTGAACCTATGACCCCCTGCTTGTAAGGCAGATGCTCTCCCAACTGAGCTAAACGCCCATATATTTGGTGACCCTACCGGGATTCGAACCCGGGTTACCGCCGTGAAAGGGCGATGTCTTAACCGCTTGACCATAGGGCCACTATGTGACTTATTTAATATACTATATTTATTTTCCCCTGTCAAGTCTTTTATTTTCAAACTCTCTCAAGCGACTATTTAATAATACATTATTTTTATCACTTTGTCAATATTTTTTTAATATTATTTTTTTATATTTCCAAAATATTTTTATCACTTCAAGCGACTTTTTTATATTACATTAGTTTTTTTATTTTGTCAAATTTTTTTATCAAATTTTTTGATATAACTACTTATGCCTTCAAATATTCTATTTTTCTTGATTAATTTTTTATCTATTTTATCTTCTTTTTCTTTTTCACTTTTATTATGGCTAATGCCTTCATCTATTTTTAATATTTCTTCTTTTAATATTTCTTCTAATATATTTTTAAATCCATTTACTGTATAATACTCTGAATTTAAATATGTGTTTATTCTAAATAACTCATTTAAATTGTTTTTAATATCAAAATTAACATTTACCATAAAATATTGGTATATGTCCTTAATATCACTTTCTGATTTTCCAACTAGATCTACCATAAAAAAAACATTATTATCCTGATCTAGATATATTTCTTTTCTATTTAAGTATATATTGTTAGATGTAATCATATATTTTTCAAGTTTTGATAATGCATCTAATATTTTATAAAATATTTCCAAGAAATATTTATCATTTACTTGCCCCTTAAATTTTTGTTCTAATGAAATTTTCCCATCAATATTAAATTCAATATTATTTTTGTATATTTTGAATTTTAATAAATTTTCAATTTCGTTTAACTCAATCATTTTAAGGATTATATTATCTTTTATATTTTCATTTTTTAATTCTTTAATCATTAATTCTCCTCATTAATTTTACCATTACATATTTTCCCTGTTTTTTAGCAAAACTTATACCATCTTTATTAAACGTAAATATTTCAAAATCCAACTTTTTTATATTTTCATTTTTTTTATTTACAAGATAATATTCGTTTTTTATTTTTACTATACCAACATCATTACTAAATGATTTTGCATCATCATAAATAAAGTCTATTTTCTTATTAAAATCTGAGTCAATGTATCCCCATTTGCCTTGTTTTTTAACAGCTATTAATCCTTCATAATCAAAATCAATATCCTCATATTCCGCTGAATATAGATCTTTTTTTATATCATATAGCATATATTTATTATTATTTTTAATAATTATTTTATTGTTATAAATAGCATTGTTTCTTATATCTACCTTAAAGTCATTTCCTTTCAACACTTTTACTGTATTAAAGTTTTTATCAATTATTTTTATAATTTTATTATTTACAACTGCATAATTTTGTTGAAAATTACTAGCTTTATTAAAGCTACATGATTTTTCCTCACCAGAACGTGTTATATAAATATACTTTCCATTTTCTTTTTTTACAATATAATTATTTTGAAAGTTGTAGATATTACCACTTATAATTTTTCCTCTTATGTTTTTATTATTATCAATAATAATATTTATATTTTTGTCATTTACGGTCATAAAATTATTTTCGTATCCATAAATTTTATCGTATCTTTGGCTAACAAACTTTCCCTTGTTATTAACAAATTTCCAACCACTATTTTTCACTATAAATTTATCTTTATCCAAAGGAATATAATTAACATCATCATAAAAGTTTTCAAAATATATTATTTTTCCGAAATATTTATTATTAAATTTTTCATAAATGCTTTTGTCCGATAGTTTAAGATATTTATTATAATTTTTATAATCTTTTTGTTTTATGAATTTATTCAATATTCTTTCCTGATTTTTTAAAATAAATTGATTATCAAAATTGGATGAATTTAGATATAAAAAAGCTTCCTTGTTTTTGCCCAAACCTAAATATGATTCAAAAATCTTTATTTTTATATTTTTATCATTAATTAATTCATATGATTTTTTATAATTTTCTAATGCATCTAAATAAATTTTTTTATCAAAATACATATCACCATTTTTTATATATTCTTTAGAAATTTTAATGTTTTCATTATCTTTATTTGTTATAAATATCCACAAAAAAAACACAAATAAAATTAATAAAAAATTTATATATTTATTCATAATACCCCCATTAGTAAAACGTATGATAATGTTATAAAAGGAACCATAGGGAATGAGATTGTACTTTTTCTATAATTATAATAAAGAAATATTGATGTAGAAAAAACTAATATAGATATGACAAAAAATAACTGCCCCGTAAATTCAAATCCTTTATTTAAATATAAAGATATTAAAAGTTTCACATCTCCCATTCCTATTTGTGATTTGATTCCTGAGTAAAATATTAGAAGTATAAAAGATATTATTGTAATATAATCAAAAAATTCGATTTGCAAATTATAATTGAAATTTTTTAAGGAAAACAATGATAAAATTAATACCAAAGAATTCGGAACTATCATTTCTTTTATATCAATAAAGCTTAAAATCAATAAAATAGATATAATAAAATAATCATGATAATTGAATAAATTAAAATTTAAAAAATTTATAATCATTAAAGCTATAAATATATATTTATAATTTATATACCTTTTATTTTTCATATATAATGAAAATATTAAACTAATTATCATTAAACGCTTTCTCCATATATCTTATTTCATATGGTATAATATCATTTATCTTTTTAATATATACCTCTATATCACTTAATTTTTTAGCTTCTTCAGGTAAGATTAAAATTAATTTAGTTTTGGGATTATTTAGTTTTATTTTTCTTCCTGAAATACTTTCTATTTCTTTGTATTTTATTAAGTCTTTTTTAAATTTGTTTTTATATGTTTTAATCAAATTAAAAAATTCTTCTTTTATTTGATATTTATCTAAATTTTTATTTGAATAAAATTCTTCAAAAATATTTATTGAGTAAACTTTAATCGCAGTATTATTTTCAAAATCAAACAAATCAATACCCTTTCCTATTTTTATTTCAATTAGTTTGTCATTTTTTCTAACATTTCCGGCAAAATATCTGCCTCTTTCAAAATTTGTTTCATCCCAAATAGATTTTTTATGTTTTTTATTATGATTTACAATCCAAGTATCTATTAAAAACTTTTGAATTACCTCATTTTTATATGATAAAAACCCAAATTTACCAATTTCATTTTTATATTTCAAATTTATTTCTAATCTATTTGAGTTTTCTAAAATTTTTGAATTAAAAAACTCTATTCCCGTAATTCCATTTATTATAGTGGATTTATTTAAATTAAAATTTTTAGAAATATCATTTAATTTAACTAAAAATATTTTTTTTAATATATTGTTATAAACTATTCTTTTAAACTCACCACTCATATCATGTTTTAATAATCTTTTCAAATCTGCTATAATAACATTAAAATTTTCAAAACTTATTTCTTTCCCTATCCCATCAGTAATTATATTTTCGTACTCTTTTATATCAAAAGTTGTTGTTTTTAATGAATTTGTATATTCAAATTTATCTATAACTTCTATATATGTGCTAAATTCCAAACCAGTTTCAAATAATGCCTTTCTTGTCAAAGATTCTGTCATTATACTAATGGCAACATTATTTACGATAAAATATCCTATTGTAAATAGAATAAAAACTAAACTTGCTTCTATAGTTAAAGATCCCCTATTTAAATACTTTTTCATAAATGTCATTCAAATTTTCTTTGTTTTTTGATGCAATAAGCACAATAACTTTATCTAATTTTTTACCTTTAATATATTTGAAAATATTATTTTTTCTTTCTATTTCTATCTCATTATTACTTAATAAATTAGAAAATTCCTCAGTCATTTTAAAATCATCATGTCTATAAAAATTTAACGATTCTATAATTTCTTTTTCAGGATTATCTGTTTCAATATCTTTATATAATATAAAATTTTGTATCTCATTATAATAATCACCATATATGCCTCTTTTTGTTAACCAATTCTTAGGTAAATAAATATTAACTCCTGATATTTTTTGTTTAAACTCAAATTCATCTTCACCTTGGCTTAAATCTTTATTTTGACAACCCGTTAAAATAATCCCTATAATAGTAAATAAAATTAGTATTTTTTTCATTAATAACCTCCATTAATCTCTCTTTTTATTTCTTCTAAAAATATGTATTTTTTTAATAACCAAGTATTTATATCAATTTTCGTTTCAAAAGACAAATTTACAATTAAATTTGTAATATCAAATTTCGAATCAATTTTTTTTATTTCATAATCTATCAAAAGCCCTATTCTTTTAATTATATTTTCTCGATCTCCGCTTGATAGCCTAATAAACCCTAATAATATTAAATAATCCTTATATTTAAAACTCATTCCACTTGTACCGCCTCTTGTTTTAATTTCTCCGCTGTAACCTAATTTTTTGACATATGAATCTATATAATTATTTACTTTTTCTTTTTGATCAATTTTGTTTTTATCTAATATTGAATTTATTTTATCCTTTAATTCTCTTGAATATTTAGATGTAAAATTAATAATTTTAAATTCTATTTTTTTAGTTAAATCCACAAAATAATTATCCATTGATATTTCTTTTATTTTTTCGGATATCTTAATATTATTTTTGAGATAATTTAAAATGTCTATTTTAAGCTCCTTTATATTGGATTCGTCAGAATTTATAGAGTTTTCAATATCTCTTATTGCTTCATTAATATTTTCATTAATCTCATCTTTTTCTAAATTTACAGAATTTATAATCGCCACTTGTAGAGGTGAAATAATTTCAGATATAATTGACTGACTTACACCATCTATAGTTTGGTTTATAAATTCATCTAAGTTTTTATTTAATTTATCAACCTTATCATCAGTATAATCTGATATTATTTCATAAATATTATCTATAGCACTACTTGAAATATCTTTCACAGTCTTCCCCAAAAGTTTTGGTAATCCTTTGATAGAAACAATCCAATTAGATTTGTTTTTAAAAGCTTCTAAAGCTTTATCTGAATTTAGAGTTTTTAAATCTATAATACTTTCTCCAAAGCTCATTGAAGCAAGTATCATAGATCTGATTAATGGAACTCCAAATCCTGTAAAACCTGCTATTGCAGTAGCAATTATATTTGCTTCATTTATTAAATCAGAATTTGTATATGCATAAATAGAATTTAAGATAAATCTTATTCCAAAAATATAATTATTAATATTCGATTCATTTTTATTTAATAAGTCATTTCCTAATAAAATATACTCAACTTGATTATTAAACTCTTCATTGTATTTAAGTTTATTATTGAATTTTTCAATTATATATTGTGATATTAATATATTTTCTAAACTTTTAGATATGTTAGAAGGAAATATTTCTGAGATATTATTTAGTATATTTTTATAGTTAGATATATTATTTTTATTTTTAATATTAAAATTTTCATATGATGAATAATCAATAATTTTATTTTTATTTTCAGAGTTTATAAAATCTGTTAAAGATTTATTTGTACTTTTTTTATTTACTTCATCTAAATTTTCTCCAAATTTTTCTAAAAATTTTCTATTTTTTTTAGCTTCATATGATTTTTTTGAGTCTATTTTTGATTTAAAATTGTTTAATGCAAATTTATATATCTTAAAATTTCGCAAACTGGGCATTTTTTTTATGTGATTAATATCAAATTTAGCAACTGTTTTTGAAATTTTATCAATATTAAGATTATAAACTGAATTGCTTGGATCTAAAATATTTAACATTTTATCAATATTTCCCTGCGTTTCAGTTAATTTATTCAATAATCTATAAATATTATCCTTTGTAAAACCGAATTTAGTTGATTTATAATCAGCAGTAAAATTATTTTTAACTTCTGAATTTTCCATATATTTAATTGAATTTCCCCAGTCATTAAGCTTTTTTTGCAAATTGTCTGATGACTCACTTAAAGATTTAAGTGAATGAATCATATCTTCATATAAAACTTTTAATATTGATATATCAGATCTTAATTTATAATTTGCAGTGTTATACTCCTTTATTATATTATTAATTTCTATCTTTTTTGTTTTTTCTAATTTATCAAATCCCCCCTTAAAGTCTTTTCCAATATTCAAATTATATTTTTCTTTCAATTCTTTTTTTAACTTATCTAAATTTTTATTTATATTAAAAAAATTTAAGTTTATTTCTTCAAATTTCTCATCATACTGCTTCATATATCTAAATAAATCATCTAAACCTCCATTTACTTTTGAATATTCTTCTTCATAGTTTAATTTTTTTTCTAATACATGATTAAATTTTTTTGTATTTTTTGTAATATCAATTAAATTTAAAACTCCCTTACTTAGCATATACGGTCCCTTAAGCTTCATGTAATCAATTATTTGTCTTTCTAAATTAGAATTATTCAATAAATAATCTGACTCATTTATTTTTATCGCTGATGATTTTAGTGAAGAATTGTAGAACTTGCTAGTATCATTTTCTATATTTTCTCTTAATACATCATCTAAATAAGCTGTTAAAAAATTTTTATCATAATTTATTCCAAAAATATTAAATTTTTTGTACAAATTTTTATCATAATATGATAATACAGAATTTATAGCTTTTTCATTGGTTATTTGCAACTGCGTTTGTGCAGTAAAAATTTTAACAATATCAATGGTCAATATTGCAAATGAATATACAGGAAGAATTATTAAAGCTAAAAATATTGATATTACTCCCCTATTTTTGTATATCATTTTATCATTTTATTTTTTATATTATCCGCTAATCCTTTTACACAATCAAAAATTCCACTTAGTGTATATTTTCCAAATTTTACATCCTTAACATCATTCAATATTTCTTTCGCAAAATCTAATTTCCTATTTATATCAGATTGATAAATCTTTTTAGTGCTTATTATCAATTCTTGATTTTTATTGATATTTACAATATTATAAAATATATTTTCATACAATTTTAATTTAATTTTATCTTTTATAAAATTTGTTGAAAAATTTCGTAAATCTAAATTAGTCTTTAATACTTCTTCTTTTGAAATAGTTTTAGCCAATCTAAAATCACTTTTCGTTTTTAATAAAAGTTTTCTACCTTCAACATATGATTTTTCAGCTAATAAACTAGCACTAAATATCTTTATAGATATAACAAACAACAAACTAAGAAACAATAGTAAAACCGGAAATATAATTGCTGATTCTATAAATTGTACTCCTCCTTTCTCATTTTTTATTATTTTATTGAAAATTACTAATATCATTTTCTAATCTTGTAAAAATTAATTTTAATAAATTAGCTAATCCATCCTTAAATATAACAGCTAATATAATTACAACTAATAATATTAAAACTATAGCTATCATATTAACTTCTCCTTTGTTGTTCTTGATAAACGAATTAAATATTCTTCTTAACATTTTTCCTCCTATGCAACATTTAATAAAATCGGGATCATTACCATAAGTAATATTCCTATAAAAATAATTATATTTGGAATTAACAGTTTTCTATTTGCTTCTTGAGTTTTAAGTATTAGATCATTTTTTCTAAATTCATCACCTTCCTTTTTTACCATTTTTAAAATATTTTCTAAGTCATCACCTCCCTTCTCAATATTTTGAATAATATTACTGATAAATTTTCTGATCAGTAAATCATCAGTTCTAGATAATATAAGATTGTAAGCTTCTACTTCACTCATTCCATTTTTTATCAAAGAATTTACTAATTTTAAGCTTTCAACAACTTCACCATTTGAATTATTAGTTATAAAATCTATAGCGACTCTCAACTGTATTCCTGAATTTATCATTAAGGATAATCTTGATATAAAAGCCGGCAAATCATTTTTGAATTTCTTTTTCTGTTTTTCATATTTAATAATATTTATAGTATTTATATAATGATTAAAAATGAATATAAAAATTAAAAATAGGACAAACAATAGAAAATTATAAAATATCGAAATTAGAAATAAAAATAAAATAATTAAATTATATAAAATACAAATCTTAATACTGATAAATAAAATTTCTTGATATTTAAGATTTTCTTCTCCATATAAATTTTTAATTACAATTTTTAATTTTGGAGACACAAGTTTAGAAAAAAAGTAATAATATTTATTTACCAAATAATTAAAAGGTAAAATTAAATTATTTTTCCATTCAGATTTATAATCAAAAGTATCCTTAATAGAAATTATTTTTTTATAATTTATAATATAAAATATATTTGATGTTAAAATAATAATTGTAAATAAAATCAAAAATAAATATTTAATATTACACCTCCAAATTCACAATTTTATCACCTAAAAAAAATGCAAAAACAAATGAAATAAACACAGGAACTCTTATTAAATAATCTGATAGTCTTAATCCATGAATAGAAGAATTATTAACTAAAAGCAATACAAAAATCGGTAAAAAAATCATTATTAAAAATTCTTTTTTGGAATTATCCACTATAGTTGATAGCTCTAACTCCAAACTTATATTGTCAGATAACATATTTTTACTATTATTTATAATTTTAGATAAATCTATACCCATTTGAATTGATAAAATTATACTATCTACAAAAATGTCTATTTCTTCTAAATCAGCTCTTTTCTTAAAATCACTTAAGGCAGTCGAGATATTTTTACCATTTTCAATATCTAAAACTAAATCATCAAGATATTTAACTAAATAAGTATTATCATGGAAAATATTTTTTATTTCTTTCGATGTGTTTTTTAATGAATTATAAAAATTTTCACCGGAAATAATATTTGAATTCAAAATATCTAAAAATTCTCTAAACATTATTCTTTTTAATCTTAAATTTTTCTTTTCAAAAACTTCAAAAATATGTTTATAAAATTTTATTGATACTAAAATTGAAAATATAATAGAAAATACTAAGGAATTAAAAAAAATATATGTATACAAAAATACTAAAAAAAATGATATAAAATAGCTCAAAATTTGTTTATTTTTCATTGTTTAACCTTTCAAGTTTTTCTACATTTTTAATTTCTCCTATTTTATCTAATTTATCAGTTTTATAATTATATTTATAAATTTGATTTATAATGGTATCTCCATTTTCAGCCTGCATTATTTCAGATATTTCTACAACTCTTCTTTTTAAATAATTAACTCTTTTTAATTGAATAACAATTTCTATTGAAGAATTAATTAATCTTTTAATAGCCTCCAACGGAATATCATCACTCGCTCTTAAAACCATTGTTTCAAGCCTTGACAATAAATCTCTTCCAGAATTGGCATGAATAGTAGTTAAAGCTCCTTCATGTCCAGTTTGCATGCTTTGCAGCATATCTAATGATTCATCAGCTCTAACTTCACCTACAATTATTCTATCAGGTCTCATTCTTAATGATGTTTTAATAAGTTCTTTAATGTTAATCTCCCCTCTTTTAGAATTATTAGAATTTCTAGTTTCTAAGCTTATTAAATTTTCTTTATTAATTAAATTAAGTTCTCTAGAATCCTCTATTGTAATGATTCTTTCATCATTTGAAATAAATTCTGAAATAGCATTTAAAAAAGTTGTCTTACCTGTTGAAGTCCCTCCACTAATTATTAAATTATACTTAGCTTTTACTATATCATTAATAAATTTAGCAACTTTATCATCAATTGTATTAAATTGAATTAAATCATCTATAGTAATTACTTTATTAGAAAATTTTCTTATAGTCATTGAAGGATTATCTTTAGAAATTGGAGGAAGAACAATATTAACTCTTGACCCATCGTATAATGTTGCATCAACTATTGGATTTGAAACATTAACCTCTCTTCCAGCATCACTAACTATTTTTTGTATAATCCTGTTATAATGTTCATCATTAGAAAATTTAAGATTACTTTTTACCATTTTTCCTTTATATTCTATAAAAATATTATTAAATGAATTAACCATTATTTCATTTATTTCATCATCTTCTAACAGTTTATCTATTATGCTTAACCCTCTATATTCAAAATATAAATCTTTTATAATAACTTTTATTTCATCAATATCAATTGTTATTTTTTCTGCATTACAATAATTTAAGATTGCATTATTAAAATACTGATTTAATTGATTATCATTAAGCGTTATAATTTCATAACTCTTAATATATTTTTTTACATCTTTATAATCAATCATATTAAATCAACCATTTTTGATAAAGAATTGATTTCTATATTTTCATTATTAAGTCTTAAATTATATCCTGATTTTATAGGCCTAATTTCAATTGTCAATTTTGTATCATTGGTATTATTTAGAAAATTATTTATATTTTGAATGTTTTTTGAAATAAAAATTTCGTCGGAATTTGTAGGAAAATAATATATAATTATATCTGAATATTTTAAGATTTCTAAATTTCTTTGTGTTAAATTAAAATTTAAATCGACTATAATATAATTATAATTTAATTTTTTTATAGTTTTTAATATTTTTTTAGTATTTTCAAGTTTATTTGTTTCAATCGGTATAGAAGAAGCACCAATATAATTAAAATTTTTATAACTATTAACAGCAACATCTCCACTATTTTCTTCTACAAATAATAAAGAGTCTATTCCTAATTCATTTTCTACCAAATTATAATTGTAATAGTAATTAAAATTTAATAAAAGAGAATTATATTTTTTATTAAATTCCTTATATAAATCAGTGGCTAATTTGTTACAAGGCTTATTTTCTGTAATATTTACAAATGAAATTATTTTAACTTCTTTAGAATAATGATTAATTAAAGTATATTTATTAATAATCATTTGATATATATTGTCAACATTTTGATACTTTTCCTTTTCGCTTGTTAACTTTATTAAATTAATATTATCTTCAACGTAAAAGTCTGTAACATATATATAATTTGTATCTTTTTTATTATATTCTTCGACAATAATACAATTTATATCATCATAACGGTTTAATAATTTACATAAATGCTGTGAATAAACAAAATCAAGCATATATATTTTTATATTTTTCAAAATTACCTCCTTAAACTTTATATATTTATATTAACATATTTTTAGAATTTGTAACTGTCATTATTGTTACAAAAAATTAATATTTAAAATTATTTTTAGAACTTTTAAATATTAAAAAGATAGCTAAATTATTTAACTTAAAATAATTTATACTATCTTTTTTACTATTAGTTATAATATTTTTTATTAATTTTGTGTAAAATTTTATCTACTGTAAACCCAAAATATTCAAAAGCAACTTCAGCCGGTGCTGATGTTCCAAATGTTTCCATTCCTATTAATAACCCATCTATGCCTAAGTATTTATACCATGATTTTTCTGATGAGGCTTCTATGCATACCCTATTTTTTATATTATCCGGTAATAAATCTTTCTTATATTCATCTGATTGTTCCTCAAATAATTCAATTGAAGGGAAAGAAATAACTCTTGAAGATTTTCCTTGTTCAAATAATTTTTCAGCAACTTTATATGCTAATTGAAGCTCTGAGCCTGATGCCATTAATATAACTTCAGGATTATCTCCAAAATCTTTTAAGATATATGCTCCCTTAAATAAATTGATTCCTGTATTTTCTATTGATGGCACAACTTGTCTTGTTAGTATTAAATTAACAGGTCTACCTTTAGATTGTAATATATATGACCATGATGCCGCAGTTTCTCTGTTGTCAGCAGGTCTAAGAGTTATACAATTTGGTATTGACCTTAACATTGGTAATTGGTCAACAGCTTGATGTGTAGGACCATCTTCTCCTAATCCAATACTATCATGAGTGAATATATTCACTACTTTTTGATGCATTAAAGCAGATAATCTTATAGCAGGTTTCATGTAATCAGCAAATGATAAAAATGTACCTGTATATGGTAATAAACCTCCGTGTAAGCTTATTCCATTCGCCATAGCAGCCATTGAATGTTCTCTTATACCATAATGAATGTTTTTTCCAATAGGATTTTCTTTCGAAAAGAATGTTTCATCTTCTATTGTAGTGTTATTTGAACCGGCTAAATCAGCAGAACCTCCAAAAAATCCATCAAAATATTTTGCAATTTTATTAATTACAACTCCGGAAGAAGCTCGAGTCGCCAAATCCTTATCAAATTTATAATAATCTTCTTCATTCAGAAAACTAAAATCATAAGAATTATTAACAGCATTTATAAATGATTCATATTTTTCAGGATACTTATTTTTATATTCATTTAATAATTTATTCCATTCATCTTCATATGTTTTATGTCTTGATATTACATTATCCAAATATGACCTTACATCCTTATCGATTGTAAACATTTCTTTAACATTATATCCTAAATTTAACTTCATTTCTTCTATATCATTCAATTTTAAGGGATTACCATGAACAGCTGATGTATTTTCCTTATTAGTTCCATATCCTATTTTAGAATGAATTTCTATTAATGTTGGTCTTTTACTATCTTTTTTAGCATCTTCAATAGCTTCTCTAATCGCATTAATATCGTTTGCATCTTTTACATCTAATACTTGCCATCCTAATGCTTCATATCTTTTTGCAACATTTTCAGAAAATGCTATTTCAGTTGTTCCATCAATCGTAATTTTATTAGAATCATACAACATGATTAATTTTCCAAGTCCTAATGTACCCGCTAAAGATGATGCTTCATTTGACACACCTTCCATCAAACATCCATCACCAGCTAACACATATGTGTAATGATCTATTAATTTTATTTCTTTTGTATTATATTTTGCAGCTAAATGTTTTTCCGCCATTGCAAAGCCAACAGCATTAGCAACACCTTGTCCTAATGGTCCGGTTGTAACCTCAACACCATCTGTGTATCCATATTCTGGATGTCCCGGTGTTTTTGAGCCCAATTGTCTGAAATTTTTTATATCCTCCATACTTAAATCAAAACCAAATAAATGTAATAAAGAATATTGTAAAGCTGATGCATGACCTGCTGATAAAATAAATCTATCTCTATTAAACCATTTCGGATTTTTAGGATTATATTTCATTACATCATTATATAAAACATATCCTATTGGAGAAGCCCCTATTGGAGTCCCCTGATGTCCAGAATTTGCTTTTAAAACCATTTCTGCAGATAATACTCTTATCGTATCAATAACTTTCTTTTCCATAATATTCCTCTCTAAAATTACACTAAATTTTTATAAAATATACGGGAGATATGACAATTTTCATTTTCTCCCGTTATATAAAATTATTTCATAGATTTTTTATATTTTTCCCAATCACTTAAAAAATCATTAATTCCTTTATCAGTTAAAGCATGATTCCATAATTTAGGGAATAATGTTCCAGGTATTGTTGCAATATGTGCTCCTGCCTTTGCTGATTCCTCAACATGAGCTAATGTCCTTACAGATGCAGCTATAATTTCCGATTTGAAATTATACATATCTATTATATATCTCAAATCTTCAACTAACTCTATACCGGATTTACCTAAATCATCTATTCTTCCAATGAATGGACTTATATATGTAGCTCCGGCTTTCATAGCTAACAGCCCTTGAGCCACTGAAAAAATTAAAGTGCAGTTAGTTTTTATTCCTTCTTGTGATAAAATTTTAATTGCTTTTAATCCTTCTTCAGTCATCGGAATTTTAACAACAATATTATCTGCCCATTTAGAAATTATTCTAGCTTCTTTAACCATTTCTTCAGATGTTAAACCTATAACTTCTGCAGAAACCGGTCCCTTTACAAATGAACAAATATCTTTGATTACTTCTTCAAAATCCCTTCCTTCTCTAGAAATTAGTGTAGGATTTGTAGTAACCCCATCTACCAACCCTAGATCGTCTATTCTTTTTATTTCATCAACATTTGCCGTATCTAAAAAAAACTTCATATTATCTCCTTATCAATTACTGTCCATAATAAGCATTTTTACCATGTTTTCTATAATAATGTTTATCTTGAACTCTTTTTGGTGTTTTTTCAGCATTTGGATTTATCAAAATTGTAAAAGTAGCCATTTTTGCAACTTCTTCCAATACAACAGAATTATGCACCGCATCAAAACAATCTTTTCCCCAAACAAATGATCCGTGATTTTTCAATAAAACAGCTGGAGTTTTTGTAAATTCTTTATCTTTCATATAATCAACTATTAATAATCCTGTGTTTTTTTCATAATCATCATCAATCTCTTCTTGAGTTAAATTTCTTAAAACCGGTACATCGCCATAAATATAATCTGCATGCGTAGTTCCAAAACATGGTATATCTATCCCGGCTTGAGCCCATGATGTTGCATATGGAGAATGAGTATGAACTATACCTTTTACTTCCGGAAATTTTTTATAAATCTCCAAATGTGTTTTCGTATCCGATGAAGGTTTTTTATCCCCCTCTACTATTTCTCCGTCAAGATTCACTAAAACTATATCATCAACTTTTAATTTATCATAATCAACGCCACTGGGTTTAATAGCGACAATTTTGCTATCTTCATCAATTTCACTTACATTTCCCCAAGTAAATTTTACTAAATCATATTTTGGAAGAAGTAAATTTGCCTCATAAACTCTTTTTTTCAATTCTTCAAGCATAATCCCTCCTAATTGTAATATTTAGCAAGAACATTTTTAGCAAATTTGCATTGTTCATTTACAATTTCTATATAGTTATCTTCACCTAAATGCCAAAATTCAGTAACGAATCTATTTATCTTTAATTCATATAATTTTTTACATATTTTATCAAAATCTACATCGCCTTCACCAAAGTGCATATCTCTATATTTACCCGGAACAGTCTCTTTAATATGAAAAGCAAGTATTTTCCCCACACCGGCATCTATATCATCTAAAATATCTCTATCATATTTTATTGCCACATTATTCAAATTACCACAATCAGGATACACCCCTAAATATGGTGAATTAATTTTCTCTACATATTCCATCGCTTTTGATACTGTATCCATAAATTCAGTTTCCATAGTTTCAAAACCTAATAATATTCCTTTAGCAGATGCCATTTCTACCATTTTTCTTAAATTTACTTCAAATAGTTTTTTAGTTTCATCATTGCTTTTTTCATAGTAAACATCATATCCTGCTAATTGTATTATCCTAATTCCTAATTTATCTGCTAAATTAATAGCTTTTTCTGCAATCATAATACTTCTCAGACGGGTTTGTTCATTTAATGATCCCAAAGGATATTTCCTATGTCCACTTAAACACATTGATCTAATAGGAAAATCTGTTTTTTGCATAATACTAATCAATGAATTAATCTCTTCTTTAGTCCAATCTAATCTACTTAACTTTTCATCTGTCTCATCAATGCTAATTTCTAAAAAATCATAACCCGCAGATTTGGCAATATTAAATTTTTCTTCCCAAGTTAAATTACTAGGTAATGCTTTTTCATAAAGTCCTAATTGATATTTCATTTAGTCCTCCAATGTGTAAAATGTAACAGTATTAGTTTCTCTATTAGCTGATACAATTCTATACTTATTTTCAAAAATATAAGATGATACATTAGCAGGTCCAATTTTACTATCAATATCAATTCTATCAAATGTATTAAGAGTATCATTAAATGTTAATGCAAATAAATCTCTTTCACCACCACGATGTCCAACAAATAATAAAGGTTTACCATTTATAACTTGAACATTAAGTGCATGTAAAAATCTTATAGGTTTTTTATATGAATATATTTTTTCATAATTGTTATCACTAACCTCTTTATAAATATCTAGATGATCGCCATGAAATTCTGAAAATGTTACTAATTCATTTTTTCCATCACCATCTAAATCATATATTAAAGAATCTGACGTCGATTGGTCCAAAATTTTTTCTATTAACCATTCATCGCTTTTTTGAGGTGGGATAACCTTAAATATTCCATTTTCCGATGTGATTAGAGCATATTCTTTCTCACCATTTACCTTATAAAATCCATGATTTTTTGTTAATCCATCTTTTAATACTTCAACCTTTAATTGATTTTTTTCATTAAAGTTATCTAAATTTTCAGGTAATTTTGCAATATAAATTTTTCCGGGCTGATTCCAATCATTTTTGAAATCAAATCCACTTTTTATTGTACATGCTATTAAATAGTTTTCTTTACCATTGCTTAAAATATCAAATCTGTGAACAAATGGTAAATCAGTTATCACATTAACAGTCCAATTCCCATTACGTTTTTTTACCTGAACAATTTTAGCATCATATCCATCATTTGGAGAATAAAATTTATATGTGGTTAAAAAGCTATTTTCTTGATTTGGAACGGGGATAATTGACATTACCCCTCCATATTCCTCTACAATAGTTTCCTCATATTTACCATTTGCATCAAATAAGTTTAATGGCCCATTTTTTTCAGTACCAACTATAAATTTTAATTTTCCGTCAACAATAAAATTATTAACAGAATATGCTTTTTCCATTTCTGCAATTATTTGTTTATTGAATTTCATCTAAAGCCTCCAAAATAACATTTAGAAACTCTTCTTTTGTTTTAGCATCTAAAAGCTTTTCAACTATTTCTCTATTTTCTAATATAGTGCCTAACTGACACAATAACTCCAAATGACTGTCACTATCTTTAGCAGATAAAACTATCAATAGTTTTACCGGGTCATTATCAAATTCACCAAATTCAATATCATTTTTTAATGTTGTAAAATACAATTTTGTCTCAATAGTACCATCTTCGGGTCTTGCATGAGCTAAAGCAACATTCTTAGCTATAACTATATAAGGTCCAAATTTTAGTACACTATCTATCATCGCATCTACATACTTTTCTTCAATAATCTTTCTATCTATTAATTTAACTGATGCTTTTCTTATTGAATCTATCCAATCCTTTGAGTCAATATTAAGCTCTATATCATCAATTGTTAAATTTCTTAAATCGTACATTACTTCCTACTTTCCGAATCTAAAATTAATTTGCAATACCTGCTTCAACTAACTTAGTTTTAATTTCATCTAATGATAAAATATTTTTAATCCCTATAACTTTAACTCCTAAATTTTTAGATTCATCAAAGTTTTTTTCAAATGCTAAACTACATACAACTACATCATAATTTCTTGATGAATTTTTACCTTCTGATAATGATGTATGAGAAACATCAGCTTTTATATTTAATTCAGCAAATGCTTGTTTAACTTTCATTTCCATTAATAAACTTGTCCCTGCTCCATTAGCACAACAAACTAAAACTTTCATTTTTATCTCCTATTTATTTTTATTTTTTTTGTATTGTTCATAATCAGAAGTTATCAAGAAATAATTTTCTTTATCTTTTTTATACTGTAACTGAGGTATAATCAATAAAACTATAGTAATTATTCCAACTCCCACATATCCTAAATATTTCATTATAATTGTAAATGCAGGCCATACTGTTGCCCAGTCAAACATTCCTAAATATCCACCATGTAATGATAACCCAACTAATGATGCTATAAATGCTGAACCAAATACTTGAATTAAACCACTTATAAATGGTGTTATAATAGCAGCCTTTAATCCACCTTTGTTATTCGCAAAAACCCCAATAGTTGCATTATCAAAGAATACAGGTACAAATCCTGCTATTACAATTGTAGGACTCTTTAATAAAATTAAAGTTATTATCGCTAAGAATTGTCCTAATGCACCAAATAAAAATCCTATTGTTATTGCATTTGGAGATCCAAAACCATAAACTGCTGCACAGTCAATTCCCGGTACAGCACCCGGTAACAATTTATTTGAGATACCTTGGAATGAAACCGTAAGTTCTGTAACAAATGTTCTAACACCTAATTGCAATATTGCTAAATATACTGCAAATTGTAATGCAGTCGTTAGTATATAAAAAGCAAATGAATCTCCTTGTTTTAAGAATTTTGCAGCTATTAAATAGTCTTGTCCTAAAATTAATAATATAGTTCCGAAAAATACTGTCATTAATAATGACGTTGAAACCATATTATCATTAAAAATTGATAACCAACCTGGTAATTCTATATCCTCTAATTTTTTAGAATTTTTTGATTTTTTCCCGATATATTCTGATAGCTTACTCATCAAATATACTCCAAACATTTGTTGATGAGCTAGTGCAAATCCTGCACCATCAGTAACTTCTTGTGTAGGTTTAATTGTAAGGTTTGATCCTACAGCCCAATATGTTCCAAGTAAAATAGCCATTATAATTAACATTGGTGTATCTCCAAGTCCCGGAAATGCATATAATATTAACCAAAAAGCTGTTGCCGCTTGTTGCATTTGAACGTGCCCTGTTGTAAATACTGCTCTTAATTTTGTGAATTTTTGTAATCTTACTAAAATCAAATTAAATATAAAAGCAATTAGAAGAAGTATCATAACTTGAGAAAAAGACCTTCCTAATTTTGTCATAGCTGATTGCACAGCATTTTGTCCAAAATATGGGTCAATAACCATAGCTGATAAATTAAATTTTTCCTTTAATCCAACTAAAATTGGTCTGAAAGTCCTTACAAGTCCACCAGAACCTACTGCTAATATAAAATACCCTACTGTAGCTTTTATAAACCCACTTAAACTTTCATACCAAGGTTTCTTTAGCAAAATATATCCCAAAAAAACCATAAAACCTATTAAATATGCAGGTTTAGTTAGTATATTAAATACTATAAATTTCCATACCATTTCCAAATATTCCATTTTTTCCTCCATCCTAATTATTTATTTTATAAAAATGCTTTATATGGCAAATCAGGTTCAATTGTAAATGCATCTTCGAATCCTCTACGATACATATACTCTAAATCGTCTTTATTATCAGGGAAAATGAATTTTCCACCAGGTTGCCAAATATATGGCTTAAATTTATAATTTAATCTATATTTCTTATAGTTCCACAACATCATTATTTCTTTTGGATCACCTAAAAAATTTGACCAAATATCATGATGAACAGGTATAACAACTTGTGTCTTTAATTCTTCCGCTACCCTTAATACATCAGATGATGTTAATTTATCAGTCATTCCTCTAGGATTTTCGCCATATCCAACTATTGCAACATCAATTTTATTTTCATTACCATGTTTTACAAAATAGTTTGAATGATGTGAATCGCCTGCGTGATAAATATTTCCGCCACTTGTTTCTATTAAATAATTAACTGCTAATTCTGACATTTCAGGTGGCATATTATCTTTTAATACAACATCTTCATCTACAGTTAAAAGCATAGTTCTATCAAATGAATCAAATACTTTAAGTTTCGTATCTTTTATTTCAAATTCATCACCAGGTTTCACTGTAACAAGTCTTTCTTCAGGAACACCCCACTTTCTCCAAATATCAGTACAGCTTTTAGGTCCGATAAATTTCGTATCTTTAGTATTTTGCATTATTGCAGCTGCAACATCTATATCAATATGATCACTATGCGAATGTGTAGATATTATAGCATCTAATTCCTTAATTGCAAATGGATCAATAACACATGGTGTTGTTCTTAAATTTGGTTGAAGTGCTACACATCCAACTGCTCTTTGATGTTGATGTTTTTCTTTCATAAGTTTATTTTTTTGAGTCTTTTTTCCTGTTTGAACCCATAAGTCCACACACAAATTTGCTCCCCCATGAGATTTAACCCATAATCCCATATTTCCAAGCCACCACATAGCAACTTTATTTTCAGCAACAATTTCGTTTTCTATTTCTTCATTTAGCCATGTACCCCATTCAGGAAATGTTTTTAGTATCCATGACTCCCTTGTAATTTCATCAATTTTTGACATAATACCCTCCTAATAATTTTATGATTACCTTTACAAATGGATTGTAAAACATTTCTTTCTTTAAGTCAATTATTTTATTTAAATAAAAACATAAAATTTTTCTTTTTTATTTTCTTTTGAATAAAAAAGAAAATATAAATAAGTTTCGATTATTTTTTATGTTCTTTTGAAATATTAAATACGAAAACCTTATTATTAATTATTTTTAATATTTGACTAAAATATTTTCAAAGAGTATAATCTAATAAAAATACAGATTTAAACCTCATTACATTATTTAAAAGGAAAATTATGAAACATAGCAAAGATATAATTAATAAAAGAAGAAAAAATTTATTACTATTAATAAATGAATTAAAAAAATCAACAAATATTAATCTAGCAGAAAAATTAAACGTTTCCCTTCCAACTATTAGAAGGGATATTGAGTATCTACATAATAAAAATTTAATATATAAATACCATGGATATGTTTCAGCTATAAGTTCAAATGAAATACGAAAATCTATAACGGAAAACAAAAAAAATCAAATTGCTAAAATAGCTGCGACACTAATAAATGATGACGATATAATTTTTATAAATTCGGCATATACAAGTATACAAAGTATAAAATATATAGAACCTTCAAAGTTTGTATCAGTAATTACTAATAATGGAAATGTTTTAACCATGCATACATTACCTAAAATAAAAATAATTTTAACCGGCGGAGAAATAAAAAAACCAAAATCTGCTTTAACGGGAGAATTCGCACTAAATAATATAATAAATACTCAGGCAAATAAAGCAATTTTAGGAGCAAGTGGATTTCACATTACTGAAGGCATTACAACAGCTAATATTGATGAAGTAGCAATCAACAAAGCAATGATTGAAAGAGCTAACAAAGTTATATTATGTGTTGACAGCTCTAAATTGAATCATAAAAGTGCATTTGTATCAGGAGATGTAAGAGATGTAGATATTTTAATTACTAATTCTGATGCAGATCCAGAAATAATTGAATCTCTTAAACTTTTTGGAATTGAATGTATTTTAGTAGATGAAAATGGGATTGTAAAATAAAATGTAAAAACTGTATTATCAATTACTTTTTAGTGAAAGATTAATACAGTTTTTTATATTTTATTAATTAAATAAGAAATTATCTAAAATAATTTCAAAATCACTTCTCTTACTTAAGATTTCCTTAAGATTTTTTAATTCTTCGACCCTATCTGTTATAATACCGTCTAAACTCATATTAGTAAACTTTTTCATATTATAATAACTATTGACAGTCCAAACCATAGCCTTTTTACCCATCAATTTTATTTTTTCTAAAGATGATTCTGTCACCTGATTTTCTTCCATTAAGAAATAATCACATTTTAAATCACTTAAATCACCAAATGAAAAATAGTACAAATATCCGCTATAAATTTCAGGATATTTTTCTTCAATATATTTAATTAAATTATAGTCTAAAGATATTAATACAGTTTCATTTATCATATCTCTTTCTTTAACAATTTTTACTAAATCATCAACCATCTTTTTATCAGCAGTAGCACCCTTCAACTCAATTAATAATTTAATTTTTCCCTTTGATACATCCAACATTTCTTCTATTGTAGCAATCTTTTGCCCCTTCTTAAAAGAATTCGAACTTGTTTTTAAATTTAATTTTTTGATTTCTTTTAAATTTAATTGGCTTGATTTTAAATCTACCCCTGTTAATCTATTTAATGTATTATCATGATTAATAATATAATGTCCATCTTTGGTTCTTTGAACATCTATTTCACTATAAGCTGCCTTAAATTCTATTGCCTTTTTCAGCCCTTCTATACTATTTTCAACTTCTAAAAATCCACCCGCTCTATGTGCAACAATATTTATCACACTAGATTCTCTATATAAATTATCAAAAAAATAAGAATTTATTATAGAAAATAAAACATTAAATACAAATAACCCTACACCAAAAATAATTCCATATTTCTTAAAATCTATCTTGCTTTTTACATTTTGTTTTTCTATAGAGTAATATTTTATAAATTTTTCATTATCAAGATTATTTTTTCTATAATCATAATAAAGATTTGTTAATTCACTTATAAAATATGGTGCTATCATAAGTATAACTAACGTCAAAAATTGATATAAACTAAAAGATAAAAATATGGTAAATACCCTTGATATAAACATAGAAATATTTAAGCTATTAATATAATTAATAATTGTTAAAATTAAAAAGTTAAATCCTACATATACTATAAACCACATTAACATCTTAAGTATGATAAACCTTATAATAAAATCTTTTTTATTTTCTAATATTAATTTTCGAGAGCTCTTCATGGCATCAACTAAAGACATATCCTCTATAGTTAAAAAATGAAAAGTAAATATATAAATTATTAGAGTAATTATTATAATAAAACCAATTATATAATATGCTAAAAAATATATATCATTGGAGAATAAAAATTCTTTAATAAAATTTGGTATTTGAAAATTTTTAATAGGAGTGTATATTATCCTAAATCCTAATAAGGAAAAAGCTAAAGCTACATAAATAGCTATAAAAACTCCTGAAATATTCAATAAATTTTTAAATGATTTAATTCCAAGTAAAATCATATTTCTTAAGCCCGGATTAAATTTATTTTCTTTATACAATGCACTTGATACTATAAAAGTATTTATATCAAAAATTGTTAAAAAGAAAATAATAAGTAAGGTACATATAAGAATACCGGTACCTCTAAAACTTAATAAACCACTAACAAAATCTCCACTTGTTAATGACCTTCTGCCCATTGACAATAATACTAATCTTAAAAGATATTTTAAGACTGGAAAAATTACCAATATCAAAAAAATTTTAGTTATAATTTGATATTTTAAAAATGCCCATATTAATTCTTTATTTGATTTAATTTTTTTTATGTTATTAATAAAATTTTTTTTCATAATATACTCTTAATCTCTTAAATTATAATCTTTCATTATTTCCTTTGCTACTTGATAATCGCTTTTTATTTTTATTTTTTTTCCATTAATTTTTTGAAAATCTTCATTTCCTTTGCCTGCAATAAATATAACTGTTTTATCACCGGAATTTTCAAAAGCATATCTAATAGCTTCTTCCCTATCATCCATTTTCATATAATTACTTGTAATCGGACTTATCTTATTAATTATTTTTTTAGAAATATCATCATAAGAAGTATATCCAGAATCCTCTGGTACAATATATATATAATCTGAAACTTTAGTTGATGTCTTTACTAATCCGTTTAATCTATTTTCAGCAACATTACCACTTATACCATAAATTGAAATTATACTATAATTTTTAAATCTTTCTTTAATGAAATCATAAGTTTTTTGGAAACTCAATTCATTATGTGCATAGGAAACATACAATACATATTTTTCATCATTTGATATAAATATACTTTCTCTCCCATCCACTTCTGTTGTTTTTAATCCATTAAAGATCGAATCATAATCAACATCAAAATGTTTAGAAACTAAAATTGCAGCCATTGCATTTTCTATATTATAAGTCGCAAATTGGTGAATTTCGTATTTTTCAATTTTATTTTTGTATTTAATTTTAAATTCCAAATAATTATTTTTAAACTCATAATCTAATAAGTTTATATCTGAATTTTCTTTCTTTGAAAATGTCCTTGAGTCTAGATTTTTTTCTCTTATGATTTTTTCAACTTTATCTACATAATCCATTTCTTTATTATAAATGGAAAATTTGCTATTTGTAAATATTTTCAACTTTGAACTAAAATAATCTTCAAAAGAATCATGTTCTAATGGACTTACATGATCCTCTCCAATATTTAAAAAAACTGTAACGTCATAATCTAAATTATTCGCCCTATAATATTTTAATGCTTGTGATGATGTTTCAATTATCATATATTCTAACCCTGAATCAACAGCATTTTTAATATATCTATATAAATCAATAGCTTCCGGTGTAGTTAAAGATGCTCCAATTTTTGATATACCATCATAAACATCAATTGATGAAATTAATCCGGCAGGTTTTTTTGAATTTTTACGTAAATATTCATCTAAAATATTTTTAATATACATTACCGTAGTAGATTTGCCTTTTGTACCGGTAACACCGATAGTTTTTATTTTTCTATCAGGATAATCATAAAAAAATCTAGAAATTTCCATCATTGCTATTCTTATATCATTAACTAAAATATAAGGCATATCAACATCATATTTTTTCTCTGAAACATAACATACAGCACCGGTTTCTTTTGATGACAATAAATATTCTTCCTTAAAATTTAATCCTTTACAAAAAAATAATGTATTGTTTTTAACATTTCTGGAATCATAAGTAATTTCTTCTATATCTCTATCTTCTATATTAGAACCTATAAATAAACTAAATTTTTTTAAAATTTCGATAATATCATTTAATTTTTTCATTTTTGCTCCTAAAAAAATTTTATGTAGTATAATATATATTATACTACATATTATAATAAATTTTACGGAGAAAATATGAAAATCAATTTTATAAAAGTTCCAATTTTCTATGGTTCTGACAGACCTGGAGTTGAACTTGGTCCTGATACAATGATACAAAATAATATAATTGATATTTTTGAAAAAAAAGGTAATATAATTAAAAAAATATTTAACACTAATGTAGATAAATATAGTGAGCAGGAAAAATTTGCTACAAGTAAAAAATTAAAATACTATAAAGGTATACTCGACGCAAATAAAGATCTTGCAAATAAGTTATATGAAACATTGAAAGAAGGTATTTTACCATTTGTTTTAGGAGGAGATCATTCTTTAGGCATAGGATCCATTGCCGCAACATCTAAATTTCATAATAAAGATTTAGCTGTAATTTGGATTGATGCTCATACGGATATAAACACAATAGAAACCTCTCCATCTGCAAATATACATGGAATGCCATTAAGTATTTCTTTAGGTGAAGGAAATACAGAGTTAAATAACATTTTATTTAATGGAAAAAAAATCAATGGCAATAATGTTTATATATTAGGAGCAAGGAGTGTTGATGATGGAGAATATGGAATTTTAGAAAAACACAATGTTAATGTTTGGTATATGAATGATATTAAAGAAAAAGGTATAGAAGCTTGTATCGAAGAATTGTTGCTAAAATTAAAAGAAAAAAATACAAAAAATATACACCTAAGTTATGATATAGATTCTTTGGACGAGAAACTTGTTCCCGGAACCGGTACGCCCGAAAAAGACGGAATGAATATAGAACAATCTGAAAAACTCATAAAATCAATAATACAAACAAAATTGGTGCGTTCTATTGACTTCGTTGAATTTAATCCTATGAAGGATATTAATGATATAACATTAAAAAACGTAATTAAAATGTTGAATGTATTTTCTTTAGAATTATCTAAATTATAAAAAATTAAGGTGTTGAAAAGTCAACACCTTTTTATATTAAATAATTTTATCAATCACTTGCTGTTTATCACTATTCCTTTGTTTTTCCTCTTCTAATCTATCAAAATAACATTTAGCACACATCGATTCATATTCTACTTCATGTTCCCCATCAATTGCAATTTGACTACCCTCAAATACAAAAAGACCATCAATCTTTCTTCCATTAAAAACTGCCTTCTTTCCACATCTGCAAATAGTCTTTAATTCTTCTACAGAATGAGCTATTAAAAGTAATCTTGATGAACCTTCAAATCCATTAGTTTGAAAATCAGTTCTAAGTCCATAACATATAACAGGAATATCCTTTATAACTGCAACTTTCATTAATTGATCAATTTGTCTACTATTCAAAAATTGTACTTCATCAACTAACACACATGAAATATTTTCTCCATTTTCAATTTTAGAAAAATTTTCAAATAAATCATCATCTTCTTTTACAATGTAATCAACTTTTCTTGTAACTCCAAGTCTTGAAACAAGTTTATCATCACCTTTAGAATCAATTGAAGGTTTTAGTAACCTTACTTTCATTCCTCTTTCTTCATAATTGTGTGCTACTTGCATTAGTGAAGTTGACTTTCCCGAATTCATTGCACCATATCTAAAATATAATTTCGCCATAATACTCTCCAAAAATTAATCTTTTACTATTATATCTTAAATAAAAAAAAAGTACCAGAATTTCTTCTGATACTTTTAAATGTTTACTATTCAATAATTTTTGATACAACACCTGAAGCAACTGTTCTACCACCTTCTCTGATCGCAAATCTTAATCCTTCTTCGATAGCGATTGGAGAAATTAATGTGATTGTAAATGTTGCGTTATCTCCAGGCATAACCATTTCAACACCGTCAGCTAATTTGATATCACCTGTAACGTCTGTTGTTCTTAAATAGAATTGTGGTCTATATCCTGAGAAGAATGGAGTATGTCTACCACCTTCTTCTTTTGTTAATACGTATACTTCGCCTTCAAATTTTGTATGTGGGTGAATTGTACCTGGTTTTGCTAAAACTTGACCTCTTTCGATATCATCTCTTGTAACCCCTCTTAATAGAGCACCGATATTATCTCCAGCTTCTGCTAAGTCTAATTGTTTTCTAAACATTTCTACCCCAGTAACAACAACTGTTTGAGGTTTGTCTACTAAACCAACGATTTCTACACTATCACCAACTTTAACAACACCTCTTTCAACTCTACCTGTAGCTACTGTACCTCTACCTGTAATTGAAAATACGTCTTCAACTGGCATAATAAATGGTTTATCATTATCTCTTTCTGGTGTTGGAATCCATTCATCAACTGCATCCATTAATGCAACGATTTTATCTCCCCATTCTCCATCTGGTTCTTGTAAAGCTTTTAATCCTGAACCTACTACAAATGGTGTGTTATCTCCATCGTAATCATATTCTGATAACATTTCTCTAACTTCCATTTCTACTAATTCGATTAATTCTGGATCGTCAACTTGATCTTCTTTGTTTAAGAATACTACAATTTTTGGAACCCCAACTTGTCTTGCTAATAAGATGTGTTCTCTTGTTTGAGGCATTGGACCATCAGCTGCTGATACGATTAAGATAGCACCGTCCATTTGAGCAGCACCAGTAATCATGTTCTTTACATAGTCAGCGTGTCCTGGACAGTCTACGTGAGCATAGTGTCTTTTTGCTGTTTCATATTCAACGTGAGAAGTATTGATTGTAATACCTCTTTCTCTTTCTTCAGGTGCTTTATCAATATTTGCATAATCAACAAATGTACCTGTACCATTTCTCTTGTTTAATACAAGAGTAATAGCAGCTGTTGTTGTTGTTTTACCGTGGTCTACGTGACCGATTGTACCAACGTTTACGTGTGGTTTGTCTTTAATAAATTTTTCTTTAGCCATTTTTTCCTCCTAATTTTTTATTATGACTTTTTGCCTTCTAATACTTTTTCTTTTATACTATTTGGAACTTGTTCATAGTGGTCAAATTGCATTGAGTATGTTGCACGTCCTTGTGTGTTTGAACGTAATGATGTTGCATATCCAAACATTTCCGATAATGGAATAAATGCATCAACGATTTGAACACCTTCTCTTGTTCCCATACCATCAAGTCTACCTCTTCTTGATGAAACGTCACCCATAACATCTCCAAGATATTCTTCCGGAGTAACAATCTCAACTTTTTCGATAGGTTCTAATAAAGCTGGACCAGCTTTTTCTACAGCTGCTCTTAATCCCATAGCCCCTGCAACTTGGAAAGCCATTTCTGATGAGTCAACTTCGTGATATGATCCATCGTATAAAGTAACAATAATATCTAATATTGGATATCCTGCCAATACACCAGCTTCACAAGCTTCTCTAACACCTTTTTCTACAGAACCTATATATTCTCTAGGAACAACCCCACCGACAATATTATCGATAAATTCTATACCTTTACCCGGTTCATTTGGTTTAACTCTTAGTCTTACGTGACCATATTGACCACGACCACCGGATTGACGTACAAATTTACCTTCAGCTTCTGCTTCTTTAGTAATAGATTCTCTATATGAAACTTGCGGATTACCTACATTAGCTTCAACTTTAAATTCTCTTAACAATCTATCTACGATAATTTCTAAGTGCAACTCACCCATACCTGCTATGATTGTTTGGCCGGTTTCTTGGTTTGTATATGTCTTAAATGTTGGATCCTCTTCTGCTAATTTACCCAAAGCAATACCCATCTTTTCTTGAGATGCTTTTGTCTTAGGTTCAATAGCAACAGAAATAACCGGTTCTGGGAATTCCATGTTTTCTAAGATAATTTGATTATCTTGATCACATAATGTATCACCTGTAGTTGTATCTTTTAATCCAATTGCTGCTCCGATATTACCTGCAGAAATATGATCTAACTCTGTTCTTTGGTTTGAGTGCATTTCTAGGATACGTCCTAATCTTTCTCTCTTACCTTTTGTTGAGTTATATACATATGAACCTGATTCAATGTGACCTGAATAAACTCTAAAGTAAGTTAATTTACCTACAAATGGGTCAGCCACAACCTTAAATGCTAAAGCTGAGAATGGTTCTTCAACACTTGGATGTCTTTCATCTTCTATAGTTTCTTCTTCTTCTGTTTTCTTTGGTTTTGTACCTTTAATAGCAGGTACATCCACTGGTGACGGTAAGTAATATACCATAGCATCGATAAGAGATTGAACACCTCTCTTCTTGTATGCTGAACCACATAATACAGGATAGATATCTCTATTAATTGTTGAAACTCTTACAGCATCTCTTAACTCTTCAACTGTAATTTCTTCTTCTTCTAAGAATTTCATCATAATTTCTTCGTTTGAATCTGATACAGCTTCTATTAATTGATTTCTGTATTCTTTTGCTAATTCCAATTGGTCTTCTGGAATTTCAACAACTTTTGCTGATTCTCCTGTTTCATCATTTTCATCGTAAACAACTGCATCCATTTCAATTAAATCAATAATACCTCTAAATGTATGTGCATTACCGATTGGTAATTGAACTGGAACTGCATTAGCTTTTAATTTATCTCTAATTGTATTTACTGACATTATAAAGTCAGCACCTGTTGCATCCATCTTATTAATATAACAAATTCTTGGAACACCATATTTATCAGCTTGTCTCCAAACTGTTTCTGATTGAGGTTCTACCCCACTCTTAGCGTCAAATAATGCAACTGATCCATCAAGAACTCTTAAAGATCTTTCTACCTCAACTGTAAAGTCAACGTGCCCTGGTGTGTCGATAATATTAATTTTATGATTTTTCCAGTATGCTGTTGTTGCAGCTGAAGCAATTGTGATACCTCTTTCTTGTTCCTGAGCCATGGAGTCCATAACCGCAGTCCCTTCGTGAGTATCACCCATTTTATGAATTTTACCTGTATAGAATAATATACGCTCTGTTACTGTTGTTTTACCAGCATCTATGTGAGCCATTATCCCAACATTTCTAATTTTTTCTAAACTAATATCTGGCACTTCTTTCTCCTTATTAATTTATATTAATATCTGAAATGTGCAAAAGCTCTATTAGCTTCAGCCATTCTGTGCATTTCTTCTTTTTTCTTTACGCTTGATCCGGTATTATTTGCTGCGTCTAAAATTTCCTTGCTTAGTCTTTCCATCATTGTTTTTTCGCCTCTAGCTCTTGAATATGTTACTAACCATCTTAAAGCTAAAGTTTGTCTTCTTGCAGGTCTTACTTCCATAGGAACTTGGTATGTTGCCCCACCTATTCTTCTTGCTTTAACTTCTAAAAGCGGCATAACATTTTGCAAAGCTTTTTGGAAAACTTCAAGTGCATCTTCACCTGTTGTTTCTGCTAATTTTTCAAATGCAGAATAAACAATTTTTTGAGCAACACCTTTTTTACCGTCAAGCATAACATTATTGATTAGCTTAGTTACTACTTTATCTCCATATATTGGATCTGGTAGTACGTCCCTTTTAGGTACACTATTTTTTCTTGGCACTGTTCTTCCCTCCTTACCATATAATAATTCATTGGTACTCGATTTTTCATCGATAGTGCTTGCTGATATATAAATCTAAACAAAAGCACTTAATTTTTTTATTTTATATTTTTGTGCTATTAAGCCTTCTTAGCACCATATTTAGATCTAGCTTGTTTTCTTCCTGAAACTCCAGCTGTATCCAATGTTCCTCTAATAATGTGGTATCTTACCCCAGGTAAGTCTTTTACTCTACCACCTCTTATAAGTACAACAGAGTGTTCTTGTAAGTTGTGTCCGATACCAGGAATATATGATAGAACTTCCGCTCCATTTGTCAATCTTACTCTGGCAATCTTACGTAAAGCTGAGTTAGGTTTTTTAGGTGTTGTTGTTCTAACTGATGTACATACACCTCTCTTTTGAGGAGAATTTACTTGAGTATTTTTCTTTCTTAGAGTATTAAAATTATAACCTAAAGCAGGAGTATTTGACTTTTTGCTTTCACTCTTTCTATTGTTCCTAATTAGTTGGTTAATTGTAGGCATTCTTGCACCTCCTTTTACTTAAATTTATATATCAACATATGTTGAAATAGTCTTAATCAATGGACATATTATATTTAAATATAATATGCCCACTGACTAATATATTTTATCAAAACTATTAATTTATGTCAACTTTTGTACTATTTTTCAGTACTTATTTCTTCTTTTTCTTCTTCTAAAATCGTTGAATATTTACTTAGACCTGTACCAGCCGGAATTAACTTACCAATAATTATATTTTCTTTTAATCCGACTAAATCATCCGTCTTAGCTTTTATTGAAGCATCAGTTAATACTCTTGTTGTTTCTTGGAATGATGCAGCCGATAAGAATGAATCTGAAGCTATACTTGCTTTGGTAATACCAAGCAACACATATTCGTATTCTGCCGGTTTTTTACCTTGTTCAATTAATTCTTTATTTCTATTATCGACGTGTCTTCTATTTGGCATTGTTCCTACTAGGAATTCAGAATCTCCACTTTCAGTAATATTAACTTTTTGTAGCATTTGTTTAATGATAATTTCAATATGTTTATCATCAATATCTACCCCTTGTAATCTATAAACTTTTTGAATTTCTTTAATTATATAGTCTTGAACAGCTTGAGTTCCTAATAATTCTAGATATTCATGTGGATTTATAGAACCTTCGGTAATTTTATCACCCTTTTCGATATGTCCACCATCAACTATCCCCTGTTTAGGATTTACATTGAAAGGCAAAATATATTTAGATGTTTCCTCACCATCATTAATAAAGATTTTAATTCTTTCTTCACTATCGTCAACAGTAACAGTTCCGGAATTTTTAGCAATAATAGCTTGCCCCTTTGGTCTTCTCGCTTCAAATAATTCTTCAACCCTAGGAAGCCCCTGAGTAATAGCTCCTCCTCCGGCAACCCCACCAGAGTGGAACGTACGCATTGTAAGCTGTGTACCGGGTTCACCAATTGATTGAGCAGCAACAATACCTACCGCTTCTCCAATGTTTGTTTCCTTACCTGTAGCTAAATTTCTACCGTAACATTTTGAACATACGCCAAATTCCGATTTACATTCAAGTGCCGATCTAATTTTAACTTCTTTAATTTGAATAATTTCTGAATCCCCACCAAATTTTTCCATTACATGTTCTTTAGTAATTTCATCAGCCATTTCTTCAGTAATTATTTCATTTTTATGAACAATAATTTGTCCTGTAACAGGATTTAATATATCTTCAAATGATGTTCTACCAACAATTCTATCTCTTAACTTTTCGATAACTTCTTTACCTTCAAGTATATCCTTAACTGTAATATATGAATCCGTACCACAATCATCTTCTCTAATAATTACATCTTGAGAAACATCTACAAGTCTTCTTGTTAGATAACCTGAGTCAGCAGTTCTAATAGCAGTATCTGAAAGTCCTTTTCTAGAACCGTGTGTTGAGATAAAGAACTCTTGTACCGATAAACCTTCACGGAAATTAGCTTTAACCGGAATTTCAATTGTTCTACCGGTTGTTGATGCCATAAGTCCACGCATACCACCAAGTTGTCTTATTTGTCTAACACTACCTCTAGCTCCGGAGTTAGCCATGATAGCTATTGTATTTGTACTATCTAAGTTTTCCATTAGAGCTTTTGTTACATCTTCTGTAGCTTGTTCCCATGTTTTAATTACTTGATTATATCTTTCTTCTTCAGTATATAATCCCATATTTGTATATTCTTCAATTTCAACAATCTTATCATCCGCAGCTTTAATTATAGCTTCTTTATCATCAGGAGTTATAACATCCGCCATACCAATTGAAATTGAGGCTTTTGTTGAATAATTATATCCTGTTTTCTTAATATAATCTAATAATCTTGCAGTTCTTATATTTCCATATTTATGGAATGCTTTATCTATAATTTTAGACAACATTTTACTATCTACAAGAACATCTACTTCTAATGAATATGGATCTTTATTTCTATCGACAAATCCTAAATCTTGAGGAATTTCACTATTAAAGATAAATCTACCTACTGTTGATCTTACAACCTTACCTTTATCTTTTTCATCTTTTTTAATCTTTACACCAATTCTGGAATGTAAATGAATTATTTTATTTTCTAAAGCTTTAATCATTTCATCGTAATCACTAAATACATAGTCTGTATCTTCTACTGTAAATTCTGATGTCAAATAATATGAACCCAAAACCATATCTTGTGTAGGTGTTGTAATAGGTTTACCATCTTTTGGAGCCAAAATATTATTTGTGCTCATCATTAATAATCTAGCTTCCGCTTGAGCTTCTGCTGATAATGGTACGTGAACAGCCATTTGATCCCCATCAAAGTCAGCATTATAAGCTGTACATACAAGAGGATGTAATTTAATAGCTTTTCCTTCTACTAATACCGGTTCAAAAGCTTGAATCCCTAATCTGTGAAGTGTAGGTGCACGGTTAAGTAATACCGGATGATCCTTAATTACTTCTTCTAATGCTCCCCATACAATAGGGTCTTTTCTATCAATTAATTTTTTAGCAGATCTAATATTTTTAGCTTCATATTTAGAAACTAATCTTTCCATAATAAATGGCTTAAATAATTCTAATGCCATATATTTTGGTAAACCACATTGGTAAAATTCTAATTCCGGTCCAACAACGATTACCGAACGACCAGAGTAGTCAACCCTCTTACCTAATAAGTTTTGTCTAAATCTACCTGTTTTACCTTTTAACATATCGGATAATGATTTTAATGGTCTATTTGAAGCTCCAGTAACCGGTTTACCTCTTCTACCATTATCAATTAAAGCATCTACTGATTCTTGAAGCATTCTTTTTTCATTTCTTACAATGATATCAGGAGCTCCAATTTCTAACAATCTCTTTAATCTATTATTTCTATTTATTACTCTTCTATATAAATCATTCAAGTCTGATGTAGCAAATCTACCACCTTCTAATTGAACCATAGGTCTTAAATCGGGTGGAATAACAGGTAAAACATGTAAACACATCCATTCAGGTCTGTTTTTTGATTGCAAGAATGATTCTATTACTTCAAGTCTTCTGTATATTCTTACTCTTTTTTGACCGGAAGCTGTTTCTAACTCTTCTGTTAATTCTGCATGTAACTCTTCTAAATTTATATCTGACAGTAATTTTTCAATTGCTTCCGCACCCATTGAAGCAGTAAAATCATCACCATATTCAATATACAATTTATTATATTCCGTTTCAGTTAATACCTGTTTATATGAAACTTCATCACAATCCCCCGGATCAGTTACAATATAATTTGCAAAATATAAAACTTTTTCTAAAGATTTTGGACTCATATCTAACAGTAATCCCATTCTTGAAGGAATTCCTTTGAAGTACCAAATATGAGATACAGGTGTAGCTAATTCAATGTGTCCCATTCTTTCACGTCTAACTTTTGACTTCGTAACTTCAACACCACATTTTTCACATACTACGCCTTTATATCTTATTCTTTTATATTTACCGCAAGCACATTCATAGTCTTTGATTGGTCCAAATATTTTTTGACAAAATAGACCTTCTCTTTCTGGCTTTAATGTTCTGTAGTTAATTGTTTCAGGTTTTTTTACCTCTCCTCTTGACCAATCTCTAATCATGTCCGGAGAAGCTAAACCAACTTGCATCGCTTTAAAACTTGCCATTAAGAAATGCTCCTTTCTGTTATTCTTAATTTATAAATGATTGTTCTGGATAATCTTCTTTATCTTCAACCATTCTTTCGATTTGACGATAATCATCATTTTCTTCTGTATTTTCAGCTAAAATAACTTCTTCGCCTTTTTCATCTAATAATTTTACATTCAATGCTAATGATTGTAATTCTTTAGTTAAAACCTTGAATGATTCAGGTGTACCCGGTTCCGGAATATTTTCACCTTTTACAATTGCTTCATACGTCTTAACTCTGCCGATAATATCATCTGATTTTACAGTTAACATTTCTTGTAATGTATGTGCTGCCCCATAAGCTTCTAATGCCCAAACTTCCATTTCTCCAAATCTTTGTCCACCAAATTGTGCTTTACCACCCAATGGTTGTTGTGTTACAAGAGAATATGGTCCCGTAGATCTTGCGTGAATTTTTTCATCAACTAGATGGTGAAGTTTCAACATATACATATAACCTACTGTAACATTATTTGCAAATGTTTCTCCCGTTCTACCATCTCTAAGCTGAATTTTACCTGTTTTGCTATATCCTGCCGCTTCTAAAGCTTCTTCAATATCTTTATCTGAAGCCCCATCAAATACCGGAGTAGCTACATGCCATCCCAGTTTTTTCGCAGCCATACCCAGGTGAACTTCTAGTACTTGTCCAATATTCATACGTGAAGGCACCCCTAATGGATTTAAAACTATTTGAACCGGATCCCCATTTGGTAAAAATGGCATATCTTCAATTGGCAATATTCTTGATACAACCCCTTTATTACCGTGACGACCACACATCTTATCTCCAACAGAAATCTTTCTCTTTGTTGCAATATAAACCCTTATAACTTGATTAATTCCCGGAGCTAATTCATCTCCATTATCTCTTGAATATTTCTTAATATCAACAACAACACCGGCTTCACCGTGAGGAACTCTTAAAGAAGTATCTCTAACTTCTCTAGCTTTTTCGCCAAAGATAGCCCTTAATAATCTTTCTTCCGGTGATAATTCTGTTTCTCCTTTTGGAGTTACTTTACCAACTAAGATATCTCCAGCTTGTACTTCAGCACCGATTCTTATAATACCATCTTGATCTAAATCTTTTCTCATATCATCACCAATACTTGGTATATCTCTAGTGATATCTTCAGGTCCTAATTTTGTTTCTCTAGCCTCAGCTGTGTGTTCTTCGATATGAACAGATGTTAAAACATCATCAATAACCAATTTTTCATTTAATAACATGGCATCTTCATAATTGTAACCTTCCCATGTCATAAATGCTATCAAGATGTTTTTACCTAAAGCTAATTCTCCTAAATCTGTTGAAGGTCCATCTGAAATTATTTCTCCAGCTTCAACGTGTTGACCGATTTTAACAATTGGTCTTTGGTTAAATGTTGTACCTTGGTTGGCTCTCTTAAATTTTAGTACTGTATATTCATCATATTTTCCATTTTCATCAGGGATGTCTTTTTCAATTTGAATTCTTTCATCCCCTACGTATTTTACTGTACCAGAATTTTTAGCAACAATTACAACTCCTGAGTCTTTAGCTGTTCTATACTCTATACCGGTTGCTATAATTGGAGCTTCTGATTTTAATAAAGGCACAGCTTGTCTTTGCATGTTTGCACCCATCAATGCACGAGTTGCATCGTCATTTTCTAAGAATGGAATCAATGATGCCCCTACTGAAACTATTTGTTGTGGTGAAACATCCATATAATCTATTTCCTCTTTTGGATAAACGTCATTAACCGCATTTATACCTCTTGAGGAAACTCTTTCATTTATAAATACACCATTTTCATCTAAAGGTTCATTAGCTTGAGCTTTTATGTAGATATCTTCTTCATCAGCTGTTAAATAGTGGATTTCAGACGTTACCCTACCGGTCCCTTTTTCAACCTTTCTATATGGTGTTTCAATAAATCCATAGTCATTAATTCTTCCATATGTTGTTAAAGATGTAATCAAACCGATATTTGGTCCTTCAGGTGTTTCAATTGGACATACTCTACCGTAATGTGAAGTATGAACGTCACGAACTTCATAACCTGCCCTGTCTCTTGACAAACCACCAGGTCCTAAAGCAGATAGTCTTCTCTTATGCGTTAATTCTGAAATAGGGTTTGTTTGATCCATAAATTGAGATAATTGTGATGAACCGAAGAATTCTTTAATTGCAGCTGAAACTGGTCTATTATTTAATAATCCTTTTGGAGTTAACATATTAGGATCAGATGTTGTCATTCTTTCTCTTATTACTCTTTCCATTCTTGAAAGACCAATTCTAAATTGATTTTGTAATAATTCACCCACAGATCTAACTCTTCTATTTCCCAAGTGATCTATATCATCAATTTTCCCAACCCCTTGGTATAAGTTTAATTGATATGAAAAACTTGCAATAATATCTTCCATTGTTATTGTATTTGAAGAAATTAATTCCTTATTATCAGAAATTAATTTAACTTTTTGCTTATCAGTCATATCATCTGTAAATGATTCAATAATTTTCTTCATTTCTGGATAAAAAACTTTTTCCGATAACCTTAATTCTGATAAATCAAGATCCTTTATTTCTTCAAATTGTTTTATATCAACATAATGATTACCTACAACTCTAACTATTTCAGAGCTGTCTTCGGAAACTTTAATATCTACAGAATTTATACCTGCATTTTCAATTTCAATTGCTTTTTCTAGAGTAATAAATTCTCCCTTGGATGCCAAAATTTCACCATATTCATCAACAATATCGTTAGCTGCATATTTTTCCCTAATTCTGCTTCTTATTGCTAATTTTTTGTTAAATGTATATCTGCCCGCCTTTGATAAATCATATCTTCTTGTATCAAAAAATAGATTATGTAACAAAGAACTTGCAGCTTCTACTGATGCAGGATCTCCCGGTTTTAATTTTTTGTAAATTTCAATCAATGCTTCTTCTTTAGACCTTGAAACTTCTTTTTCTAATGTTTCACCTAAAACTTCCGATTCACCAAATACTTCTTTTATTTCATCATTATTATCTAAAATAAGAGCTCTAATTAATGTAGTAGCTGGTAATTTTCTTGTTCTATCAATTCTAATTGTCAAAGCACCATATGCATCTGTATCATATTCAATCCATGCTCCTCTATTAGGAATAATCGTAGAAGAAATTGTTTTTTTTCCGTTTTTATCAAAATCTTCACTGTAATATACTCCCGGTGATCTAACTAATTGAGATACAACTACCCTTTCTGCACCATTTATAATAAATGTACCATTATCAGTCATAAGTGGAAAATCATCCATCATTAAAACTTCTTCTTCTTTTATTTCTTTAGTTTTTCCATCTTCTAAAATTATAAGACGTACATTTACTTTCATTTTTTTAGCATAGTTTGCATCTCTATCTTTAGATTCCTGTTCTGAATATTTTGGTTTTTCATCAAAATGATAATCTAAAAATTGTAAATGTATATTTCCTGAATGGTCTACAATTGGAGATATATCTTCAAACACTTCTTTTAATCCGTGTTTTAAAAACCACTCATAACTACCTTTTTGAATGTCTAACAAATTAGGTAGTTGCAATGTTTCTGGAATTCTAGAGAAACTTTCTCTATTTCTTATACCATACACTGTTGTATGATTATTCATATATGCCACCTCTCATTAAGTATATTTTGCGGATTTTGGCCGTTTTACAACTATCAAATACCTTTTAAAAATGAAAAATTAGCCTAATAACCCATTATCATTTTTTATATTAGTATTTAATAAATGTATCATTTAAAAATAAAAAAGTCAATCTTTTTTTCTATAAAGATTAACTTTTCTTAATAAATGAAAATTTTTCATATTTTTATAATACATTTAGAAAAATTATATTGTATTTATTTCAAATAAATGTTTTAAATACTTATAAATAACTTTATGTCCTAATGAATTAGGATGGATATTGTCAACTACCCCATAATCTCCTAATTCATAGTTGTCTGATGTAAAATATTTTTTTCTATTTTCTTCAATCCAAGGTCTTAATACCGACCCTTTAAAATATAAATCAGTGTAAAATGGTAATCCTCTGTCTTCGCATATTTTAGATATACTTCTTAAATATTGATCACTTTCCTTTACTCCAAGTCTATATTTTTGCCATGGGCCTTGAGAATATACAATTATAGGGGTATTAGGAAAATTATAAATTAATTCATCAAAAAATTTTATCGCCCAACCACATAATGTATCCTTACCCTCATCATCAGCAGTGCCTGATGGTAAAGTTATTTCATGATTTAAATCATTAAATGAAATTGCCATCCCTATAATATCAACATCTTTATCTATTTTTGAAATTCTATTGATATATGGACTTGTAACATAAAACCCCGTTCCACTAATTCCTAAATTTTGTATTTCATAATCAGTATTTTCTTCTAACCACATTGCCCAATTTTTTGCAGCTCTATAGTTATATTCTGTTATACTATCACCAATTAAAGTTAATTTTTTCAACTTATTCTCCTGCATTATTTTTTTAAATAGATATCTACACTAGCTTTAGGAGAAATTCTTAAATTTTTCCCATTAACATTTACAATGACCGTATCATCAAAAGGATCAAATCCTTCTACAAATATTTTATCTCCTATATCGAATCCTATTTTTTCAACGTAGTTTAATAAATCTCTATTATCTCTTATTCTACGAATTCTATACTCTGTATTAGGAGTTGCATTTGAAAGACGAATCAAGTCGTGATTAGATTCTTCACTATTTACATAGATTATTGATCCATGTGGACAATAATCAGGAAATCCTAAATATTTATTTAATCTATTAAACAATTCATCATTAGTAACAGATTGAAATTTTTTAGCATGTTCATGAACATCTTTCCAATCATAATCTAAAACGTTTTGTAAAAATGTTTCCCATAGTCTATGTTTTGAAAGAATATCTTTAGCAAGTTTTTCACCTACTTCAGAAAGTTCTATTTTTTTAGAATCTTTTAATAAACCATCTGTCTTCAATTTTTTTATCATTTCAGTTACAGAAGCAGGGCTAATATCAAGCCATTCACTTATAGACTTGTTAGTTGCACCTCCACCTGTTCTATTTAATTTGAAAATAGTTGTTAAATAGTCTTCTCTTTGTGCATTTACTTCCATTTGAACCCTCTCTAATTCTAATTATTTTTATTCCTATATTTATTATATAATAAAAAGACAATATATGTAAGCATATTTACAAATGAACACATTCCTGACATGGATGCATTTAAATATAGCGAAAAAATATATCCTATTATACAATTTATAGTCGCAATAATTGCTGTATACAATAATGTATATTTCAAGTCTTTAGTTATTATCAAAGCCGTTGCTGCAGGTGCTATAAAAAATGATATTACCAGCATTCCTCCTACAGCTTCAAAAGATATAACCGATACAAATGAACTCATTGTCATTAAAGAATAAAATATAAATAAAGTATTAATTCCTATTAATTTTGCATAATCTCTATCAAATGTAGTAGCCTTTAATTCTTTAAATAACAAAACAATATATGTTAATACAACTATAGACGTAATCCCTGATTGCAATACACTTTTAGAAATATTGAAACCTAAAATTTCTACATGTTCTAAACTTGAAAATATTACTTCTCCAACTAATACAATATCTGTATCTAAATGCACTCCTCTGAAATACTTACTAATTAAAATTACTGCAATTGAAAATAAAACCGGATAAATAACACCTATACTATCTTCATATTTTATTGTATTTAAATTACCCAAAGATTCAATTAATATAACCGTTAACACACCTATAACTGTTGCTCCAAATATTAAAAGCGGAGATCTTAAGTCGTTAACAAAAAAGAATACTAAAACTATCCCTAACAAAACAGTATGGCTTATAGCATCTGTTACCATGGACAATTTTCTTAAAACCATAAAAACGCCAAGCAAACTACATGAAATGGCAGTAAAAATTAAAACCAATAATGCATCTGTCATTTTACCCCACCTTTCTTCTTATGCCATTTCGACCAAAAATAAATGAAATAACAAATAAAATTCCTGAAATTAATATAATGGACGGACCCGTTGAAAAGCCAGCAAATACTGTTGAGACATAACTTCCTACAAATGCCGAAATTGCTCCAAAAACCGAACTAATCAAAAGCAATATTGAAAATCTATTTGTCCATTGACTGGCACTTACGGTAGGAATAATTAAAAATGAACTAATTAAAACAGCTCCAACAGCTTTAATTCCCACTCCAATAACTAATATAGTCATAAATAATATTAAATAATCTAATAATCCCGTATTTATTCTAATTAATTTAGCATATTCTTTATCAAATAAATAAACCTTAAATTCTTTTAAAAAGAATAATATTATAAAAATACAAATCATAGATGCAATTAAAATCAACTTAACATCTTCTTCTAATAAATATGCTGCTTGTCCAAAAATATAGTTTTCTAATCCAGCTTGTGAAACCCCTGAAAACGCCTTATTTCCTTGGATATATGATTTTAAAACCATTCCTAAGCCAAAAAATCCTGACAAAAATATAGCCATATTAGCATCTAAACCTATTTTTGAATGTTTTCTTCCAAATTGGATTAAATAATAAGAAATTGCACTTGATAGCATTGCTCCACCTAATAAAATAACCGGATTTCTACTGGAAAACAATATGAAAGAAAGCACAATACCTGAAAATGTTGAATGCCCCATAGCATCACCTATTAAACTTTGTCCCTTATAAACATTTATACTTCCAACAAAGCTAGAAACAATAGCTAAAATTATAGTTCCAATAGCTACAATCTGAAAAGAATATGTTTTTAATATTTCCATATCAACCCCTAAATGCAATCTCTAATTTTTTATCTAATTCCGGATTATCAATACTTCCACTATATACAACCTTCTCATTTAAAACTACTATATAATCAAAATAATCCTTAACAGTATTCAAATTGTGATGAACAGCAATAACTGTCTTTCCTAATTTTTGTAATTCAAAAAACTTATCAGCAATTAGCTTCTCTGTTGTTATATCTATTCCGGTAAATGGCTCATCCAACATATATAAATCCACTTGTTGACATAATGCACGAGCTAAAAAAACTCTTTGTTTTTGTCCTCCAGAAAGTTCGGAAATCTGTCTATTTTTAAATTCTGTCATATTCATTATTTTTAGAGATTTCATTGCTATTTCTTTATCTTTTTTTGATGGTCTTCTTCCAACAGGAATATATGCATATCTTCCCATTAAAACAACATCAAAAACAGATATTGGGAAATCCCAATTTACCGATCCTTTTTGTGGTACATACGCTATATTTTTACTTACTTCCTTTATTGTTTTTTCAAAAACTTCAACATTTCCATTATCATATTTAACTAAACCCAAGATTGATTTTAACAATGTTGATTTGCCCGCTCCATTTGGACCAACAATAGCACATCTAACTCCTTTAGGTATATTTAAATTTATATCTTTTATCGCAACTTTATCTAAATATGATGTAGTTAAATTTTCAACTTTAATAATAATATCTGTCATTTTATCCTCATTTTAAATTATTTACCATCTTTATATTATATTATAACTATTATAACATTCTTAACTTCTTAATTCTTTATATTATTTAAATATGCTATAAATAAAAATAATCCCAACAACACCAATAAAACTATAACTTTCTTAATAAGTACTTTTTACCTATCTAATTTATAAATAGCATATCATAGTGTTTTGTAGGGATTATTTTTATCTAATTTTAATAGGGAGAAAGCTAAAAGATAGCAAATCTAATCTTTTTAGCAATATATATGTTTATTATATACGTTTATTTTAAGTTATTAACAATTAATTCAATATTGTGTCTATACATATCTAAGAAATTATCACCTTTTTCACCTTTTGGTGCCAATGAATCGGAGAATAATTCGTTACCATCTCCACTTACAACTTTAACATCAAAACCTTTTGATTTTACAACATCTTGTAATTTTTTCATTCTTTCAGGATTTGTTGTACTTTCAGCAAATATCGCTTTTATCTTGTGTTCTGCAATAAATTTTGCGGTTCCTTCTATTTCCTTATTTGCAACTTCAGAATCTGTACTTACACCTTGAGGTGCCATTACTTCAATTTTATATGCTTTCGAGAAATATTGAAATGCATCATGTGGAGTAATTAAGTATCTACTATTTTTTGGAATTTGTCCTAATTTTTCTTTATTTTCTTTATCTAATTCTGCTAATTTAGCAACATAAGCTTTATAATTTTTTTCCAAATTTTCTTTTTCTTCAGGTAATAATTTTACTAAAGAATCTTTTGCAACTGTAAATGCATCTTTGTATAATCCTAAATCAAACCAAAAGTGTGGGTCAATTTGCATCTTTCCATCTTCTTCCATTTGATTGATTTTTGATTTATCAAAATCCTTACTTACAGCTACACCTTTTTTTTCTAATACTTCTACCATTTTACCTTCAAAATGAAGTCCATGATATAAAAGTAAATCAGCTTTTTGTATTTTTCCTAAATCTTCCGGTTTAGCTACATATAAATGTGGATCTTCGCCAGCTGGAATCACAAGTTCTGTATTAACTTTGTTTCCAATTAAAACATCAACCATATCTTGTAAAAATGAAGTTGTAACAGTTACAGTTTTCTTTTCAGATGTCTTAACATTTTTTTCTTTTTCCATTTTAGTTTCTTTTGTTTTTTGTGCTTGACAACCAACTACAACTATACTTAATAAAAGCATAATTGAGAGTAATATATGTTTACCTTTTTTCATAAAAATCTCCTTTATTTTCTTTCTATATGGATATATTAACACTTTATTTATTTATTGTAAAGCATTTTTTTAGGTAAACCAAATATTTTTCATTTTTCAAATTTTACTCCATATTTATTATAGTAATCATCTAAAGAGTTTTCTATTTGTTTATTTATTAATTCAGTATTTTCTCTTAAATATTTTATAACTTCATCCATTGATACAATTGAACAAGTTTTTATTCTATACTTTTCAGAAATTTCCTCTAATGCTGTTTTATCTTTTGAATTTCCATACTCCATTCTATTTAATGATACAATTAAACCGATTACTTCTATATTTTTATTTTGTGTTATTATTGGATATGTTTCTTCAATTGATTTTCCAGAGGTTGTTACGTCCTCAATAATTAAAACTTTCATTTTACTATTAAGTTTATCGCCTAAAAATATTCCTGTATCTCCATGATCTTTTATTTCTTTTCGATTTGAAGAATAAACCACTTCTTTACCATATAAATCATAAAGTGCAACAGATGTCGTAACTGATAATGGAATTCCTTTGTATGCCGGTCCAAAAATAGCATCAAATTCTAAACCGAAATTTTCTTTAATGGCTTTTGCATAAAATTCTCCAATTTTTTTTAATTGACTTCCAGATTTATATAATCCCGCATTCATAAAAAATGGTGATTTTCTTCCACTTTTAAGTGTGAAATCTCCAAACCTTAAAACATTACTTTCAAGCATAAAATCAATAAATTCCTTCTTATATTCTTGCATATCAACCTCTCATAATATTTTCAATTTTAATATATGTTTTATTTGGATTTTTACTTCTTGTTATACTTCTACCAACAACTATAAAATCACCGCCCTCTTCTTTTGCTAATTCAGGTGTTGCAACTCTTTTTTGATCATCCTTACAATCACCTTTAAGTCTTATACCCGGTGTAATTGTTAGAAAATCATTACCACATACCTCATGAATAATTTTTGATTCATAAACCGAACATACAACCCCATCTAATCCCGCTTTTTTTGCATTTATTGCATAGTGTAGTACTGTATCAGTAATATTTCCCTTAATTAAAAGTTCTTCATTCATAATTTCTTGTGATATGGATGTTAATTGTGTAACTCCAATACATAACGGTCTTTTCTTATTTAATTTTCCCTCTTCCAGTCCTTCAATAGCTGCTTTCATCATGCTTATCCCACCTGCACAATGTACATTTACCATATCAACACCTAATTTAGCTAAATTTCTCATTGCACCTTTAACAGTATTAGGTATATCATGTAATTTTAAATCTACAAAAATATTATGCCCTCTATTTTTTATTTCATTTATTAATTGCAAACCAGATCCATAAAATAGCTCCATTCCTACTTTTACATATATAGGTTCATCAAAATTATCCAAAAAACTTACCGCATCGATTGCATTTTCAAAATCTAATGCTAAAATACATTTATTCATGTGCTACTCCTATAACTTCTTTAACTGAATTAAAACCATACTCTTTTAATTTACTTGGCAATTCTTCTATGATTTCTTTGCAAACATAAGGATTTATAAAATTTTGCATACCTATTTGAACAGCTGACGCTCCAGCCATTAAAAATTCTATTACATCATCACAAGTCTCAATCCCTCCAACTCCAATTATCGGGATATTTACCGCTTCATATACCTTATATACCATCGCTATAGCTATAGGTCTAATTGCCGGTCCGCTTAATCCGCCAATTTTTCTAGCTATAAGAGTTTTCCTTGACTTAATATCTATTTTCATTCCAATTAAAGTATTAATCATTACTATTGCATCTGCTCCCGCTTTTTCAACCGCCTGAGCTATTTCCACAATGTTTGTAACATTAGGTGATAATTTTACATATAAAGGCTTTCTTGAATGTTTTTTTGCTAATTTTGTAATATTAAATGCCAATTCCGGATTTGTTCCTAATCCAATACCACCATGATTAACATTTGGACATGAAATATTTAATTCAAATGCATCTACAACGTCTAAATCATTTAATGCCTCAATAACTTCTATATAATCTTCTTCTGTTGCCCCTGCCACATTAGCTAAAATCCTAGTATCAAATTGTTCTAAAAATACAAGCTGATTTTCTATAACCTTATTCAAGCCAGGATTTTGTAATCCAATTGAATTAAGCATTCCTGATGGAGTTTCTGCAACTCTAGGTGTTGGATTTCCAAATCTAGTTTCCGGGGTAATACTTTTAATTGCTATTCCTCCCAAAATATTTAAATCATAAAATTCTGAAAATTCTTCTCCAAAGCCAAAGCATCCACTCGCCGGCATAATTGGATTTTTGAATTTTAAACCATTAATTTCAGTACTTATATCCATCATTCCACCGTTCCAATCTTAAATACAGGCCCTTCTTTACAAATTCTATAATAATTATCTTCACTTTTTTTTGCTTTACATACACATACCATGCAAACTCCTACTCCACAAGCCATTCTTGATTCTTTAGAAATATAACCATCTCTAAAATTTGATTCAACAGCTTTTAACATTATATTGGGACCACAAGAGTACACAAATCCCTTTAAATTAAAATGTTTAATTAGTTCAATTACATTTCCCTTAAATCCGAAACTTCCATCTATTGTAGCTACATAAATATTACAGCCTAATCTAGAAAATTCATCTTTTAAGAATATTGAGTCTTTATCATTAAAACCTAAAACAACATTTACAATTTTTCCTAACCTTCTATATCGTTTAGCAACTTCATATAATGGTGGAACTCCTATACCACCTCCTATAATTAAAATTTCATCCTGATTCTTAAAAATAGGAAATGAATTTCCTAAAAATCCCATTACATCAATGCAATCTCCTGATTTCATTTTAGACATTTTTTTTGTGCCATCTCCAAAAATTTTATATATTATTGTATATGTATCATCATCTATCGAGCATATAGAAATTGGTCTTCTAAGTGAAAATCCTTCAACTTTAATATTTATAAATTGTCCAGGTTTAATATCTGAGGTATTTTCACAAAATACAACCATTTTATATGTATCTTTAGCAATCAATTCATTTGATTTTATAATTTGATATTTTATCATTATAAGTTCTCCAATTCATTCATTGATAATAAATTAAATGTTTGTGATTCTATTACCTTTAGTATTGCATTAGCTGTATCTAAAGATGTAAAACATGGTATTGAATTTTCAGCTGAAACTCTTCTAATCATAAATCCATCATTTGCAGCTTCTTTATTTTGTGATATTGCGTTAATTACAAAGTTTACTTTTCCTTTAACAATTAAATCTAAAACATTTTCTTCTTCATTTTCCATTATTTTTGATACTTTTTTAGAGTAAATTTTATTTTTTTGTAAAAATGTATAAGTACCAGGTGTTGCATAAATTCTATATCCTACTTTTGCAAATCTTTTTGCAAGTTCTAAAATATTTTCTTTATTTTCATCGGAAACTGTTAATAAAACAGATCCATACGTTGGGATTTTTATTCCTGCTGATACTAACGCTTTATACAAAGCCTTTTCTAAATTATCATCAGATCCCATAACCTCACCTGTAGACTTCATTTCAGGGCCTAATGTTGTATCTACCGAACGTAATTTTGCAAATGAAAATACTGGTGCTTTAACAAAAACTTTTGATGATTCTTTATACACGCCATCCTTAAGCCCAAAATCTTTTAATTTTTTCCCCATGATAAGTTGAGTCGCAATATCTGACATTTTAATTCCCGTAATTTTAGATAAAAACGGCACCGTCCTACTTGATCTAGGATTTACTTCAAGTACATATACTTTATCATTTTCGTCAACAATAAATTGAATATTGAATAGTCCTACGAAATTAAATCCCTTCCCTATTCTTATTGAATATTCTGCAATTTTATCTTTAATTTCTTGTTTTAAGGTTTGAGTTGGGTATACGGACATTGAATCACCAGAGTGGATTCCCGCACTCTCAATGTGTTCCATTATTCCTGGTATAAATACTGTTTCTCCATCTGATATTGCATCAACTTCTATTTCTTTTCCCTTAATATATCTATCTACTAAAATAGGAGAATCATGCGTAATTTCTTTTATGGCTTCTTTCATATATTTTCTTAAGTCATCATCATTTTTTACAATTTCCATAGCTCTACCACCTAAAACATATGATGGTCTAACTAAAACGGGATATCCTATTTCGTTTGCAATTTTTACAGACTTTTCAACTGTTGTTGATGTATATCCTTTAGGTTGTGGGATTTCTAATCTTTGTAACATTTCTTCAAATAATTTCCTATCCTCTGCTTTATCAATTGATTGAAGAGATGTACCTAAAATTTTAACCCCCCTATTTTCAAGTGATGAAGCTAGATTTATTGCAGTTTGTCCCCCAAATTGAACAATAACACCTAAAGGATTTTCTAAATCCACGATATTCATAACATCTTCAACCGTTAACGGTTCAAAATATAATTTATCTGAAATTGAAAAATCTGTCGATACCGTTTCAGGATTGTTATTTATTACTATTGATTCATATCCTAATTTTTTTAATGTTTTTACACAATTTACCGTAGTATAGTCAAATTCTACACCTTGACCTATCCTAATTGGTCCGGAACCTAAAACTATAACTTTTTTATTATCTGATGATTCACTTTCATTTTCATCTGCATAAGTTGAATAGAAATATGGAGTATTGGATTCAAATTCACCCGCACAAGTATCAATTCTCTTAAATACAGGTATAATCCCCTTTTTCTTTCTCATTTCAGATAATTCTAGTTCAGTTATATCCCATTTTCTGGCTAAATAGCTATCTGAAAATCCATATTTCTTAAATTCTTTAAGATTTTCAAACTCTTTATTATCTACTTTTTCTTCTAACTCTTTAATATGATTTAATTTTTCTAAAAAGAATCTATCAATTTTTGTCAATTGATAAATTTTTTCCAAATCATATCCTTTTCTTAGATACTCCATGATGGCAAATATTCTTTCGCTATCTCTAAACTTAATCTTTTTATAAAGTTCTTCTTCAGTTTGTGGCATATCTTTTAATATAATATGATCCGTCTTCATTTCATTTGATCTTATGGATTTCAATATTGCTTCTTCAAAATTTCTCCCCATTGAAACTACTTCCCCGGTAGCCTTCATCTGAGTTCCCATCCTCCTATCCGCACTTATAAATTTATCAAAAGCAAATCTTGGAAATTTTGCTACTATATAATCTATTGAAGGCTCTGTTGCAGCATAATTAATTTTTGTAACAGGATTTACAATTTCATCTAAAGTCATTCCTACCGCAGTTTTAGCCGCTATTTTTGCTATCGGATAGCCTGTAGCTTTTGAGGCCAATGCTGATGATCTAGATACTCTTGGATTCACTTCTATTACATAATAATTATCCGTATCAGTATCTAAAGCTAATTGAACATTACACCCCCCATTTATTCCTAACGCTCTTATAATTTTTAATGATGCCTTTTTTAATTTTAAATGTTGATCATTTGTTAAAGTTTGAGTAGGTGCAACAACTATTGAATCACCTGTATGAATTCCTACAGGATCAACATTTTCCATATTACATACAACTATTGCATTATCATTATTATCCCTCATCATTTCGTATTCAATTTCTTTAAATCCAGCAATACTTTTTTCAATCAAGCATTGACCTACCGGAGATAATTTTAATCCATTATCTGTAATATCTCTTAGCTCTTCATCATTTCTTGCAAATCCTCCACCTGTTCCTCCAAGTGTAAATGCAGGCCTAACAACTACCGGATATCCTATTTCAGTTGCAAATTTTCGAGCCTCTTCCAATGTATGAACAATTGTTGAATCAGGGATGGGTTCTCCAAGTTCTATCATTAAATTTTTAAATTTTTCTCTATCTTCAGCTTTTTCAATAGCATCTAATGTAGTACCGATTATTTCAACATTATTAGCTTCCAGTACACCGGATTTATCTAATTCAACAACTAAATTTAATCCTGTCTGTCCACCAAATGTACCTAAAATTGCATCAGGATGTTCAATATTTATTATTCTTGAAATAAATTCAACAGTTAACGGTTCTATGTATGTTTTATCAGCAATATTAATATCCGTCATTATTGTTGCAGGATTTGAGTTTACCAAAACAACTTCATAACCTTCTTCTTTTAGTGATTGACACGCTTGCGACCCAGAATAATCAAATTCTGCAGCTTGACCTATTATAATCGGACCAGATCCTATTACTAATATTTTTTTTATATCAGTTCTTTTAGGCATTTTTTTTCTCCTTTTTACTTATTTCAAATTTAGCAATATTACTATAAAAAGTTTCATATTCTTCAATTTTTTCATTTTCGAAATATACAGGTTTATATTGAATACTATTTATAAAACTAGAATCTAATTTTATTCCTTCAACATCTCCAGAATTTACATCTATATGTGTTATTTGCACATCTTTTCTTAAGTTTTCTTTTTTTAATGTAAATTCATTATTCATTTCTACATTTTTAATTTTTCCAGTTAAAATATTTTTAACCGGATAATTTCCACCTCTCTTACTATATTTTAATCTTCGCACTTTAATATCTAATGCTTGAGAAATTAATTGATGCCCTAGTCCAATTCCAAAAAGTGGAATGTTTCCTATTAATTTTTTTATATTTTCAACTTGCTTTGTCATTAATTCAGGATTTCCCGGCCCATCTGAAATAATAACCCCTTTTGAATGAACTTTTAATATATCTTCTGAAGAGAAATTGTAAGGTACAACCGAAATATCTTTATCTCTACAATTTAATTCCCTTAAAATTTCTTCTACGCAACCATTGTCAATAACTAAAATTTTATCTCCATTATTTGAAATTCTAAATGGCTTATTTACAGAAATTTTTTCAATAAAGTTTTCATCTAATAATGAAATTTTAAGCTCATTAACTACATCTTCCAAATTTTCTATTGTGTCAGAAAAAGTCGCCTTTAACTCTCCGGATTTCTTTATTTTTTTTGCCAACATTCTCGTATCAATTCCTTCTATAGCAGGAATATTTTTAATTTGTAAATATTCATTCAATGTCATTTGACTTTTCCAATTACTTGGACCATCTGTCTTTTCTCCAACAATAATTCCAAATATATAAGGATTCATATTTTCAAAACCTTCTCTAGTTATTCCATAACTACCAATCATCGGATAAGTTAATGTAACTATTTTACCTGAATTTTTATTATCTAAAAGTATCTCTTGGTAACCTAACATTGACGTATTAGAGATAATTTTACCAATTTTAAAATTATCTCCACCAAATGCTTTCCCTTCAAAATAGCTTCCATCTTCTAATATCAAATACCTTACTTTTCCCATACTATCTTACCTCCACATATTGTAATTTTAGGAAATCCTTGACAAATATATCCATCAAATGGGGTATTTTTCCCTTTTGACAAAAATTTTTCTTTATTTATTACTTCTTCATCATCTGAAAGAATAACAATGTCTGCATCATATCCTTCTTCAATTTTACCTTTTCCTTTTATTTCAAATCTTTTCGCCGGTTTCAATGAAGTAAATTCAATAAATTGTTCTAAAGTTATTATTCCTTTTTTTACAAAATTTGTATAAAAAAGTGGTATTGCAGTTTCTATAGTAACAATTCCAAATGGAGCTTTTTCCATAGTTTGTTTTTTTTCTTCTTCTGAATGAGGGGCATGATCATTAGCTAAAAAATCTATTGTTCCATCTAATAATCCATTTATTAAAGATTCTCTATCTTCTTTTGTTCTAAGTGGTGGATTCATTTTAGCATTTGTATCCTTAACATCATCCTCGGTTAATAATAAATGATGAATAGTTACCTCCCCACTAACATCAACTCCTCTATCCTTTGATTTTCTTAACAGTTCAACGGATTCTTTTGCAGAAATATGACAAATATGATATTTAGCTCCTGTTTCTTCCGCTAATCTTAAATCTCTTTCAATCTGCTTAAATTCTGTTTCTGATGGGATTCCCACCCATCCATTTTTTTTAGCATTTTCACCATCATGAACACATGAATTTAGCTTTCTATAACTCATATCTTCTGTATGTGCCGCTATAAGACCATTTATTTCTTTAGCCTTTATCATTGCTAATTTCATAATTTTCTCTGTATCTACACCAACTCCATCATCTGTAAAATATCTAACTCCATATATTTTATTTAGAGCTTCCATATCTACAAGTTCTTCACCTTTAGATGAAATTGTAATACATGAATAAGGAATTACTTTAACTACTGCATCTTGTTTTATTTTATTTAAATATTTTTCGAAAGCTTTTACATTATCCGGATGAGGATTCAAATTCGGCATTGGTAATATCGTTGTATATCCTCCTTTAGCTGCTGCCATAGTACCGTTTTTAATAGTTTCTTTATATTCATATCCCGGCTCTCTTAAATGAACATGTACATCAATTCCTCCGGGAATTGTTAAATTATTTCCAGCATCAATTATTTTTTCATTTCCTGCATTTTCAATATTATCTAAAATTTTACTTATCTTACCATTTTCTATCCTAATATCTACTATTCTTGTTTCGTTGCCTTTTACAACAATTTTTGCATTTTTTATAATCATAAATACTCCTAAAATTCTTCATCAAAAATATATTTAATCATGGCTTTTCTAATATATACACCATTTGTCATTTGTCTAAATATTCTTGATTTTTCACATTCCACAAGTAAATCATCTATTTCTATGCCTCTATTAACCGGAGCGGGATGCATTATTATTGCATGTTTTTTCATTTTTTCATATCTTTCAATAGTCAAACCATATTTTTTAAGATATTCATCTTTTTTAATTTTTAACAATTCTCCATGTCTTTCAAATTGAACTCTTAAAAGCATAACTACATCTGCCCACTTTATCCCTTTGTCAAAATTAACATATCTCTTATCATCTTTATCCATAAGTTCTAATGGTCCGGTAACTTTAACATTTGCACCCATCTTTTCAAAAGCATGTATGTTTGAATGTGCTACTCTAGAGTGCTTCACATCTCCTACAATTAATACATTAATGTTTTCAAAAGTTTTAAATTCATCATAAACAGTATACAAATCTAAAAGCGATTGACTTGGATGATTTCCCTTACCATCTCCAGCATTAATTATATGTACATCAATATTTTCCAATTCTTCAAAATAATTATCTTGAGTATGTCTAATAATAACTGCATCATATCCTATACAAGAAAAAGTCTTTACCGTATCGTAAAGACTTTCTCCCTTTGTAAGAGAACTAGTCTGAGGATTAAAATCTGCAATATTTAATCCCAACTGATTCTCTGCTGATATAAATGAATAGTGTGTTCTAGTACTTGGCTCAAAAAAAAGATTGGCAATTAATCTCTTACGAGATAAATGCCAATCTTTAAAAGAATTAGAAAATAATAATGCATCATCTAAAATGTTATAAATATCTTTTTTCTTTAATTTATCCATTGTTAAAATTGATTTTTTTAGCATATTATTTCTCCTAATTTTTTTCTTGGAATATAATAACATATTAAATTATATAAATCAATATTTTATTTATTTTTTTCTTCCAAATAAGGTTTCAAAAATTTTCCTGTATATGATTCATTTACTTTTACTATTTCTTCAGGTGTACCTTCTGCGACAATCATACCACCACCATCTCCACCTTCAGGTCCTAAATCAATGATATAATCAGCTGTTTTTATTACATCTAAATTATGTTCAATTACTACAACCGAATTACCTGCTTCTACTAAATCATTTAATACTTTAACCAATTTATGAATATCAGCCGTATGAAGACCTGTTGTTGGTTCATCTAAAACATATAGAGTTTTCCCTGTTGAACGTTTAGCTAGTTCGCTAGATAACTTAATTCTTTGAGCTTCCCCACCTGAAAGTTGTGTTGATGGCTGCCCCAATTTGATATATGATAACCCAACATCATTTAATGTTTGAAGTTTTCTTTTTATTGGTTCATGGTTTTTGAAAAATTCAAGCCCCTCTTCAACAGTCATATTTAATACATCCGAAATATCTTTATCTTTATATTTTACTTGAAGTGTTTCCCTATTGTATCTTTTACCTCCACACACTTCACATGGAACATAAACATCCGGTAAGAAGTGCATTTCAACTTTTATTACACCGTCGCCATCACAATTTTCACAACGTCCTCCCTTTACATTAAATGAAAATCGGCCTTTATCATATCCTCTCATTTTAGCTTCATTTGTCATCGCAAAAACATCTCTGATATTATCAAATGTCTTTGTATATGTCACAGGATTTGAACGTGGTGTCCTACCTATCGGACTTTGATCAATTTGTATAATTTTATCAATTTGTTGCACACCTGTTATTTCATCATGTTCTCCAACTATAACTCTTGAACCATGTAATTTTTTCATAAGTCCATTATAAAAAATTTGATTAATCAGTGATGATTTTCCAGATCCTGAAACTCCTGTAATTAATGTCATTACTCCTAAAGGAATTTTTACATCAATATTTTTTAAATTGTTTTGTCTAGCCCCTTTTATTTCAATAAATCCAGATGGTTTTCTTCTTTTAGCAGGAACAGGTATGAATTTTTTTCTCGAAAGATATTGACCAGTAATAGATTTAGTATTCTTCATTATTTGATTATAAGTACCTTTAGCAACGACATTACCACCATGCACACCTGCCCCTGGCCCAATGTCAACAATTAAATCGGATTCCTTCATAGTATCCTCATCATGCTCTACAACAATTAATGTATTTCCCAAATTAGTTAAATTTCTTAATGACTTAAGCAATTTCTCATTATCTCTTTGATGTAAACCGATACTTGGTTCATCTAAAACATAAACAACTCCTACTAATCCAGCACCAATTTGTGTAGCAAGTCTAATTCTTTGAGATTCTCCCCCTGAAAGGGTGCCCGCTTGTCTTGACATTGTAAGATAATCTAATCCTACTTCATTTAAAAAATTTAATCTTGCTTTAATTTCTTTAATTATAGGCTGAGCAATAATACTTTGTGACTCGCTAAATTTAATATTTTCTATAAATTTGTATGCATCTCTAATTGATAAATCAGTTACCTCAATAATAGACTTATCATTAATTGTAATGGATAAAACTTCAGGTTTTAATTTATTTCCATGACAAACTTCACATTGATTCTCTGACATAAATTCTTCTATTTTATTTTTCATTGCATCAGAAAAAGTTTGATTTTGTCTTCTTGTTAAATTTTCAATCACTCCTTCCCACATTACAACTTTAAAATCTTTCCCACCGTCTTTAAAATGTGACGAAAAATTAATTTTTAATTTTTTATCCGAACCATAAAGTATTTCATCAATTAATTTTTTAGGTGCTTTTGATAATGGTGTTTGCATATCAAAATTATTTAACCTTGCTAATTCTCTAAATATTTCGTAGTAAAACGTCCCTTTTTTTGCTGTTGCAAATGGTTTAATGGCACCATCATCGATAGATTCCTCATAATTAGGTATTACCAGTTCCGGATCTACCGCTTTATGATATCCTAAACCGTCACATGCACTACATGCCCCAAAAGGAGCATTAAATGAAAATAATCTTGGAGATATTTCCCCTAAAGACATGTGTCCATCAGGACAAGATAGTGATGATGACATAACAAATTCTTTTTTATTTATGACATTAACTACAACCCTTCCGTCAGATAAATCTAAGGCAGTTTCTAACGAACCGGCTAATCTTGATTCAATACCATCTTTAATAACTAATCTGTCAACAACTATTTCAATATCATGTTTTTTATTTTTTTCCAATTCGATTTCATCAATAGATAAATCTAAAACATTTCCATCTACTCTTATTCTTGTAAATCCCTGTTTCTTTATATTTTCAATAATCTTTTTATGTTCACCTTTTTTTGCAACAATAACTGGTGACAAAATTAAAATTTTATCTCTTTCTTCAAGTTCTAATACTCTATCAACCATTTGATCGATAGACATAGCTTTTATTTCTTTTCCACATACAGGACAATGAGGAAGACCAACTTTTGCAAACAACAATCTTAGATAATCATATATTTCAGTTACAGTTCCAACTGTTGAACGTGGATTCCTATTAGTAGTTTTTTGATCAATTGAAATAGAAGGGGATAAACCCTCTATAGATTCTACTTCAGGTTTATCCATTTGACCTAAAAATTGTCTAGCATATGATGATAATGACTCTACATATCTTCTTTGCCCTTCTGCATAAATTGTATCAAACGCTAAAGAAGATTTTCCTGAACCGGAAAGTCCAGTAAAAACAATCATCTTATCTCTAGGTAATTCTAGATCAATGTGATTTAAGTTATTTACCCTTGCATCTTTTATTATTATTTTTTCTAAACTCATCTAATCACCTAAATTCCATACTCTTTTTTTAATTTTCTTATTTGATCTCTTAAATTTGCTGCTTTTTCAAAATCCAAAACTTCAGCAGCAGAAATCATTTCTTTTTCAAGATTTACAATGATTTCATGCATTTGTTCTGTTGATACAGATTTTGTATCCGTTTTATATATTTCAGAATTTTCAGCCGCCATTGATACAGTAACGATATTTGTAATTTCTTTTATAATTGATTTTGGTTTTATATTATGTTTTCTATTATATTCTTCTTGAATTTTTCTTCTTCTATTAGTTTCAGTTATCGCTACATTCATTGATTTTGTAATAGAATCCCCATACATTATTACTCTACCATTTTCATTTCTAGCAGCTCTACCAATAGTTTGGATTAAAGATGTTTCAGATCTTAAAAATCCTTCTTTATCCGCATCCATAATGGCTATCAAAGACACTTCAGGAAGATCTAAACCTTCCCTTAATAAGTTAATCCCCACTAAAACATCATATTTCCCAAGTCTTAAATCTCTTAAAATTTCAACTCTTTCTATTGTATCTATGTCTGAATGCAAATAGGTAACATTTATACCATGATCTTTCATAAAATCAGTCAAATCTTCTGCCATTCTTTTTGTTAATGTTGTTACAAGCGTTCTATACCCATTTTTTGTATTTTCTGTAATTTCATTAAACAAATCATCAATTTGGTTTTCTGTTGGTCTAACTTCAACTATAGGATCTAACAATCCTGTTGGTCTAATAACCTGTTCAACTTCTATACTTTGATGATTTTTTTCATATTCTCCAGGTGTTGCTGAAACGAATATAGCCTGATTTATCAAATGTTCAAACTCATTAAACTTTAAAGGTCTATTGTCAAGTGCTGATGGTAACCTAAATCCATAATCTACAAGGTTTTGTTTTCTGGATCTGTCTCCCTCATACATTCCTCTAACTTGTGGTAAAGTAACATGTGACTCATCAACTAGCAAAAGCCAATCTTTTGGAAAATAGTCTAATAATGTAAATGGTCTAGAACCGGGAGCTCTTTGACTTAAATGTCTTGAATAATTTTCAATACCCGATACAAATCCAACTTCTGTAAGCATTTCAATATCATAGGTTGTTCTTTGCTCTAATCTTTGGGCTTCCAATAATTTATTATGATCATTAAACCATTTTAATCTTTCTTGTAGTTCTTCACCTATACTCTTAACTGCAAGACTTATCTTATCTCTAGAAGTTGCATAATGAGATGCCGGGAAAATCATGATGTGATTTAAATGTTTTATGACTTCACCAGTTAAGTAATTAAGTTCTGAGATTCTATCTATTTCATCCCCAAAAAACTCTACTCTATATATATTTTCAGTAGCATTAGCAGGAAATATATCTACAATATCTCCTCTAACCCTAAATGTACCTCTTGAAAAATCGATATCATTTCTCATGAATTGTATATTGATTAATTTCTTTAAAACTTCATCTCTTTCTATTTCCATTCCGGGTCTTAAAGATACTGTCATCTTTTCATAATCAATCGGATCTCCCAAACCATAAATACAAGAAACTGATGCCACTATAATTACATTTCTATTTTCATATAAAGCAGCTGTTGCAGAGTGTCTCATTTTATCAATTTCATCATTTATTGACGAATCTTTAGCAATATATGTATCTGTTGCAAATACATAGGCTTCAGGTTGATAATAATCATAATATGATACAAAGTATTCAACAGAATCATTTGGAAAAAATTCCTTAAACTCTTGAAATAACTGATAAGCTAAAGTTTTATTATGAGCTAAAACTAAAGTAGGTCTATTTACATTTTGTATTATATTAGCCATAGTAAAGGTTTTACCTGAACCAGTTACACCTTTTAATGTTTGAAATTTATCTCCATTATTTAATCCTTCAACCAAAGTTTTTATTGCATTTGATTGATCTCCCATCGGTTTAAATTTTGATTGTAAATTAAATTCTGTCATTATTACTCTTTTCTTTATTTTAATAATTCAATAGCTTTTTGTAGTTGTGTATCATTTTCTAAATTATCAACTCCTATTTTTTTCACGTTTCCCGGAATTTTCACTTCATAATCAGGCTTTATACCTTTTTTATTTATTTGATTTCCATTAGGTGTGAAAAACTCAGCTATAGTAATCTTTAATCCTTCTTTTTTATTATCTATATTAAATGGAAATATTTGTTGAATTACTCCCTTACCATATGAATTTTCACCAACAAGTATACTCCTTTTTCTATCTTTTAATGCTCCGGACATAACTTCTGATGCTGATGCAGAACCTTTATTAATTAATGTTACCATCGGCATATCTGTTAATGTACCATCTTTAGTCTCGTATTTTTCCACATTTCCATTTTTATCTTTAGCAGTTATAAGTATCCCTTTATTCATTAACATATTTGCAATGTTTACCGTCGAATCCAAAAGTCCTCCTGGATTATTTCTTAAATCCAAAATCAATTTTTGAGCACCTTGAGATTTTAAGTCCTTTATAGCTTTTTCAAATTCTTTAGCTGTATTTTCCTGAAAATTTGTTACTAAAACATATCCAATATTATTATCCAACATTTTTGGATATACAGACTCTAAATTAATTACAGCTCTTGTAATTTTAATATTAATATCTTGTTCTTTATTGTCTATTAATCTTTTTACTGTAAGAACAACTGATTCGCCTTCTTTTCCTCTCATTATTTTAACGGCCTTATTTAAATCTTTTCCTAAAAATACTTCACCATTTATTTTAGAAATTTTATCTCCCGGTTTAACACCTGCATTATCAGCAGGAGATCCCTTTATTGGTGCAATAACTTCAATATATCCATCTTCAGATACCCCTACTTGTATACCAACCCCTGAAAATTCTCCTGAAGTATGATTCATTAATTCCTTAAATTCTTCTTCATTAAAAAATGTTGAATATTGATCTTTCAATGAATCAATCATACCTTTATATATACCTTGTTCTAAATCTTCATATTTAAATTTGTGTAAATATTTTATCTCTATCAAATCAACTAAAGATGAAATATTTTTATTAACTCTATCAAAATTTAATATTTTAATTTCTTTTTTGCTTGAATTTATTGTTGTATTTTTTATATCTTGTTGCATACTCTTTCTTCCAAAATTAAAACTAACCAAAGAAATTAAAACAACAATACATGAATACATAATAATTTTAACTTTTTTATTCATATTACCTCCAAAAATTATACATATATTATATTACATATTACATATAATACAAAAGGTACTATTACAAAATAGCCTAATGTCATTTTGTAATAGTACCTAATCTTATTACCTAATATAAGACAATGGATTTTGAGCTTCTCCATTTATTCTTACTTCAAAGTGCAAATGTGAACCGGTTGAATATCCCGTAGTTCCCATAGGAGCAATATATTGTCCTCTACTTACACGTTGTCCAACCGAAACAGGTACGCTATTTAGGTGAGCATATCTTGTTGTCATTCCATTGCCATGATCAATTATAATTAAATTCCCATAACCATAATCATTCCATCCGGCAAATGTTACAACCCCATCTTCTGCTGCATATATATTTGTGCCTAATGGTCCGGCTAAATCCACTCCAGTATGGAATCCTCCATTATACCAAGAACCATCTTGTAATGTAAAACCGGATCTCCATCCAAAATAACTTGAAATATAAGTTGCATCAGTTGGCCATGCTAATTGACCATTGCCATGATTGTGAGTTGAAGTATTTATTTCATCCAATTCCGCTTTCTTGATTCTAAGAGCTTCCAATCTTGCTTCTTCAGCCTCTTCTTCAATTTTTCTTTCCAAATCTGCAATTTCACTTTGTAAAGATTCTTTTTTTTCTTGTAAACTCCTTTTTTCAGAAATCTTTTCACTTATTTTTGATTCATAGTCACTTATATATTTATCTAATTCTTCAATCTTTTTAGATTTTTCCCCTTCTTTAGCTCTTACTTCATTTAACAATTTATCTTTAACTGATTTCTGAGAATCTAAATCAGATTTTTCTTTTTTTAGATTTTGTTTTGTAATTTCTAAAACTTTTTTCTGACCATTTAATTCATTTATTAATTTATCTAATTTTTCTTTATCTGTTTTTAATGTTTGAATTAAACTTTTATCATTTTTTGTAATTGTTGTCATCATCTTATTTCTTGATAAAAAATCATTAAAATTTTTCGATGATAATAAAACCTCTACTTTTTGAGCATCTCCCATTTTATACATAATTACTAATCTTTCTTTTAATAATTTTGTATTTTTTAATATTTTCTTCTTTACTTCTTCTACTTCTTTTTCATTTTTAATTATTTTATCTTTTATTTCTAAAATTTGAGTTTCATTTTCATAGATTTTATTTAAAGTTTTTTGAATCTCACCATTTAAAAAACCAACCTGCTCCTCTAGAGAGGCTTTATCTTTCTGCAATTTCAAAAGCTCTTCATTTATTGACTTTTTAACATCCTTATTTACATCAATTTCTTCTTGATAACTATCAATTTTATAATTTCTAGCTTCAATATCATAATCAATTTTATTCAAAGAATCTTTTGTATTATTTAATTCTTGATTTAAATTAGAAGCATGATTAAACTTTGTATTTCCAAATAACAAAATCATAGATAAAACATAAGCTGTAAATCTTATATATTTTTTCCTACTTGACATATTTTACCTCTCTATTAATTAAATATCTCCTTATTGAGAAAATTGATCCTATTACACCTATTCCTAATCCCAATGAATTAATAATTTGGAATAAACTTACTTTCAACAATTCAGGGTTAATTAAACTTAATATTGTAAAGTTACTTTGTAATCTCGCCCCAAAATTTATATAAACAAATCTATATAGGTAATACACAGCCATAAATGATAATATAGATGCTAATAAACTATAAAAAATCCCCTCTATAATAAATGGTATTCTTATGTAATTATTAGTTGCACCAACGTTTTTCATTATCGCAATCTCATTTATCCTAGAAACTACTGTTAATTTTATAGTATTTGAAATTATAAACAATGATACTACCATCAATACAGCAACCAAAATCGCTCCAAATATTTTTACATAATTTGATACTTTATAAACTTTATCAACTAAATCTTTATAATAATTTATTTCTTCAATGATATTGTCACTTTGTAAAGATTTTGCAAATTCTTTAGTTTGAGATATATCTTCTAATTTTACTATGAATGATGATGGTAAAACTTTTTCCAATTCTAAATTATCCAGCAACTTAGAATTGTCACCCCAACTCTGTTTCATTATAGACAAAGCCTGTTTTGAAGATCTATATTCTACAATCTTTTTTATTGGAGATGTTTCTATTTTATGTTTTAACTCTGCAATTTGCACTTCTGTAGCATCTTTTTTTATAAAAATTTCAACATCATTTACTTTACCTTGTATCTGTAAAGCTACATTATTTATGCTCACTGTAATAATAATTATAATACCTATTACAAAAAGTGTAGAAAATGTCGATGTTATTGATACAAGACCTAAATTTTTATGTTTCCATATTCCTTTAAGTCCCTCTTTAAGGGTATTAATTAATTTTCTAAATGCTTTCATCATAACCTCCTACGGAATCTCTAATAATATTTCCGTTTGCCAAAGAAATTACTCTTTTTTGCATTTTATCAACAATTTCCTTTGAATGTGTATTTATAACTACAGTTGTGCCTTTTTTATTAACTTCTTCAAAACAATCCATAATTTCCCACGCAGTATTAGGATCCAAATTACCGGTTGGTTCATCAGCTAATATTATCTTTGGTTCAATGGATAACGCTCTAGCTATAGATAATCTTTGCTTTTCCCCTCCGGATAATTCATTCGGATAAGCCTTTTTTCTATGCTTTAAATGAACAATATCTAATACTTCATCTATCTTTTCTCTTTTATCTTTTCTTGATAAACCTTTTACATCTAAAACAAATTCTATATTTTCATAAACCGTTCTATTTGCTAATAATCTAAAATCTTGAAAAACTACTCCTATTGTTGTTCTTATTTTTGGAATCATTCTTCTTGAAACTTTTGTAATATCCTCATCCATCAGATATAACTTCCCACCATCCGGGTCTATCTCTTTTAATAATAATCTAGTAATTGTAGATTTTCCTGCTCCACTTGCACCTGTAATAAATACAAATTCTCCATTTTTTACTTCAAATGAAACATTGTTTATCGCTACAATTTTATCTGAATATTTTTTATTAACATTTTCAAATCTAATCATATGTACCTACCCAAAAAATATTATAACACAAAAAGTTACAAAAAGATTAAAAAACATTACACAAGTTACAAAAAAGTTAATTTATTTTAATAAAATAAAATTTAATGCGAAAGTTTTCAAAAAAATAAATAAAAAAAAATAAAACAAGGGAGAATTACAAAATAACATTTTTAGTTATTTTGCTATACCCCCTTGTTTATTTTAATATTTTAAATTATACTTAAATTTTTTTATTACATAACTTTTGCTGAACCGTCGTATACGATACCTGCATAAGCGTCTAATGTTATTAATTGTCCATTTTCAATCTTTTCTTTTGTCAAATCAGCACCGATAATTGCCGGTAATTTGTAATTTAATGCTGTAATTGCTGCATGAGATGTCAAACCACCTTGTTCTACAATAATACCTGCTGATTTTTCAATGAATGGAATCATTTCTGCATCTGTATACTTAGCAACAATAATATCTCCATCCATAAATTTATCCTTTAGTTGTTCTGATGTTTCAACAACACAAGCTCTCGCAACTACAGAACTCTTTCCTATTGGTTGTCCTTGTGAAAGAATTTTAGCAACAGTATGAACTTTTAACATATTTGTTGAACCAGGTGTCGCAACTGGAATCCCTGCTGATAATACTATTAAATCACCTTCATTGATAAATTTATTTTTCAGTGCTTCTGAAATTGAATTGTCAATTAATTGATCTGTTAATTCAACTCTCTTTGTTAATATTGGATAAACACCCCATACCAATGATAATTTTCTTGCAACCTCTGGGATATGTGTTGTAGCAATAATTTGAGTTTCAGGTCTAAATTTAGAAATTGATCTTGCTGTACCACCTGATGTTGTAGCTGCAACAATAGCATTAGCATTTAATTGCTCTGCAATTCTTGATACCGAATTAGAAATTGCATTAGTTGGATCACTTTCAATCCATTCTTTTCTTGATTCAACAGCTTTTTTATAGTCAATTGATGATTCAATATGTAATGCAATTCTTTTCATCGTTTCTACAGCTTCAACCGGATATTTACCTGCTGCTGTTTCTCCTGATAACATAATTGCATCAGAACCATCTAAAATAGCATTAGCAACGTCATTTACTTCAGCTCTTGTTGGTCTCGGATTTCTTATCATTGAATCTAACATTTGAGTAGCTGTTATAACAGGTTTTCCTAATAAATTACATTTTCTAATAATTTCTTTTTGTACCAAAGGAACTCTTTCATTTGAAACTTCAACACCCAAATCCCCTCTAGCAACCATTATACCATCTGATACTTCAATGATTTCATCTAAATTTTCAACACCCTCTTCACTTTCAATTTTTGAGATTATGTGTACATGTTCTCCGCCACATTCTTCTAAAACTTTTCTAATTGCTAAAACGTCATCTGCTTTTCTGATAAATGATGCTGCAATAAAATCAATTCCGTTTTCAACACCAAATTTAATATCATTAATATCTTTTTCTGTTAATGCTGGTAGATTAATTTTGATACTTGGTGCATTTAATCCTTTTCTATCTTTAATATCACCATAGTTAACAACAGTTGTATGAATTTCTGTATCTTCAATTGAATCTACGACAAATTCTACTAAACCATCATCAATTAAAACTCTATTTCCCGGAACTAAATCTTTTGGTAAATCTTTATATGAAACTGAAACGATTGATTGGTCACCAACAATATCTCTTGTTGTTAGTGTAAATTTATCCCCGGATTTTAAACTTACAACCATACCATCCTTAAAAGTACCAATTCTAATTTCTGGTCCTTTTGTATCCAACATAATCGCAGTATAGTTGCCTAATTTTTCTCTAACTTTTTTAATATTTTGAATTCTTTGTAAATGTTCTGAATGATCGCCATGTGAAAAATTCAAACGACAAACATTCATTCCCATTTCCATTAATTCCTTTAATTTGTCTTCTGATTCAGAAGCCGGTCCAATTGTACATACAATTTTTGTTCTTTTCATTATAATCCCTCCTAATTTGCTAATATACTAGCTATCGTGTATAATTCCGTGTTAAATTCACTCTTAATTTTTATAGCATCCGGTATATACATTGAAAATATTTTGCCTCCTTTAATACCAATTGCTAAAGAGCTCTTACCTTCCATCAACAATTCAACAGCCTTAACCCCCATTTCACTTGCCATGATTGCATCTCTTAATGCAGGGCTTCCACCTCTTTGAACATGACCTAAAATAGTTAATTTTGTTTCAACTCCTGTTTTATCTTGGATTTCTTTTGCTATATTTTGTGGATTTCCTATACCTTCAGCTACAACAACGATATGATGTAATTTACCTCTAGCTTTACCTCTTTGAACTCTTGAAATAACCTGTTCCATATCAACCGGAACTTCAGGAACTAAAATACTTTCCGCACCTCCTGCAACACCTGCATAAAGTGCAATGTCCCCACAGTTTCTTCCCATTACTTCAACCACATTTCCTCTACCATGAGATGATGATGTATCTCTTAATTTGCTTATAGCTTCTTTACATGTTTCAACGGCTGTATCAAACCCTATTGTCCAATCTGTATATCCCATATCATTATCAATGGTACATGGTATCCCTATTGTCTTAATTCCTCTTTCATGTAATACATTTGCTCCTTGGAATGATCCATCTCCACCTAATACAACTATTCCATCTATATCAAAGTTTTTAATGATTTCCATAGCTTTGTCTTGACCTTCTTTAGTCTTAAATTCCAAAGATCTTGCAGAACCTAAAATTGTACCACCTTTGTGAACAATATCTGCTACAGATGATATATTCATTTCATATATATCACCTTTGATTAAACCATCAAAACCATTTCTTATTCCTTTTACTCTTAAACCATTTGCAAATGCAGTTCTTGCAATAGCTCTAATAGCGGCATTCATCCCAGGTGCATCTCCACCTGAAGTCAAGATACCAATTGTCTTCATACTTCCTCCTACTTTATTATTACACTATCATTGCCTAGTAAATTTACTAAACTATTTATCAAAGTTAAATCTAAATTTATTTTTATATTTTTTAATGAAACTGATTTACTTATATCATAAAAATAAATAACTACCTCAGATTTTCCTTTATATTTAAGTAATTCATTTCTAATTTTAGAATATATATTTTTATCTGAATATTTCATTTTTAAATATAGAACTTTGTCCTCGTATATTATACCATTTCTTTCACTATTTTGTGAAAAAATTTCGTTATTTATTTCTCTTATATTATTAATTATTATATTTGCAACTCTATTATCATTTATTTGTAATTTTCCATTTATGAGAACCGCCTTATCCTCTATTAATATTTCCTTGTATTTTTCATATATTTGCGGAAAAACAACAGCTTCTATTTTTCCGTAAATATCTTCTAACTCTATAAAACACATTTTTCTATTTTGTTTTGTAAAAATTGCTTTAACTGAAATTATTATGCCAGAAAATATTACATTTTTATCATATTTAACTTTTTCCTCAATTAAATCTAATGTAGTAAAATCAACATAATTGGAAACTAATTTCTCATACGAACTAAAAGGATGATCTGTAATATATGCCCCTATATATTCTTTTTCTTTTTTTAACATCTCTACCTTTGAAAATTCCGGTATTTTTGGGACTTCAATTTTAAAATTATTTCCATTTATCATTGAAAATATATCTTCCTGTCCAATTATATTGTTATTGCTTTTTGAATATCTCTCTACAGCTCTTTCACATATTGAAACCATCTGTGCTCTATTCAGTCCAAATCCATCCATAGCTCCGGAAAAAATTAAATATTCTAAAGATTTTTTGTTTAGTTTGGCTTCTGAATTATTTACCATTCTTTCAACAAAATCATCAAAATCCTTAAATTTGCCCTTTTTTCTTTCATTTACTATTGCTTCAACAATATTAACTCCTAAGCTTTTTATTACAGAAAGTCCAATTCTGATTTTTCTACCTTCTACCGAAAAATTTTTATAAGATGAATTTACACTAGGCAATAATATTTCTATTCCCATTTTTTTTGCTTCTTTTATATAAAGATAAACTTTGTCTGAGCTTCCCATTACAGAAGATAATAATGATGCCATAAACTCTTCCGGATAATGAACTTTAAGCCAAGCTGTTTGAAATGCAACAAAGGAATATGCCGCAGAATGTGATTTATTAAATGCATATTTTGCAAAATCAATCATCAAATCATAAATTTTATTTGCTATATCTTCATCAATTCCATTTCTAAGGCATCCCGGAACTGATATTTCTCCATTTTCAATCCTTCCATAAATAAAATATTCTCTATTTTCTTCCATGACTTTCATTTTCTTTTTCCCCATTGCACGTCTTAAATTATCAGCTTCTCCTAATGAAAAACCTGCTAACTTCTGTACAATTTGCATAACTTGTTCTTGAAATACTATCGTTCCGTATGTTGGCTCTAAAATAGATTCTAATAAAGGGTGAAGATATGTTACTAACTCTTTATTGTGTCTATTTCTGATATAATTTGGAATTTCATTCATGGGGCCAGGTCTAAATAGTGAATTTGCTGCTATAAGATCATCAAACCTCGTAGGTTTCAATTCTTTCAAAAACGCTCGCATTCCTTCTGATTCAAATTGAAATACCCCTATTGTTTCTGCAACATTAAAAATATTCAAAACTTCTTTATCATTTAAATCTATATTTTCAATATCTATATCTATTCCCTTATTGTATTTTACCAATTTTATAGAATCACTTATAACTGTCAGCGTACGAAGACCTAAAAAATCCATTTTCAATAAACCCAATTCTTCAAGTTCCGTCATATTGTATTGAGTAAGAATAGATTTATCTCCTATATATAATGGGACAAATTCATTTAATGGTTTAGATGCTATTACTACACCTGCTGCATGAGTAGATGTATTTTTCGGCATTCCTTCTATTTGCATCGCTGTATCAATAAGTTTTTTATTTTCATCGGAAGCCTCATAAGACTTTCTAAAATCTTCCGAGATATTAAGAGCTTTTTTTATAGTCATATTTATTTCTTGAGGTACTTGCTTTGCAATTTTATCAACAACATCACTATTAACTGATGTAACTCTACCTACATCTCTAATTGCATTTCTGGCAGCTAACGTTCCAAATGTAACTATTTGAGCCACATTACTTTCCCCATATTTTTCTTTTACATATTCAATTACTTCATTTCTTCTTTCATAATCAAAATCAATATCAATATCAGGCATTGATACTCTCTCAGGATTTAAAAATCTTTCAAAAAGTAAATCATATTTTATAGGATCCAATCCTGTAATTCCCAATGAATACGAAACTATTGACCCGGCAGCTGACCCTCTTCCAGGTCCTACAGCTATACCTTGCTTTTTAGCATAGTCAATAAAATCCCATACAATTAAGAAATAATCCGTAAAACCCATTTTATTGATTATATCAAGTTCTTCATTAGCTCTATTTATTATATTTTCAGTTAATTCATTATATTTATTTTTAAGTCCGCTAAACACAAGTTCTCTTAAATATTGTTCATGATTTTCTTGAATATCAAAAAATGGTAAATGCATATCATGAAACTTAAAATCAACATTACATCTTTCTGCTATAACTTGTGTATTTATAAGTGCCTCTGGAGTATCCTGAAATAATTTTTCCATTTCTTTAGGACTCTTAAAATAAAATTGAGAATTTGGAAATCTCATTCTATCAAGATTATCAACAGTCTTTCCTGTTGATATACACATTAAAATATCTTGAATTTTTGCATCTTCCTGATCTGTATAATGAACATCATTTGTAGCAACTAGTGGAATTTCTAATTCTTTACTAAATTCTTTTAGATATTTATTAATTTTCTTTTGTTCTAAAAGCCCATGATCTTGTAATTCTAAATAAAAGTTATCTTCACCAAATATTTCCTTATATTCTAAAGCAGATTTTTTAGCAAATTCTATTTCATTATTTCTTATATGAATTTGGACTTCACCACTCATGCAAGCTGACAATGCTATTATCCCTTCAGAATATTTTTTCAATACACTTTTATCAACTCTAGGTTTGTAATAATATCCATTGATGAAACTCTCTGAAACAATTTTTATTAAATTTTGATATCCTATCCAATTTTCAGCAAGTAAAATTAAATGATATCTTTTTTTATTTTGAGGTGTTTTTTCTAAATAAGAGCCCTCACTTAAATATATCTCACACCCAATAATTGGTTTTATTCCTCTTTTTTTTGCCTTTTTATAAAAATCTATAACTCCAAACATCACTCCATGGTCTGTAATCGCTACAGATTTCATTCCATATTCAACACATCTATCTAATACTTTGTCAATTTTAGCAAAACCATCTAAAAGGCTATATTCTGTATGTAAATGTAAATGTGTAAATTCCATGTATATCACCTACTTCTTCTTACGTTTTTCCTTAAAAAAATTATCTATTAATTCTTTACATTCTTGAGATTTAATCCCTGAAACAACCTCAACTCTATGGTTAAAAATACCATCATCAACAACATTTAATATAGAGCCTGCAAATCCTCTTTGCACATCCTTCGCACCAAATACCAAAGTTTTAATCCTACTATGAATTATTGCCCCTGCACACATTATACATGGCTCCAATGTAGTAAATAAAACCGCACCATCAAGTCTCCAATCTCCAATATAATCTTCAGCTTCTTTTATTGCGTTTATTTCTGCATGTTCAAATGCATGATTATTAGTTTCAACCATATTGTGTCCTCTCCCAATAATCTTTCCATCTAAAACCACAACTGCTCCAATTGGAACTTCTCCATTTTCTAAAGCCTTTTTAGCCTCTTTTATTGCCTCATTCATAAAGTATTCTAAATCCATAAAACCTCACTTATATAAATTATATCACATAAACTCTTGTATTTTTTGCTATAATTAAAGTATTAAACTAGAAAGGATTACTATGAAAATAATATTCTCACCTACAAAAGATATGAATTTAGAAAATCCAATTGATACAGATTGGATTTTAACAGAAGAAACACACAAAATAATTAATGAATTACAAAAATTATCAGATGAAGAGTTAAAGAAAAAATTAAAAATTAATGAAAATATTTTAGAAACAGTAAAAGGCTACATTTCAGAATTCAGAAAGAATGTAACTTACCCTGCTCTTTTCATGTACAATGGTCTATCTTACAGAACTATGAATCCATCTTCATTCAATGATGCAGAACTAAAATATTTGAATCAACATTTACTTATATTATCTGCTCTATATGGCCCTATTTTACCAAATACACTTATAAAGCCGTATAGACTGGACTTTTTATCAAAAATAAAAATTGATAATAAAACTCTAAAATCCTTTTGGAAACCATTATACAATCTAGAAATTCCAAATGGTGAAACTGTATTAAACCTTGCAAGTAATGAATTTTCAGATTTATTCGATAAATCAAACTACAATTGGATAGACTTTGAATTTTATGAAAATAAAAATGGTAAATTAAAAACTCATTCAACAACCTCAAAAAAAGGACGTGGATGGATGGTATCATATCTTGCAAAAAATAATATTAAATCTACAGAAAAATTAAAAAAGATTAAAGATGAATTGTCATATAGTGAAGAATTGTCAGAAGAAAATAGGTTAGTGTTTATTAAAGAATAAAAAAATCAACTCTCGGCACTAATCCTCTAGTTCTTGCGAACTCTGCGGAGGTGCCTACGTTGATTTTTTTTATTTTAGTTTTTCTATTTTCCCTTATTTTAATGATAAAGACATTAAAAAATTATTATTTTAATTCTATTTAAGTTCATAAATTTTATCACAATCCTCAAGAAATTCCTTGTTATGACTGATTGCTATTATAATATATTCCCCTGTATTATGCAATTTCAGTATATTTTCTCTAATAATTCTTTCCGTATTCTTATCAATATTTGATGTTATTTCATCCAGTAATAACACTTTATTTTTTCTAAGTAAACCTTGTGCTAATGCTAATCTTTGCATCTCTCCACCGGACATTAGCTTACCAGCCTCTCCTATATCGGTATTTATACCCTCCTCTAAACTTGAAATATAATTATCTAATTTAACGAATTTTAATATTTCGTGTATTTCTTCATTCGATACTTCTTCATTTGAAAGTCTTAGATTATATTCAATAGTTCCAGGAAATAAATCAATTTGTTGTGAAATTTTTGTTACATTATCTCTAATACTTAACGGGTTTATTTTATTAATATCTATATCATTATAAAATATTGTATTGTTTTCCACATCATAAAATTTAAGTAATAAATTAAAAATGGTAGATTTCCCTACTCCACTTTTCCCTATTAATCCTATAAAATCACCTTTTTTACATTCAAAATCAAAGTCTTTTATTATACTTTTATTTTCATTATATGAAAAACTTAGTTTGTTAATTTTTATGCTATCTATGCTGTTTAGATTTATCTTGTCTTTCGTATCCTCGCCTATTAAGGTTAAATATGAAAATAACTTATGATTTTCAGCATCATGTTTTTTTATTTCAATATTAGTTCTAAATATATTATTTATATTTACATACAAAATAGAAACTAATGAGAGTATAGATATCAATTCACCAATAGAAATCATTTCGATATTTTGACTAATAATATATGCTCCAATACCAAATGTTAAACCGGTAAATAACATAGATAAAAATCCTGTCATCCAAATACCCGTTATCATATCTAGTGCTGCTATTTTCCCCCATATCTTTGATGTTTTTGAATTTATTACCTTAACCTCATCAATCTTTTGGTTCTCAATTCTTAAAGATTTTACCGTATCTATTCTTTTAAATATATCCGCTCTAATTTGATTTGACTTAGCATTATTTTCTAAAACACTACGTATGTTTTTATCTAATTTTGAAGATATTATTTTAATTGGAAATATAGCTAAAGGTATAATAAATAATTGCAATAAAGATAGATAAATTGAATATCTTAATATTAATCCAAAAATCACTACACAAGTAATTATAAAGCCATAATATTTTGGAAGCTCAGATACATAAAAATTTATATAATTTACAGATTCCTTTGAAGCATAAGTAGCCAACTCGACTGAATTATTTTTATCAAAAAAAGATTTATTTTGATTAATTAAATTACTTAAAATATCTATAGATAACTTATTACCATTTTTTCTTGCAAATACAATAGTTATATAATTAAATATAGCCTGAATTGTAATATATGTAAACGGAATTAGGACAAATAAAAATATACCTAAGAAAATCTTATCTACACTATTTTTAGGAATATATTCATCTACTATATTTTTCATAATAATGGGCGGAACTAACGTTATAAGTTGTAATAAAATAAATATAATAAAAGAAATTATACTTATTGTCTTAGATTTATATTTCTTAAAATTATCCATATCAAGCCTCAAATCACTTCGTACTTTGTTAATATCTCAAAAAATTCTGAGACGTCACTTTTTATTTCATCACTAAAACCCTTATATCTATCTGATAATATTTCAATTATTTCTTCTTTAGATTTTTTATCAAGAATTAAACGCCAAATTTCTGTACCGCTTTTATCTAAAACTATAGATTTATTATTACCTTTATTAACTATTAAAGTTTTATTTGTTAATATTGTATATGATATATCTTTATTCATTTATTATTTTTCCTTCCTTTGAATTACAATATTCCTCAGATGGAATAAAAATATTTCCAGTCTCATTAATATTTGTAACCAGACATACATTACATTTTAATCTATTCTTACAACTATTGCACTTATCAAAATGCTTACTATTTATACTTCTAATAATTTTAAATAAATGAGAATTATTCCATATATGCTTAATAGAATTATCTTTAATATTCCCAGCACTAAAATTAAAAAATGTACACGGATAAATATTACCTCTTGAATCAATAGAGCAAGAAATTCTTCCAGCACTGCATAAAAATCCATTACTGTTTTTTTTATTATAATTTAATAAATATTTATTTCTTTCTATTTGTTCAATTGTAGGTCTTAATTTTTCTATATTTTTTGCTCCTGTAAGCAACATATTAAAGTTAATATATTTTTCTTGCACTCCTAGATTAATAAAAAAGTTCTTGATATGTTCCAATTCATCAATATTATATTTAGTAACTGTAACAGCAATTCCTATTGGTATATTTTTATCTAATATATACTTTATATTTGACAATACTCTATTATATGATGTTTCCTTATTAATGCCGAAAATGGAATTATATGTACTTCTATTTAAAGAATGAAAACTAATAGTTACTCTATCGACATTAATTTTATATAATTTATCAATATCACTAAATTTCATTAATTGTCCATTGGTAATAAATGAAACTCTAAATCCTAATTTTTTTGAGTAATCTAAAATATCTAAAAAATCCTCTCTACAAAAAGGCTCTCCACCAGAAAAACCAAGATTATAAACTCCCATTTCTCTTAAATCATTCAATAAAGTTTTATAATCTGATAGAGTAAGATTACCTTTCTCATTATGAATATTCCCTTGAAAACAAAAAATACAATTAGCATTGCATCTTGCAGTTACGTCTATTTCTGCAGAAAATAATAAATTATTATTATTATATGCAATTTCCTTAAAATATTCATAAGAATTAAAATCGTTAATAATTTTTTCCATTTTTTCTCCACTAACAGCAACTAATTCTATCACATGCTACCTGATTACTTGATATGTCAATTACAGACATAGGTGCAACTATCACTTTAGGTTTAATCCACATATGTTCCTCCTTTACAAAATAAATTTAGTAGATAGAGATTGAAAATATTTAATTAAAATTTAATATTATGTTTAAATACAATATCTACTATATAATAGTACTTATTTTTTTGTATATGTCAATAATTATTTTTTTAATATTTTGTTAATTTATCTAGAGTTGTCAAACATATGTGACAAGAAACCAATCTAATAATATTTTTCAAAGGGCTTAATAAGCATTAACAAAGAATGCATATTTCTGTCAAGGAAAAAGCGAAGCGACCCTTGACTGGAATATGCATTCTTTGTAGACTTATGATGCTCTTTTGAAATATCCCTCAACCATTTAATTTGGTATCTTAAATTCTAATACTCTTCTTGCTATATTATTTGTTCTTACGCTATATCTTTGAAATGCCTTATACATTTCTTCTTCGCTCTTAACTCTTTTTTTACTGTAAAATAGATCATTATCTATCTTATGACTTCTTTCTACTACACCATTTTTCCAAGGTGAATACAGAATATTAATTACTAGAAAACTTAAAAAGATGTTAAGAAATTAAAAAGAGAATTAGAAATTTTACTCTCTAATTCTCTAAATATATTACTTTAATTCTTTACCAACACTATTTGACAAAAAACCACTAATTTAAGTTTTCTTTTTCTACTGTATAAGTCTATTGCTGTTATTTGATAATACCTTTCATAATTACTCTTAAATCCAATACATTCAAGTGGTACATATTTTACATCTATTTCTACATATTCACCTGGGTAAGTTCCTTTTAATGGTTTATATTTGCTTTTTGGATAGCTTATTTTCTTAGGTTTCTCATAATTCTTAAATTTCTTTATTTGTTTACACATTGAACCATAGCTTCTTTTATATCCTGAATCAAGGCATTTTCTATATACCTGACCTAGTCCTTCATGTTTGTGATATTGATATTTTTTTCTAAGTAATTCTATTTCACCTTTTGTATGTTCATTAGGATGACTATGTGGACGTCTTGATTTATTTGCTAAAGATTTTACTGTTCCATCATATTTTTTTAGCCATCTTTGTACTTGTTGTCTGCTAGTTTTATATCTTCTTGCAGCCTTTGCATTATTTTTATGTTTTATCGCATATTCCACAACTTTTTGACGAAATCTCATTTCTTCTGTTATACTAGTTTTCATAGGAAGCCTTTCTTTCTGATAATTTTTTTGTTGTTAAATTTATATTACCAGATGGCTTCCTATTTTTTTATTTTTTTGTCACATATCTATTATTACCTAACATATTATTTTAATATTTTGTTAATTCATAACTATCAATCAATATATATTTTTTTCTATTTTTTAGTTTAAAACAAATAAGTGTTACCTTATAAATTATTTTATAATATATCATACTTTAGAAATAATCTTATTAATTTATGAAAGTTTCATATATTGACTGCAAAATATATTTTATATTAATAAAAAGCCAAAAATCAACGTAGACACTTCCTTAGTTCCACAGGTGAACTGTCCAAAAAAGTTATACCAAAAATCAACTTTTTTGGACAGTTCAAGAAGCGAGGACTAGTGCCGTAAGTTGATTTTTGGTTTACTATATTAATTTCTTCAATTCTTCAACTCTATCTAATCTTTCCCATGGTAAATTTACATCACATCTACCATAATGTCCATATACTGCAGTTTGTGCAAATATTGGTTTTTTTAATCCTAAAGTATCAATTATTGCTGCTGGTCTTAAATCAAATTTTTCTTTAACAATTTCTGTCAATCTATCATCATCTAAAACACCTGTTTCATAGCTATCCACATAAATTGAAACTGGTTTTGCGATTCCTATTGCATAAGCAACTCCTACTTCTAACTTTTTAGCAAGTCCTGCTGCAACCATATTTTTAGCAATATATCTTGCCATGTATGATGCAGATCTATCAACTTTAGATGCATCTTTTCCTGAATATGCTCCACCGCCATGTCTTGAAAAGCCCCCATAAGTGTCAACTATTATTTTCCTTCCTGTTAGTCCACTATCACTTACAGGTCCACCAATAACAAATCGACCTGTTGGATTTACAAGATATTTCGTATTTTCATCCACAAGAGATTTATCAATTATTGGTGCAATAACTTTTTCCATTAAATCTTTTCTAATTGTTTCTAATGTCACGTCTTCATCATGTTGCGTTGAAATTAAAATCGTTTCTATCTTTTTAGGCTTACCATCAACATATTCAACTGTTACCTGAGTTTTCCCATCTGGTCTTAAATAGCTTAGTTCTCCATTTTCTCTAACTTCTGCTAGTTTCTTAGCTAGCTTGTGGGATAGAATCAAAGGCATTGGCATATATTCTTCTGTTTCATCTGTTGCATATCCAAATACCATACCTTGATCTCCTGCCCCGATTTTATCATATGGGTCAGTGCTGTGTCCTTTAGCTTCTTGAGAATTATCTACTCCTAATGCAATATCCGGAGATTGTTCATTTAATTTTATAATAATTTCACAATTTTTAGATTCAAAACCATATTCTTTTTTATTGTATCCTATTTTTGCAATAACATCTCTTGCAACTTGTTCTACATCTACATTGCCTTTTGATGTGATTTCTCCTGTTATAAACAAAGTGTTATAAGAAGCTACGACTTCACATGCAACTCTTGAATTTTCATCTTGACTTAAATAAGCATCTAAAATAGCATCTGATATTTGGTCACATACTTTATCCGGATGACCTTGTGTAACTGATTCTGATGTTAATAATTTTTTCATAACTCTTCCTTTCTTAAAATAATTTTTATTTAAAACAAAAATACCTCACTGAAAAGTAAGGCTGTCTGTCTTATCTTTCAGGTGATCACCTGTAGCATTTAGCACCTAACTTAATAGGTTGCCGGACTTCATTGGGGCTATTCCCTCAGTCTCTCTTGATAATATTATTAAGTTAATATAATTGTATGATAAAAAAAGATAAAATGCAAACTATTTTGCATTTACTCCTTTTATATCTTCTTTTAACTGTTCCATTAATTTTTGTTCTTCTAACTCTTTTTGCTTTCTTCTATCATTTGCCTCTTTTAATGAAAATACACATCCACAATAATTTTGTCTATATATATCAAATTTTTTACAAAGCTCCAAAGAACGCTTAAATCCATTCTTCTTCTTAAAATCAGCATACAAATATCTTACATTATATTTTTTTTCTAATTCTTCACCAATATGATTTATCAATTGTGAATTTTTATATGGTGAAATAGAAAGAGTTGTTGTAAAATAGTCAAATCCATGTTCTTTTGCAAATTTGGCAGCATATCCAAGTCTAAGGTTAAAACAAATTCCACATCGTGGACCACCTTCCTTATCGAGCTCATGGCCTTTAACAACTGAAAAGTATTCTTTAGGATTATAATCTGTTTTCATAAGTTCAATCTTATTTACTTTATTAACAAGATTTATAAATCTCTCTTGTTCTGCTTCTCGCTTGTAAAATTCTTCTGTAGGATGAATGTTTGGATTATAATATAAAACTGTAATATCAAAATATGGTGTTAAGTACTCCAAAACATATGTACTACATGGAGCACAACAACTATGTAATAAAAGTTTTGGAATTCTACCAACTTTTGACTCTTTTTCTAATATTTGCTCCAACTTAATTTGATAATTAATCTTATGTATTTGTGGTTCACTCATACTTTACCCTTCATCATATTATTTAAATTTAATATATAAATTATATTAACAATATACATTATACATTCTAAGAGTAAATAAAACAATTCAATTTTTATTAATATCATAAAGAAAATCAAAAAAATAATAAGATATTTGAAAAAATTTGTAATAATCATTTTTCTATATAAGTTTATGATATGACTTTTGATTTAACTAAATCAATATTAATATTCAAACAACTGATAAATAATAAAACTTTTGGGTATATTTTTCATTGTAGTGATTTTTTTATTCTTTTATTAATTAGTATTAAAAAAACTAATTATAAAATAAAAAAGGAATCAATAACATTAAATTATGGAGGAAAAATGGAAATAATCATCATAGGTGGTATAGCTGCAGGTATGAGTGTGGCAGCAAAAGCTAAACGAGTTAATAAAAACACTAACATCACTGTAATAGAAAAAGAATCTTACATATCATTTGGAGCGTGTGGATTACCATATTACTTAGGAAATCAATTTGAAGACCCAAATAATATGTTTGCTCGTACACCTCAACAAATAGAAGAATCCGGAATAAATCTAATGTTAAAACATGAAGTATTAGAAATTAATTTCAAGGATAAAAAAATTCTAGTTAAAAATTTAGAAAATGGTATCACTTTCGAAAAATCATATGATAAACTTATGATTTCATCAGGAGCTGTCCCTATTATTCCAAACATAAATGGAATCAATTCTGATAATTTTTATACCATTACAAAATTATCAAATGTTGAAAAATTGAAAAAAAACTTACCTAATTATGAAAAAATTGTTATAGTCGGTGCTGGATTTATAGGTATAGAAGTAGCAGAACAACTAGCTCATTTAGGTAAAAAAATTACATTAATACAAGGTGCAGATAAAATAATAAACGGACCATTCGATCCAGAATTTTCTGATCAAATTCAAAAAGCATTAGAAGAAAAAGGTATCAAAATAGTTTTAAATGAAAAATTTGAAAACCTGATTACTGAAAATAACGCTATTAAAAAGGTTATTACAACTAATGATAAATTCGATGCGGATGCTGTAATATTAGCTATAGGATTTAAACCAAATACATCATTCATTAAAGATGAAAATCTAGCCAAATTACCTAATGGAGCAATTATTATTGATAAATTCGGAAGGACTTCTATAAAAGATGTATTTGCTGCCGGCGACTGTGCCACAGTCCCTCACAAAATAATAGGTGATATTTACTTACCTTTAGCAACATCCGCAAATAAATTAGGTAGATTAATAGGCACCAATATTGTATCAGATGAAAAAAATTATGAGGAGTTTATCGGAACTTTAGGAAGCTGTTCAATTAAGGTCGGTGATTTCGAAGCCGGTAGCACTGGTTTAACAGAAAAACTTGCAATTGAAAAAGGCTTTAATATTAAAACTACAATTGTAAATACAAATAATCATACAAACTATTGGCCCGGTCAATCAAAAATAACTATAAAGCTTGTTTATGATGCAAATACTAAAGTTATTTTAGGGGCTCAGGTATTTGGGAAATCAGATGCAATCTTACGTATGACAGGATTAACAACAGCAATTTATGCAGGATTAAAAACAAGCGAATTAGGATTTATTGATTTTGCATACTCCCCTCCATTCGCTTCAACATGGGAAGCAATAAATGTAGCAGCAAATGCTGCCAAATAAAAAACATAATTATAATTAAGGAGAAAATTTATGATAAATAATAAATTTTTTACTGGTTTCTTAAAAATCAGCAATTACTATACTATAATAGCTATAATACTTTTAATTGCGAGTATATTTTTACTAAAAGTATTAAAAGACAAAAAAGTTTCATTTGCAAAAAGAATGATAATATCTCTAGTTATAGGTTTAATTTTAGGAATAGGGTTAGACATTTTAGGAACAACAAATACTCTATATAAAGAATTTGCTCGTGTTGAAATTACTACGTGGTATTCTCTTGTAGGTAGTGGATTCTTAAAGCTTGTTCAATTACTTGCTGTTCCGGTAGTATTTTTATCAATTATAGAAGTAATGACAAATATCAAAAGTGGAAGCATTAAATCTTTAACATGGAAATCATTTTTAACACTTTTAGGCACAACAGCTATAGCTGCTATAGTTGCAATAATTGTAGTAAATATATTTAATCTAAACGCTTCTGGTTTCGCAGCGGAGTTAACAGAAGGAAAAATTGAGTCAATGAAAAATATTGCTTCTCAAAGCTTTCCTCAATTTTTCTTACAATTAATACCTAATAATATTTTTCAAGTAATGTCTACAAATAGTAGTATAGTATCAGTAGTTATAGTTGCTGCTTTATTTGCATCAGCATTGCGTTTCTTATCAGCTAAAAAGCCGGAAAAAATAAAGCCTTTTAAGGATTTTCTAGTATCAGCAAAAGTTGCTGTGACCAGTGTTTTAACTAACATTATTAAATTTATGCCTTATGGCGTAATCGCATTAGTCGCAAATACAATAATTTCAAATGGTATTAATTCAATAATGGGTATGATTGGCTTCATCACTGCATTATACACTTCTGTAATTATAATGTTATTAGTATATGTATTAATTTTACTAACAGTTGGTGTAAATCCTATCAAATTCTATAAAAAGGCATTTACAACACTATTATTTGCATTTTCATCACGTTCAAGTGTCGGGACATTACCATATACACTCTCAACATTAGAAAATGAAATGGGTGTATCAAACCAAACTGCTAACTTTATCGGGACATTAGGTACAACAATTGGTATGAATGGTTGTGCCGGTGTATTCCCTGCAATGCTTGGTGTTTTAGTAGCTTCCGCAACAGGTGTAACAATAGATATATCATTCTTGGTATTATTAGTAATCGTTGTAACCATCGGTTCAATCGGTATAGCAGGTGTACCCGGAACAGCTACAGTAGCAGCTACAGTTACATTAAACGGTATCGGATTAGGAGGTGTAATTGATAGTATAGGTGCAGTATTTGGAATTGATCCAATCGTCGACATGGGACGTACAATGTTAAATGTATGCGGCTCAATGGTATGTGCAGTTGTTGTAGACCGTTGGGAAGGTAAGATGGATATGAACAAATTTAATTCAAAATTAGCTTCAAAAAATGAATAATAATATCATGAGGCTGTTGCGAAATAACTTTTTTGGTTATTTTGCAATAGCTTTTTCTTTTTAATTTTTAATTGAAGTTTTAATCAAAACATTTATATACTTTAGAAATTGAATTTGTCCCGTGATTTAAATTAAAATTTAAGCATGGTATATTATTTTTGCTTTTCATATTAATATTATACCGAAAACAAGCACTAGATGTTGAAATCTAGGGCTTGTTTTATGGTTTTATTAATTTTTTGTAATTTAAGGGCTATCTTTTATTTTGCAACTGTCCCTAGTATTGTGACTAACTTACAGTATAAAAAAAGAGCAGATACATCTGCTCTTTTTTTAATGTGTAAATTAAATTATTTAATTTCTACTGTTGCACCAGCTTCTTCTAATTTAGCTTTTAATGCTTCTGCTTCTTCTTTAGAAACTTTTTCTTTTAATGTTTTTGGTGCACCATCAACGATTTCTTTAGCTTCTTTTAATCCTAAGCCTGTTTCTTCTCTAACAACTTTGATTACTTTGATTTTTCCAGAACCTGCTGATTCTAAAACAACATCAAATTCTGTTTGTTCTGCTGCTGCAGCTACTTCGCCACCTGCAACTGGTGCTGCTGCTACTGCAACTGGTGCTGCTGCTGAAACACCAAATTCTTCTTCTAAAGCTTTAACTAATTCTGATAATTCTAAAACTGTTAATTCTTTTACTTCTTCTACTAATTTTGTTACTTTTTCTGACATCTTATCCTCCATAAATTAAGCATTTTGCTCTTGTTTTTCTTTTACTGCATTTAATGCATAAACTACTTGTCTTAATGTTCCTTGCAATACATTTGCAAATCCAGCGATAGGTGCATTTAATCCACCTAATACTTGTGCTACTAATACTTCTCTTGTTGGTAATTTTGCTAATGCTTTTACATCTTCTACATCAACAACTTTTCCATCAAGTAAACCTGCTTTTACAACTAATTTTTCATTTTCTTTTGAAAAGTTAACTGTAATCCTTGGTCCTGCAACCATATCTTCATTGCTGAATACAAAACCGTTTGGTCCTGCTAGATATTCTTCGAATCCTTCATATCCTAATTCTTCTAAAGCGATTTTAACCATTGTATTTTTATATACTTTATAGCTAACTCCTTCAGATCTATACTTATTTCTTAAATCGGATACTTGTTCTACATTTAATCCACGGTATTCTACAATTACTACAGATTTAGAGTTTTGAATAGCATCTTTAATCTCGCTTACCACTTGTTGTTTTAATGATAATGCTGATTGACTCACTTTTCACCTCCAAAATTCTTGGCTACTTTTGAACAATTTTAATAAAAAATCTCCCTATGACATAAAGACATAAGGAGAGTTAATAATCATATAATCGCTCCTATATAGGAAATTAAGGGAAACCCACCTATAGTCTTTGGCAGCCTATTTAATTTACTTGTATAATATATCACATTATTCAATATAATGCAATATTAAATTATAGAAATTATAATTCCATTAATCTAACAGTGTTTAATTTTACACCAGGTCCCATTGTACTTGTAATTGTTACTGATCTTAAATACTTACCTTTAGCTGAAGCTGGTTTATCTTTTATAACTGAACGAATCAATGTTTTAATATTTTCTAATAATTCTTTTTCACCAAAGCTTGCTTTACCTACAGCAACGTGAACTATATTTTGCTTATCTGTTCTGTATTCAACCTTACCAGATTTTGCTTCTTTAACAGCTTTAGCTAAATCAAATGTTACTGTACCAGCTTTAGGATTTGGCATTAAACCTCTTGGTCCTAAAACTCTAGCTACTTTACCTACTTGTCCCATCATATCAGGTGTTGCAATAGCTACATCAAAATCCATCCAATTTTCTTTTTGAACTCTATCTATTAAATCTTCACCAGCAAAATCTGCACCTGCTTCTAAAGCTTCATTAACTTTTTCACCTTTTGCAAATACAGCTACTTTAACATCTTTCCCTGTACCATTTGGTAATACTACTGTATTTCTAACTTGTTGGTCAGCATGTCTTGAGTCAACACCTAATTTTAAATGCAATTCTACTGTTTCATCAAATTTTGCTGTTGCAACCTTTTTTACTAATTCAACAGCTTCTTCTAGTTCATAAAATTTTTCTCTATCTACTAAATTTGATACTTCTTTAAATCTTTTCCCTACTCTTGGCATATTTTCCTCCTTGTGGTTAAACGGTTGTTAACCTCCCACTATTATTCTTCGACTGTAATCCCCATTGATCTTGCTGTCCCAGCTATCATGCTTTCAGCTGCCTCTAATGATGCTGCATTTAAGTCAGGCATTTTTGTTTCAGCAATTTCTCTTACTTGGGCTTTTGTTAATTGTCCTACTTTTACTTTATTTGGTGTACCAGAAGCACTTTCTAATCCTAAAGCTTTTTTAATTAAAACAGGTGCTGGTGGTGTCTTTGTAATAAATGTAAATGATCTATCTGCATAGATTGTGATTACAACAGGAATGATTAATCCTGCTTGTTCTTGTGTCTTAGCATTAAATGCCTTTGTAAATTCCATAATATTAATACCTGTTGGCCCTAAAGCTGTACCAACTGGTGGTGCTGGTGTTGCCTTTGCTGCAGGTATTTGTAATTTAACTATTGATTGTACTTTTTTAGCCATTATATCCTCCTAAATAACTAATGTGGTTAATTGCGGTCTTTCCTCCCACTAAATAAAACGATTATTGTTTTATATCTGTAAATTCTATTTCTGCTGCTGTATCCCTACCTAAAATATCAATTAATGCAGTAACAAATTGCTTTTCAGTATTGATTCCTGTAATTTTAGCATTAAATCCACTAAACGGTCCGGAAATAATTTCTATTTCATCCCCAATTTCTAAATCAATTTCTACAACTTGTTTTACAGTTTGAACCGGTTCAGACTTTTCAATTCCAAATTCTCTAATTTCTTTCGCACTCAAAGGCACAGGTTCTCCATCAGGTCCAATAAATCCCGTAACCCCTCTTGTATTTCTTATTAAATACCAATTTTTAGAATCAACAATCATTTTTATTAGTACATATCCTGGAAAAATCTTTCTTTCTTTTGAAACTTTTTTTCCGCCTTTAATATCTTCATACTCTTCCATAGGAACTTTCACATCAAAAACATTGTGAGCCTTCCCATTTTCAATCATATTTTCTATTTTACTTCTAACTTTATTTTCATATCCTGAATAAGTATGAACAACATACCAATTCGCTTGTTCAATATTTTCGTTGTTCATTTTAACTCCTTATTAAACAGTAAATGATAATATAAATCCAAATAGCATGTCAAGCAATTTTGTAACTGCTGAAACAACAGCTATTGTTACAATAACAACAAATGTTGCCTTTAACAATTCACTCTTTGTTGGCCAAGCTATTTTTCCGTATTCACTTCTAATTCCTTTTAAGAATCCTTTTTTTTCTGTACTCATACTAATCTCCTATTTAGTTTCTTTGTGAATAGTATGTTTTTCACAGAATTTACAATACTTTTTAAGTTCAATCCTATCTGTAGTATTTCTCTTATTTTTCATAGTATCGTAGTTTCTTTGTTTACATTCTGAACATGCAAGTTTTACCTTATCCCTCATATTATACCTCCTACGTAATTATTATCAGACGGTAACTCTGATACATCAATATATTTTATATCTAAACACTTAAAAAGTCAAGTTTTTCACTTGACTTTTTATTAATTTGCTACCTATTTTAAGCATACATTTTTTTTATAATAAATTGTTTTAATCTTACAGGCAAAATCATACCTAAAACTAATGCAAATTTATATAATATTCCTACACTACTCTTAACTTTTGGATTCTTTTGTGTAGCTAATTTATATAACTTGTTAGCTATTACAATAGGCTTCATTCCATTTATTTCATCTTTTTCCATTTTGCCTACAGAATTTTCAACTCTTAAATGATAAAAATCCGGTTCAAATTCATTTTTTATTCTATTTTTTGTAAAAGATGTAGATAAATCTCCCGGTAATAAAGCAATTGCTCTAGCCCCTGAACCTTCCAATTCATTATCCAAACACTGTGCTAATGAAAGAATCGCCGCCTTTGTCGCTGAATAAATCGCTTGAAAGGGTATTGGTATAACCGCAGCAACTGAAGACATAAAAATTATACGCCCCTTCGTATTTCTTATATGTTTTAATGTTGCATTAGCTAAAAATGAACAACCAACAAAATTTACATCAATTTGACTTCTTATATTTTTATATGAGTGACCTTCAACTGATCCGGAAATCCCAAATCCGGCATTTGATATAACTGTATCTATCCTTCCTTCTCTATTAATTACTTCATTTATAGCACTCTCAACAGTATTATAATCTGTTACATCACAGTAAATATGACTTGATATATCACTATCTTTCCCCGTTCTGCTTAAATCATACACCTTATAATTATTTTTTTTAAAAACTTTAGCCGCTTCAAATCCTATACCTTTTGAAGCACCGGTTATCACAACTACTTTTGACACTATAACAATCCCTCTTTTTTCATTAATTCTTGAACTTTATCTAAGGTGTATTGTATTTGTTCAAATGTATGACCACTTGTTAAACAAAATCTCAATCTAGCTCTTTTTTTAGGCACAGCAGGATAAACTGCCGGTGGAACAAAAATTCCTTCATCTTGTAATTCCATACTTAATTTAAATGACATTGACTCATCACCTACGTATATAGGAATTATTGCACTTTCTTTAGCAAGACAAGTGTCTAATCCTCTTAACTTTGCCTGTTCTATAAAGTACTTAATATTAGATTTTAAACTCTTCACTCTACTATTATCTCTTTGAATTAATTCAACAGATTTCTTTGTTGCAGCTGCTAACACCGGTGAAATTCCTACTGAAAATACAAATCCAGGTAAAGAATATCTTAAATATTCAATTAAACTATGCTTTCCTGCCAAATATCCTCCACAAGTTCCTAACCCTTTAGATAATGTTCCCATTTTTATATCTATATCATTTGGATCTAAATTAAAGTATTCATCTACTCCTTTCCCATTTTCACCAATTACACATGCTGAATGTGCTTCATCAACCATTAAGAAACATCCATATTTCTTCTTAATTCTTACATATTCATCAATAGGTGCAATATCTCCATCCATACTGTATACACCTTCTGCGATTATGAGAATTTTTTCATACTTATCTCTGTTTTTTTCTACCAATCTTTCAAGCATTTCATAATCGTTATGCTTAAATCTCTTAGCTTTAGCACTGCTCATTCTGATACCTTCAGTTACTGAATTATGCATCAAAATATCATAAAGAATCAAATCATTTTCATTACAGAAATTCCCAACAAATGTTACATTTGTTGAGTGTCCTCCAACTAAAACTATAGCATCCTCTGTATGTTTCCATTCTGCAATTGCTTTTTCTAATTCTTTATGCAAAGTTTTCTCACCGGCTAATAATCTACTACCACTTGCACTTGTACCATATTTATCAACCGCTTCTTTCGCAGCTTGATTAACTTCCGGATCTCCTGATAAACACAAATAATTATAACTTCCAAAGTTTAAAACTTCTTTACCATTCATAATTGATTTATCGGTTAATGCTGAGTCATGTGGTACAAAATAGGGATTTCCAAACGTTTCTAAAATTTCAGAAACTCCTTTTACCATTTGCATGTATTTTCCAAATTCTCTTGAATTTTCAAAATCTGTTATTTTTTTTATTTCTTCCATATTTATCCTCTTTTATCTCAATTTAAATCTCTTTACCGCTAAATATTTAATTCCCACAAATCCTAAAATAATATATATTACACAAAAAACTAATAATCCCCATGAAACAACCGGACTAACCGCACCAAAAATTATTGATAAATACGATATCATATAGATAAACCAGGTAAGCATTGAATACAATGGATTTTTAGCTTCTATATCTTTATTAAATGGTTGAATAATATAATATGCAAATAAATAATGTAATGTATAAAACAAAAGAGCAGTAATTGCATAAATATAGCAAATTATAGTTTCAAATACTGTAAATTTAAAATTATATGTAATAACTGTAATTGAAGTTAATAAAATCATAAAAATCACAGCTTGAAGTTTTAATAATTGCATCATTCTTATTTTTATTGATTTCATTAAAAAATCTTTTCTTCGATAATAACTATATTTTAATAAACTATAATCCATGTTTATAAAACAATATCTAATGAAAAAATCCGCATTAAACAACATATAACATCCGGCAAATATCACTAATGGAAAATACGTTGGTGCAGTTTCAATTATTTTTTTTTCATTTTGGGCGTATATAAAATACGATCCAACCGCAAATCCAATTAAGAATATAGCTTTAATTATTCCTTGAATTATAAGTTTTTTCTTGATAGCTCCAAGTGTTCTATAGAAAAATATTTTATTGATATATTCTATTCCACTATATTTAGAAAAATCTTTTTCATCTTTTGATATTTTCTTTTCAGATAAGGAATAATTTTTCTTGTTAATTTCTTTAATATCAACTTCATTAAGTTCCTTATAATTCAAATATCTATAAGAAACTTCTTCAATATTATCTCTTTTTAATGCTAAATATGTTGAAATTACAAAAATTAAAATACCAATTATTGCAAACTTAAAATCATATAAAGCAATGAAATTAATTAAATCTTTTATAAAAAATATTACCGCTACAAAGACAACTAATACTATAGATGCAAGTATCCAAGAAACTATATTTAATTTTTTCAAAAATGATTTATTTTTAAAATTAAATTTAAGAAATATCACAGCTGCTAAGTATCTTATACTATACCCAAATATTACAAAATACAATATTTTTAATAAATCAATATTTATTCGAAATATTAAAAATAATATTTTATTTGAAATGGTATAAGTTAAAATGAAAATAATTGCATCATAAAAAAATAGGCTCAAATGATAATCTCTAGGCTTCATCTTCATTTGTTTAATATATAAATAATTTTCTTTAGTATTTTCATAGAAATATGAAATATAGACAAATACACCTAAAAACAAACTCAATGAAATCAAATAAAATAAAAAATCTCCTTTTTGTAAGTTTTCAAGAGTTTTATATCCATTTTTTTTACCGAAATCATTTAATATTTCTCTTAAAATTTTTTCATTCCAACCCAGAATTAAACCATAAAATAACAACTTTGAAAATATTTTTTTTATAAAATGCCAAATTGTTGAAATAAAGAAAAGCAAATCATCTGCTACTGTTATATTGTATGCTTTATTTTTAAACAATTTTCCTATTAACGGTATTCTTTGTAAATAATAAATTAAAAAATTGTAATTAGAATAAAATTCTTTTTTCTTAATTATACTAATTGCTCTAAACATCTTTTTCTTCCTTCAAAGCTTCTACAATCTTACTTTCATAATTTTCATCTTTTTCAAGATTACTCAATGATTGCAACTTACCATTATGTAACAATACAATTTCATCACATAAGTCTTTAGCTAAATCAAGCATATGTGTTGAAACTATAACTATATGATCATTTTTAAGAGATCTAAAGAATCTTTTAATTTCTGCAGCACTTACGACATCAACCGCTGTTAAAGGTTCATCAAGTAAAATTATTTTTGGTTTTTGAATATAAATAGCCAACAACGCTACTTTTGACTTCATTCCTGATGAAAAATCTTTTAGGAGTCTATGTCTATCTTCTTGTTCAATATTCATTTCATCAAAATATGTATCTATTTTAAATAATTCATTCGGATTATTAATATCAATAATAAATTTAATATATTCATATGCTGTTAAAAAATCTGGTAAATGTGTTTCAGCAAAAACCATTCCTATATCTTCAACTTTAAGTTCCCTTAATTTTTCATCATCAAAGAATCCGATATTTCCATCATCTTCTTCAAGTTCTCTATATAAGATATTAAATAGTGTAGTTTTTCCGGCACCATTTCTACCAAGTAAACCATAAATTTTACCATTTTCAAATTGGTAACTTGCATCAATTAATACATCTTTTTCCTTAAAAGATTTTTTAATATTTTTAATAACTAATTTCATCAATTCTCCCCCTACTAATAACTAAGTAAAAAAGCTATTTTTATAACTTTATTTTACATCATCACTATTTTTTTTACAAATAATTAATAAAATTAACCTAATTTATAAATTTTCACTTCAATATATTTTTAATTTCAAATGAATGATGAATAGATCCTACTCCTCTTCCTATTTGTAATTTTTCTGACAAAGCATTATAAACAAATTTTTTAGCTAGTTTAACAGAGGTTTTCAAATCATATCCCTTCGCCAAATTTGACACAATAGAACTAGAAAGTGCATCTCCTGTACCTCTAGTATTTTTAGTATCAACTTTTTCCCCTTTTATCCAAAATATTCCTTTATCAGTATAAAGCAAGTCATCAGCATCCTCTTCGCTAACTCCACTTTTCAATACTACATTAGTTCCAAATTTTTCATATATTATTTTGGCAGCAGTTTCCATATCTTTTTTATTTTCAATTGTAATTCCTGCTAAAATTTCACCTTCTCCAATATTTGGAGTAATCAAATCCGCCAAAGGTATTAATTCATCAATTAAAGTTTCTATTGCTTCATCATCAATTAATTTAAATTTTCTATGAGCAATCATAACAGGATCTATTACTAAATTTTTGGGTTTATACTGTTTCATTTTTTGAGCTACAACCTTTATCAAATCAGAATTTAAAAGCATTCCGGTTTTTGTCGCATCAGGAATAATGTCAGAAAAAATTACATCTATTTGTTTTTCTAAAAATCGTGATTCAACTGGCTGCACCTCATAAAATCCAATTGTATTTTGAATACTAAGCAAAGTAATCGCACACATCCCATATACATCATGTGCTGTCATAGTCTTGATATCAGACATCATACCTGCTCCACCAATTGGATCAACCCCAGCAATTGTTAGTACTTTTTTCATTGTATTTCCTTTTTAATTTTTTTCTATTTAATTATAGCATTTTTTAATATAAAATTTGAATAGAATTATAATTCTTCATACTTAATTTAAGCATTCATAAAATGTGTATGAAATATACATTGAATTTTAAATAAATATATCTAGAACATATCATCTTGTGATTTTAATTGTGTATTACAAAAAAAGAATCAGAAACTTAAAGTTTCTAACTCTCTTTACATTTCTATAAAATTGAAAATCCTAAGTACTTTACATCTTTATTAAAGTCTATTACCGTTTCTAATGATCTTTGATTTAAGTCCTTTCCAAAATCAGCTATTTTTTTCAACAAATCATTTTGAACAGTTATTATATCTACTCCTAACTCATCAGCTTGAACTATATTGTAAACCTCTCTTGTTGAAGCCCATAATAATTCAATATTTTTCTTTGTATTAACAAGTTTTACCGCTTCTTCCATAATAGGTATAGGATTAACTCCTAAATCAGCTATTCTACCGGCAAATATAGATACAATCGTATTTGCATTTTCAGAAACAGCACATACTACATCTTTAACTTGTTGTATTGTAAAAATTGCTGTTACATTAACATTCACCCCTAAAGATGAAAGTTCTTTAATTAATGGAATACTGGATTCTCCTTTTGTATTTTGAATAGGAATTTTAACAAAAACATTTTTTCCATATTCTTTCAATATCAAAGCTTCTTTCTTCATAGTTTCAAAATCATCTCCAAAAACTTCAAAAGAAACCGATAAATCTTTTATTTTACTTGTAACTTCTTTCGCAAATATTTTATAATCCTTAACTCCTGCTTTTTTCATTAAAGATGGATTAGTTGTAAATCCTGAAACAACACCTTTATTATATTCTTCAAGCATTCCATTTATATCTGCACCATCTGCATAAATTTTAACTTTCATATATTACTCCTAATCTTCAACAATATGATTAATTGATTTATCTGATGGTCTAAAAATACTTGGTAAAATTAATACAATTAATACAACAACCGCTAATAAATAAACTCCTGTATTATGCATAAATTCTCCAACTCTGCCTAAAACTATTCCTAAAACTGCAAAATCTACATCTCCAAATGTTGTATTTGCAAATCCTAATTGTCCTAAAACCGGTAATAACAATGCTGGTAAAAATGATAATAGAAGCCCATTTACAAATGCACCAATTATAGCACCTCTTTTACCACCTGTAGAATTTCCATAAATACCTGCAGTTGCCCCACAGAAGAAATGAGGAACCATACCAGGTATGATTAAAACCCCTCCTGCAAAACCTAAAATCAACATACCTACAACACCACCAATAAATGATGAAACAAATCCTAAAACAACTGCTGTTTGTGCATATGTAAAGAATACAGCACAGTCAACAGCTGGTATAGCATTTGGTATAACTTTTTTCGCAATTCCTTGGAAAGCAGGAATTAAGTCAGCCAATATCATTCTTACACCGGCATAAACTATAGCTACACCAACAGCAAAGTTCAATGCTGAAATTATGGCAAATACATATGGATTTTGACCATTTGATAATTCCTTAGTTACATATTCTGATCCGGCAACCATAGCTGCAAACAAATAAAATATCATCATAGTTAATGCTGTAGAAATCGTAGTATTTCTTAGAAATCCTAATGATTCAGGAACTTTTATTTCTTCTGTTGATTTTGACCCTTTTCCTACTAAACTTCCAATAAATGCACTAACATAGTAACCTAAGCTTGAAAAATGTCCCATGGCGATATCGTCATTATCTGTAACCTTCAATGTGTATTTTTGTCCAATTGCTGGAGAAATAGCAGACCATGCTCCTAAGAAAAATCCACCAAAAACAATTAATTCAATACCTTTAAATCCTATTGCCCCCAATACTGCTGATAATAAACATGCCATGAAAAAGCTATGATGACCTGTTAAAAATACATATTTATATCTTGTCGCACGTGCAATAATCAAATTTATAGCTAAACCTACAACTAAAATAGACATTGTTTCCACACCTAATACTTTTTGTGCAACCGATGTAACTGCTTCATTATTAGGTACAACACCTGTAATATTAAATCCTTTTTGAATCATTTTTGCTAAAGGATCTAAGTTAGAAACTATAACTCCCGCCCCTGCTGCTAACATTAAATATCCTATTATCGGTCCTATAGTTCCAGAAAAAACTTTGTGTGCCGGTCTTTTTAGTGCAATTAATCCAACAAAAGCAAACAAACCCATTAAAAATGCCGGTTGTTCTAAAATATTCTTAATAAAAGATAAAATACCATTCATAAAATCCTCCTTAAATATAATGTTATTACGTTGTTAAAGATAGACTATAATTCTTTATTGCCAATGAGACGGTTTAAAATTCTAAAATTATTTACATATCCCAACAAATCATTAGATCATTTCTTTTAATATTGGTAATACATCTTCTGTAATTTTTTTCTTATTTGTATAACTTCTTATAATTGCAACTTTTTTATCACTAGGAAAAATATTTTCAAATTCCTTAACAGTTATAAATAAGTCTGCATCTTTTCCTACTGCAGCATTTGAATCTACTGATTCTACTTCAACATCAATTCCATTTTCCATTGCAATTTCTTCTACTTTCATTTTTAGTAAAAGACTACTTCCTATCCCATTTCCACATACTGTATATATTTTCATTATTCCACCTCCTTTTTCTTTATTAAATTAATAATTTTTTTATAATCCCCAGTTTCTAAAACTTTGATATTTTCTTCATCCTCCAAAATTTTAGATAATCCTGACAAAGCTCTTAAATGAGTTTTAGAATCAGTTGTTGCTAAAACTAAAAATACACTTACACTTTTCCCTAATAAATCAACCGGTTTTTCTAAAGCCATTATACTTACAGATAATCTATTCACTCCCTTCCCCCCATTAGCATGGGGCATAGCAAATCCATCTTCTAAAACAATATATGGTCCATGTTCTAAAACTGAATCTATCATCAATTTCACGTAAGATTCATCAATGCTTTTATCTTGAATTAACGGTTTTGCTGCTTCACCTATAGCAATCTTCCAATCATCAACCTCTTTTATTTTTTTTACTCTCTTTTCATTTAATAATTCACTTAACAATGGAGCTTTCCTTTCTTTAAATTCTTTTTTCTTTATAAAAAATTTAAATATTTCTCTTGATAATTTTTCTTCATTATAAATTTTTGCATTTTGTTTGATAATTTCCATCAATTTTGATATTGCATTTTCACTTATAAAATTGTCAAATCTTATTAATTTTTCTGAAAGTTCTGCAATATTTTGATTCGAAAATATTGGATTAACTAAAATTACGTTTTTATATTCTTTCAAATCAATTGTAGAAATTATATAATCATAATTTTTATTTATTTTTTTGATATCTCTACTTGATATAGAAGCTAATATCTCAACAGATGGAAAGTAATTTATAATTTGCATCTCAATTAATTTAGATATCATTAATCCATTTGGACACACAATAATCACTTTTATATTTTCATTTAAGAAATAATTGATGTTGGAACCAAAATATACTGTGATAAATCCAATTTCATCATCTCGTAAATTTTTAAAAACATCATTATCCATTTGATTTATAGAATCCTTAACAATATCATATAAATAATGATACTTGTTTTTTATATCTCCCAACAAAGGGTTTATTATAGGAAAATCAAATTTTATTCTATAATATGAAGACAATAAATGATTAGATATTTGCCTTATAAAATTATCTTTATCTTTTATATGAATAGCCGAAAATTTCTCAAAATTTAAAATTAATTCTTCAATATAATCCTTAATCTCCGTTTTAATTTCTTTATCTCTAGTATTAGTTAAACTCGCTATATATGCTACAAAATATATATTCTCTAATTCATCCTCAAGGTCTATAATATTAGAAACTATATCGTAATAATATATATTTTTCACTTCTAAAATATTAAAATTTAGCTCTTTTAATATAAATCCATTATTTATTCTTTTTTTACAAAAGTATAAATATTTAGAAAGAGAAGAAATAGAAAAATCTGTAAGTTTTAAATTTGCTTCTCTATTTATTTTTAATATTCCATCATCTTGATATTTTAATAAATTTTCGTCAAGCATTAAATGTTTTAAGTAAAACTCCCTAATCGTATTTTCATTTCCAAAAATTTTGTACCTTGAATCATATATGAGTTTTATTTTATTTTTTTCTAATTTGGTTTTGATATTTTCTAAATCATTTAAAATTGTAGTTTTACTTACAAGCAATTCTTGGGATAATAAATCTAAATTTTCAACATCATCATTAAAAATCTTATCTACAATTTTATTTCTTCTATACTCAATATCTTCAAAATTTTTCGCATTAAAATTAAATTCATTTTTAATTTCATCACTCCCGCAATATATCAACAAATTATCTATTTTTTCGACCTTTCCAAATTTTTTAATTTCATAGTTTATATTTTCTATATCATAATAAAGAGTACGTTTTGAAATATTAAATTTTCTTAAAATATAATAAAAGTCAATATTTTGATTATTAAAAATGTAATTTAAAATTTGTTTTTGTCTTTTTTTCATATCTTTTCCCTTTTCTTAAATCAATTATAGCAAATGCAAACGACATCATAAATAACAAAATATTGCACAAAAAAAATTATTTTGCACAATGAGTAAATATATTATTTATTTAAATTATAATATTATGTTTTACTCTACATGTGAAATCGAAAATACAACTTATTTAAGTCAATATAAACTTAACAATTAAGTTAATTTACTCAAAGAATATAAATTCTTCATGATTAATTTAAGCGTAAATAAAATAAGTATGATTAAAATACCAAATAGACTAATAAATGTTCTTACTTATACTTAATATTCATAAATTATGTATTAACTAATTTCATTTCACACTAACTATACTCATACTAATATTAAATTTATAAAATTTAAGGATGATATAAATTAAAAAAGATAGAAAAATTTAAGTATTTTTAATAATTTACCTAAATCTTCTATCTTTTTTTAGTTATTACTATTCATTTATAACTTTTTTCTTCAATATTCCTAAAATTATAGCTCCTACTATCGCACCTGATACAATTGCTAGCAGATACATTAATGGATTTTGCACTACACCAATAACCCAAACTCCACCATGAGGGGCTCTTAATGAACAATCAAATAACATCGACAATAATCCTGCTAATGCACTACCAATTACTGAAGCCGGTAAAACTCTAAGAGGATCTGCTGCTGCAAAAGGAATAGCTCCTTCTGTAATAAATGATAAACCCATTATTATGTTAGTTGGAATTGTTTGTCTATCTTTTGATGTAAATTTATTTTTAAATAATATCATCGCTAATGATATAGCTAATGGAGGCACCATACCACCTGCCATTACCGCTGCCATAACCGTTGAAGAACCTGATGCAAGAGATGCCGTACCAAATACATAAGCCGCTTTATTAATTGGTCCACCCATATCAACAGCCATCATTCCACCTAAAATTATTCCCAAAACTAATTTTGATGCACTCCCCATATTATTTAACCAATTACTAATTGCCGAATTTACAGAAGCTAGTGGCGGATTTAATAAATACAACATTATAGCTCCAATGCCTAATATTCCAAATACAGGGAATATCAACATAGGTTTTACCCCATCCATAGATTTAGGTAAAACATTTGTAATTTTTCTTAAAAATACAATTAAGTAACCCGCAATAAATCCCGCTGCTAATGCTCCTAAGAATCCTGCTCCTCCTGTATTTGCTAGATAACCTCCAACAAAACCAACAGCTAAACCAGGCCTGTCAGCAATACTCATAGCTATAAATCCAGCAAGTACTGGTAACATAAAGCTAAATGCTGCTCCACCAATTTGCATAAATAAAGCTGCTAAAGGTGTATTCGAACCAAATTTCGCAGGATTTATTGAATAATCATCAAGTAAAAACGCTATTGCAATTAATATACCTCCTCCTACAACAAATGGTAACATATGAGATACACCATTCATTAAGTGTTTATATATTGATTGTCCAATACTATAATTTTTATGTTCTACTTTAGTTTCTGATATTTTTTCCGCCTTATAAACAGGTCTATTCTCATCTAATACATTATTAATTAGTTGTCCCGGCTTGTTTATACCATCAGATACTTTTGTAACAATAAGCCTTTTACCGTTAAATCTACTTTTATCTATATTAATGTCACTTGCAATTATAATACCCTTTGCATACTTAATTTCTTCATCAGTTAACTGATTTTCCACACCGGTAGAACCATGTGTTTCAACCTTTAGATTATATCCCATTTCTTTAGCTTTATTTATCAAATTTTCCGCAGACATATATGTATGAGCAATACCTGTTGGACAACCCGTTACCGCAAGTAAATCGTATACATCTTTTTTATTATTAATAACTGAATTTGCTTCACCAGGAAACTTTTCAATTTCTTTTTTTTCAATAATTGATAAAAATTCTTCCTTAGTTTTAGCATCTAATAATTCATCTCTAAATGACTTATCCATAAGCATTGTTGAAAGTCTTGACAAAACTTTTAAATGTTCATCTGATGAATTTTCGGGTACAGCTATCATAAAAAATAAATTTGTTGGTTCTCCATCAAGTGAATCATAATCTGTTCCATTGGTTACAGTCATTGCTGCTAATTGAGGATGTTTTACCCCTTTTGATTTAGCATGAGGGATAGCAACCCCCTCACCTATACCGGTTGTCCCCGACTCTTCTCTTTTTAACACATCTTTCATGTATTGATTTTTATCTACTAGACTTCCTGTCTCAGACATTAAATCAACCAATTTTGAAATCATTTCTTCTTTTGTTGCAGAACTTTGTCTAAGACTAATTCCTTGCAATTGTAATAATTCTATGATTTTCATTTATTCCTCCTATAAATTTTTATATATTTTATATATTTCATTTTTTGTTGCCAATTTTTCCGAAAATGCTGTAGCAGAGCCACAACTAACACTAAATTTAAATGCTTCAACTAAAGAAAAATTATTTTTTAATGCAAAAATAAAACCGGCAAGCATAGAATCTCCTGATCCAACCGTATCAATTACATTTCCTTTTGGTGCTTCTAAAAAGATGCTATCTCCTTTTTCAGATAAAAAATACGCTCCATCTCCACCCATTGAAATTATTATATTTTTAGCTCCCATTTCTTGTAATCTTTTAGAATATCTTTCAATTTGAACATTCTCTGCTATCTGACAATTAAATAACTCTTCTAATTCTCTAAGATTAGGCTTTATAATTTTAGGAGAATACTTTAGTGTTTTTACTAATGCACCCCCTGTTGTATCAACAGCGATATTAACATTTTTAGAAAATAATCTCTCCATAATTTTCGCATAAAACCCATTATCCATGGATGAAGGTATACTCCCTGATAAAAATAAATAATCTCCATCTTTTATATCATCAAGTTTATCAAACAATTTCTCAATTTCTTGTTTGCAAATTTTTAATCCCGGCCCATTTATTTCAGTTTCTTTTTCACTTTTTATTTTTGTATTTATTCTTGTAAATCCATCTCTAATATATATAAAGTCAGTTGATAAACCTTCCTCTTTTAATATTCTATCTATTTCATTTCCTGTAAATCCCGCTATATATCCTAATACAATACTATTTTCTCCTAAATTTTTTAAAATCTTACTTACATTAATTCCTTTTCCACCGGCACTAATATTTTCTTCATGCATCCTATTTGTTTCACCAATTTCCAATTTATCAAGTTTTACAACATGATCAATTGCAGGATTTAATGTTAATGTATAAATCATAGTTCCCCCTATATTTTCAAAATTTCACCAATAAATTCTTGATTTTCTGATTTTTCAGTAATTATATAGGTTGAAAAATCTTTACAAAAACTTACCTGTGAAACTTTATCAAATTTACTTGAATCCGCTAAAATATACGTTTTTTTACATCTTTTTATCGCTTCCGACTTAATCATAGCCTCATTAATATCCGGAGTAGTGAATCCAAAATCTTTATGAATACCATTAGTTCCAAAAAAACCTAAAGTAAAATTAAAATTTGCCAAATACTGAATTGCAGATACTCCTATTATTGAGTCTGTGCTCAATTTAATTTCTCCCGGTAAAATATATACTTTATATTTCAAAGCAGATAATTCTCTTGCAATCCATATTGAATTTGTAACAAATACAACATTATTCGCATGAATATATGTAATCATCGCTTCAACACTTGAACCAGCATCCATATACACAAAATCATTATCATGTATCAATTCAGCTGCAAATTTCCCTATAGCAAGCTTTTGTTTAATATTGGCATTTATTTTATCGTCCATTCTATCTTCAGTAGTTATATAATTGATATTTTTGATTGATTTTGCACCACCAAAAATTTTTTTGATTTTTTTTGATTCATCTAATTCATTTAAATCCCTTCTTACAGTTGCTAACGAAACATTTAAATAATCAGATATTTCTTCAGTTTTTAATGTGTTATTTTTATTTAAAAGCTCTATAATTTTAGATAATCTTTCTTCTTTAAGCATATAATCACCTCTTTTGGTTTAAGGATAACATATTAAACAATCAAAGTCAATCAAATTAAATCACACTCAATCATTATTTGTAATAAATTGAACTATGATATAATTTTTAGTTATTTATAAAATCTTTTTCTTACATTAAAATTTGAACTCAGATTATGTCACTTTTTTCGTGAATATTTAACTCCATTTTAATAAAAAATATTACTCACAAAATTTATCAGTCAAAAATCGAAACAACATGTCTATATTAATTAATAATTTAATCATTTTATGTTTTTTATTCATATTAATATTACACAAAAACAAGCCCTAGATATTAAAATCTAGAGCTTGTCTTTGTTCAATATTTTTATAATTTAAATCTGTTATCTATTTTGAAACAATGTCTTTTTATTAAAATTTATAAATAATATTATTTTTATAATATTTTGCTACTAGTTTATTTTTTTCATCCCCTCCATCTAAATTAGCACTATAAAAAAATGGTAAAGGATCAATATTATTTTTTAAGAGTTCTTTAGCAGTTTCGCTTATTACCGTATTTAATATTGTTGCACCTATTACTGTTGAAGTCGGAGCAACATTTAATCCTTCCTTTATACTTATTGTTGCATCTCCTATATCTCCATGATTATCTATAATTACATCCGCTATTTCATATAAAAGTTTCCCGGATTTGTGTCTTGACTTTGAATTTTTAGAATAGTTCAAATTTGTTAACACTATTATTTTAACTCCTTTTTCTTTAGCGTAAATTCCCAATTCTATCGTTACAGGATTTCTTCCTGAAACTGAGTGTAAAATAAGCAAATCATTCTTTTTAAACTTAATTGTAGACGCTAAAATAGAACCATAACCATGAAGTCTTTCCATTTTACTAGTTATTGTAATAGGTTGATTAGTTAAAGAAATTTCTCTACCAAAAATAGGATTTACAGTTATTAAACCTCCCGCTCTGTAATACATTTCCTGTACTAATATCCCGGCATGACTAGCTCCAAATATATAAATATTATTCTTATTTATTGTAGCTTCTACTAAACAATCCTTAAATTTCTTTATATTTTCACATTCATTTTTTTCTACATCATATAAAATTTTTTTTATTTTATCAAAATATTCAAACATAATAACCTACAATACTAATGATATAAATTCAGATATAAATTTGGCTATTGCTCCAAATATTGAAAAATCATTTCCACCAAATATTAACAACCAATTTTGAATTGTTGTCTTAAATATTATTACAGAAACAGCCATAATTAATACCATAACAATTGAAGCTATAAACGTCCCAATAATTGAACCTTTTAATCCACCTTGTCCCTCACCTATTACTGATGCTGAACCACATTCAAAGAAACTTGTAATTACTAAAGGAACCAATACAACTCCAAACAGATTAAATGTATTAGAAATAATAATTAATACTGTTGAAGTAATCATAGCAACAATAAAACCTATTATAACTGCATTTGGTTTATAATTAAATAATATTGGACAATCAAAGGCCGGTATTGCATTAGGTATAACTTTTTCAGATATTCCTTGAAATGCTGGTATTATCTGATTAATAAGCATTCTAACTCCATATAGCATCACTAGTAAACCTGCTCCAAATGATAAGCCTTGTTGTATAGAATACATTAATAGATTTTGCCCTTCAGGCAATATACTTGGTAATATTAAGCCTATAACTAAATACATTATGATAATTACAATACAGCCTGTTATTGATATTTCTCTAAAAAATGATAAATTTTTTGGTAATCTTAAATCTTCTGTTGATTTTGATTTATCTCCAAGTCTTTTAGCAACAAATCCTGAAACTAATGATAATATTCCTGTTGGATGTCCAATTAGAAATGATTTATCTCCTGTTGCATCCCACACATAATTTCTCATTACCCATGGCATAAATGACCAATATAAAGCCGAAATTATAGCTCCAAATAAAATCAATGAAATTCCACTTAACCCACCTTCAACTCCTGCCGCTACAAATATAAATGGAAACCACCAAATCATGTGTCCTGTTAAAAATATAGTTTTAACTCTTGTAAATCTTGCAATTAATAAATGTAAACCTAGACCAATAAACATTGCCAATCCAACTTCTCCACCATGTACTTGAGTAAAACTTATATCATTTAAACCTTCTTTTATTGCACCTGCTGATAATGTATTAGAAAAAGTCGTATTTATAGGAGCTATTGCACCTATAAGCATATTAACTCCTGAACTCAAAATTAACATACCAAATGCAGCTATTAGCCCTCCTTTTAAAATGTCTGATAAATTTTTTCTTTGAATGATTAACCCTAACATTGATATTAAACCTAAAAGTATAGGTGGGTTTTTCAAAATATTATTAGTAATAAATGACATATATCCTCCTTATTTATTATTTATAAAATCATTTAACGCTTTCTCTACTTCTTCTTTATCCATATATTTTTTTATTGAATAAATTTTAGTATTTGTATCTTTAGATAATTCTTCAGCAAATTCAGCACTAGTAAATATTACATCTGCATGCATACCTTTAGCTGAACTTATATCTGTGTTTTCTACATCTGCATCTAATTCTAAATTTCGTGCAACTTTTTCTATGGTCATTTTTAAAACCATTGAAGACCCAACACCAAATCCACAAACCGCTAAAATTTTCATAGTTACCTCCCTTCTATAATTTTTAATATTTCTTCTTTATTTGAACTTAAAAACTTATTAAACATTTGATCATTTGAAAAAAGTTCAGTAATCATTGATAATGCTTCTATATGAGAATTATTGTCTTTTGCTGCTAAAATCAAAAATATTTTTATTTTCTGGTCTTTCATAGTGACCGGCTCATTTAATATAAGCATTGACATTGCTGTTTTATTAACCCCATTTTCAGGTCTTGCATGCATCAATGCAAAATAGTCTCTTAAAACCATATATGTCCCATAAGTGTTAACAGCTTCTTTCATTGAATAAATATATTTTTTTTCAATACTTTTTGATTCTAACAAGGGAAACGATGCTAAATTAATCGCATCCTCCCAGCTTCTAATATTATTTTGAAGTTGTATTGTTTTTTCATTTAAAAATTTTGATAATTGTTTCATTTCTTTATTTCCTTATTTCCTTTATAAAATCTTTCAAATTATATAAATTTTTCATTTTTGATATATTATTAGGTTGTAATATATATTCATATAAATTTCCTAATGATTTAATATATTTTTTCTCTTTTTCATTTAATAATATATAAAATACAAACTGTACTTTTTCTGTATTCCATAAAATTTGTTTATTCAATTTAAAAATCCCTATAAACGATTTAAAATCTCCCTTTGCAATTGCGTGAGGAATAGCAACAAGATTTCCAATTTCTGTCGAAACGATACTTTCATGTTCATACACAATATCAAGTACTTTTTCATTTACATCAAAATTTTTCAAAATTAAATTTCTAGAAACATTAAAAAATTCCTCTTTTGTATTTACATTAATTTCAAAAAATAAATTTTCGTATAATATATTTTCTAAAGTATTATCTTCAATAATATTAAAATTTAAAACTTCCTCATCATATAAAATTTTTGATGCATCCACTATAGGTATCCCTTTTGTATTTTGTAAAATTTCCACTGTAGAAATTATAAAATCCGGCTTTTGTGCAATAGCTAAATCTAAATAAGATAAAGGATAATTTCCAATTACATTAATTGATTTATACTTTTCTTTTATTTTCATCTCTACAACTTTTGATGTTCCTATTCCATAATTACATATTATTATTGCACTATTTTTCCTTTCACTGTTTTTTTTAGTTGCACCTAAATATATCGCTAAATATCCTATCTCATCTTCAGATATATTAATATGAAATTCTTTATAAATTTCTTCTTTTATGATATAAGCATCACTTATTTCTATAATATATTTCTTCTTTAATTCAGTTAATAATGGATTAATTATATTATTTTTTTTATCTAAATTTCGTTTTATTAGTAATCTCAAATGAGAAAAAATAGAGTCGTAAAATTTTGTATCAAACACATATTCATTTAAGGATGTTTCCTTCAATCTTTTTAATGAATTTTCTATAATTTTTTTTATGCCATTATTCAAATCATCTTGGTTTATTACATTGCTAAATATAGAATTTTTTATTATATATCGAATTTCATTTTGACCTAATTTAATATTTAATTTTTTTTCTATAGAATTAAATATATTTATAAAAACTTCTTTATCTTTGATATATTCAAATTTATTTATTTTTCCATTTCTAAATATACTTACTACTATTAAAGATATTAAGTTTGAAAAATCACCATCTGTTATAATTAAATTCGAATTTATCAATTCCTGTTTAACAATATTTTTTAATTTTTCTATAACACTTTCATCAATTAAATTAAATAAAGTTCCATAAAAAATATTATCTTTTATAATCATATAATTTTCTAATAAATATCTTCTTAAATCTATTTCTTCAGCAACTATCTTAAATCCATTAGTAGAAGTATATTTTAATTCAATATCATATTTTAAAACAGCCTTTTTTAATATACTTAATTTATTATTAATACCAGATTCACTTTCAAATAAAATTTCAGCTAAATCATATATCTTCATGTTACTATTTGATAAAATAAGCAAAAATATTTTTTTATTAATATTTTTAAGTTTAGAAGAGACTAAATGTGTTCGTAATTTTTTTTCTGAATCTTCGATATTAAAATTCAATGTATATCCTTTATCTGTCGACTCTAAATTATAATCAAATTTTTTCCCCAACAAATTTATATTATAAATATCTCTTATTATAGTTCTTGTAGAAACATCTAATCTTATTGATAAATCCTCAAGTTTTATATATTTATTTTTCATTAGCAATAACAATATATCTATTTCTCTATATGTAAACATTTTCCCTCCTTATTTTAATAATATAAAATATATAAATAATATTCATATAATATTTGTCAAAAATTAATGACAAATATTATATGAATATTATTTATTGATTAATCCACAATAAAAAAGGCTATTGCAAAATAACTAAAAATTTTATTTTGTAATAGCTTGTTTTATATTTTTTTAAATTTTTATAATTTAAATGGCATCTTTTATTTTAAAATATCCCCTTTTCTATCAATATTCAATTCGCCATATTTAACACTTCTACAAATTTATCAATATCCAATGGATAATAATGTCCTACTGTATTTTTCCCATCATCCGTTGCTCTTTTCGCCATTTCATAAAAATGTTCATTTCCAATATTAAATTCTTTTAATTTGGTTCTCAATCCTAATTTTTTATAAAATTCTTCAAATTTATCAGCAAGAATAACCGCCATTTTTTCTAATGTATAGTTATAATAATCTATTCCAAATAATCTATTGGATAATTGAGCCAATTTTTCCGGATTTTTGTCTGAAACATATCTCATATATGCAATTATAACTGTCGCCATGCCTTCTCCATGAACAATATCATATTGAGCACTTAATTCATGTTCTATTCTATGAGAAGCCCAATCCGATTCTCTACCGGTGTCCAATAAATTATTATGAGCAATTGATGCTAACCATTGAATTTCAGATCTAGCATTAATATCATCAAAATTATCCATCAATTTATATGCATTTAACATCAATGCTTTTAACGCCCCTTCTATTAAGAAATCTGTTGTATCAACATTTTTAGTATTTGTAAAATACCTTTCTAATAAATGTGTAGATATATCAGCAATTCCAACAGAGGTATGATATTTTGGTAAATTTAATGTATATTGTGGATTCATTACCGCAAAAACAGGAATAATTTTATCATCCTCATACCCTTTTTTAAATAATCCATTATTAATTATTGTTGCATTTGAAGTTTCCGACCCACTTGAAGGAATTGTAGATATGACTCCAACTTCCACAACTTGATTTGCTATAGCATTGCCTTCAAAAAAATCCCAAACATCTCCATCATAATTAATTCCCATAGAAACTGCTTTCGCAGTATCTACAGCACTACCACCACCAACAGCAAGTATAAAATCGACCTTATTCCCCCTAGAAACATTTATTAATTTTCTAACCAATTCTACTCTTGGGTTTGGAATAATCTCTCCGTTTTCAGTAAATTTTATATTTAATTCTTTACATAAATTTCTAATATTATCATATATCCCCAATTTTTTTACATACTCTCCCCCATAAATCATTAATATAGATTTTACAGATTTTTTCTCTAAAATATCTTTAATTTTATTATATGGATTAGTACCAAAAATTATTTTTGATGGATTATAATATTGAAAATCTCTCACTTTTTTCTCCTTTTATTCAATCAAAAATAACTATTTTTTTTCTCTTCACCTAAATTTTGGCCATATCTCTTAAATTTTTTTTCAACTTCTAAAATTTGACTATCTGATAAATAGTTAGGTGTTCCAATACTTAAAGCTCTCCATTGAATCTCTGCAACCCATTCGCATGTCGCTGCAAGTCCAAATGCTGATTTTAAATCCTCTCCGCATGCAACCATACCATGATTAGCCATTAAACACGCATAACTTTTTTTCATACTCTTCACAACTTCTTCAGCTAAATCTTCTGACCCATACATTTTATAACTCGCAACAGGGACTTCCGATGCCCCGCAATCTGCAATAACATAGTGAATTGCTTTTATAGGCATATTTAATGTTGAAAGAACTGCACAAAACATAGAATGAGTATGGACTACAGAATTCGCATCTTCCTTAGACTTATATATAGAAATATGCAAATCACACTCACTGGATGGTTTTCTTTTGCCATCTATTATTTTTTTTTCAAAATCAATTATAACAATATCTTCAGGAACAATTTTTGTATAATCCATACCTGATGGACTTATCGCAATATATCCAGTTTTTCTATCACATATACTAATATTTCCGGATGTCCCTTTAGTTAATCCATCATTTAACATTTTTTTCAAATATTTAACGATTTCTTTTCTTTCTTTTTCTAATATCATAAATATCTCCTTATTACACTTTAAGAATATATTAATTGTATTCTTTTAAATTATATGGTGAAAAAATCCCCTTATCAGTAACTACACCTGTACATAAATCAGGAGGGGTGATGTCAAATGCCGGATAATAACCATTAACTCCATCCATTGTAATTTTTTGCCCCAAAGACTCTAAAACAAGTTTCGGATCTCTTTTTTCAATTGTAACACTATCAATTGTTTTATGTTTTTCATCAGGGGTTCCAGTTACATAATAAGGAATATTAAAATATTTTGCTGCCAGTGCTATTTGAAATGTACCAACTTTATTTACAATATATCCATCCATTGTTATTACATCTGATGCTGAAGTAAACAGGTCTATTTTTTTAGTTTTTATTGTATAAGCCGGCATATTATCAGAAATAACAGTAACATCAAATCCCATATCTTTAGCTACACTAGCTGTTAATCTAGCCCCTTGATAATATGGTCGAGTTTCAGCACAATAAATTTTGATGTTTTTATTCATTTTCTTACATTCTCTAAGCATCGTTCCTACAACTGTACCTGCAAAGCACTGAGTCATTATCGAACCATTATCAGGTATTATTTTTGCTAAATTTCTTCCAATTATAGAATATTTTTTATAATTGTTATTTACATAATTATATGCATATTCAAATAGTTTATCTAAAATTTTTTCCCTTTCTAAATTATTATCTAAACATTTTTTCAAAACTTCAAGTGAACCGTTAACTATACCTGACATTTGTTCTGAAGTAGTTGGTCTGGCATGAGATAATTCATATGCTGCTTTTTCCATAAAGTAATATAATTCATCATTATTTAAATTTTCTGCTTCATAAAAAGCTAAAACCATACCCATCGCCGCAGCAGTATATGGTCCTTCAGATTGAGTTACCATATCTTTAATTGATTTAGCAACATCTTTATAAGTTTTACATATAACATGTTCAACTCTTATTGGATAAATTCTTCTATCCAATATTTTAACTTTACCATTTTCATACCAGGCAACATTTTCAAATTTAAGCATATAAGCTAAATCATAGTCTTGTCTATCATTAAGTTGCATTTTTTATCTTGCCACCTTTCTAAATTCTTCTATTAATTCAGATCCTCTACTGTATTTTTCTCTATTTTTTATAAAATTAATACCTAAATTTACCAATGTTTTTTCTAAATCAATTTTAATACTTTTATCATTTACATCCGATATTTCCATCACTTTAGAATCTCCAACAGTTCTTCTTATAATTTCTGTTCCAGCATAACCAACTGAATCAGACATAACTTTATTTAAATATTTAGTCATAAATAATTCATTGTATATTGGAAAATCAATATTTTCTTTATATTTTATAACAAATTTTTTCTTAAATAAATCATAAATATCAATTATTGTCTTTTCAAGCCAATTAATAAATTCAATATTGCTATTTTCTATATAATATTTATTAACTAAACTAAAAAATAAATTTCCAATAACATTACCTATATCATATCCCATGGGACCATAGAATGCGAATTCCGGATCAATAACTTTTAATCCCTTATCATTTATAAAAATAGACCCTGAATGTAAATCTCCATGTATTAAAGATTGGGCGTTATTCATAAAATTATTTCTTAATATGCCAACCTCACATTTTAACTCTTCATCATTATACAATTTTTCATTAACAAATTCTTCTATTCCTTCTGTCAATATATTTCTATTTTTATAATCATAATATGGTTCTGTAAATACTAAATCTTCAGATATATCACATAAATCTATATTAATAAATTCTTTTACTCTATTTTTCTTATCATGTCTATCATAATATAAATCAGTTGTTAAAAGTAAAGTATTTACTAAAAATGTGGATATGTCATCAGCTAATTTAGGAAAAATTTTAGAATTTTTTAATTCCTTTCTTAAATTTTTAAATTCGGAAATATCTTCCATAATTAATGCATACATATTTTCGTTATAATCATAAATTTTAGGAACAAATCCAAGTGCAAGTTCAGATTCTATCTTTAATATTTCTGCTTCTATTTTATTTCTATTTAAATCTAACGGCCTTCCTGATGATCTTAAAAGTTTATCTGCTTGTTTTACTACTAATGACTTTTTAGTTAATTTATCATAAACTTTAAAAACATAATTTATATTACCATCACCTATTTCTTCTGCAACTAAGTTTTCTCTATCCTCAAAATAATCTAAGGAATCTATAACATACTGTTTAACAGTATTAACATCCATTAAAAAATGTTCATTATACTTTTTCATTTTCTCCTCATTTTAACTATTTTCTATTCTTACTTCCTATACCTAACAAAATAAACAATACTCCAAATACTATCATCAAAATTGAATACCAAACAAATGGAATTATAGAAACCGGTGAAATTTTAGCCATAGCTCCTGCAACCAATAATTGTCCTGCATAAGGGGTCAAACCATTAAATGCTGACGAGAAAATATCTAATATACTTGCCATTCTTTTTGGTTCAATTTCATATTTTTCAGATATGTCTTTCGCAATTGGTCCACACGCAATAATAGCCATTGTATTATTTGTTGTTGCGACATCAACAAGTGAAACTAAAGCAGCAACACTTAATTCTGCTCCTTTTTTAGATTTTGTGTTTTTAGATAATTTATTTAATAACCAATCTATACCACCTAAATATTTCATCATCGCTATTACACCACCAACAAAAATTGCAATCACAGCCATATCTTGCATCCAAGTCATACCTTCATGAATTTTTCCAAAAGATTGTACAAAAGTAAAATCACCATGAGCTATCCCAATAACTACTCCTGATAATATAGAAATTCCCATAGCAGGTAATACATGTAATCCTAATAACGATAATGTGATGATTAAAATATATGGTATAAGATTAATTAAATTTACTGTTCCTTCAACATTTATAGCAGCCGCATTAATTGGCCAAAACATCAATCCTACTACAGTTATTATAAAAGCCGGTAGTACCATTATTATATTTGCCTTAAATTTATCCTTCATTGCAACTCCTTGAGTTGTTGTAGCTGCAATTGTTGTATCAGAAATAAATGATAAATTGTCACCAAACATAGCTCCTCCCACTACAATACCAGCTACTAAAGGTAAGCTAACCCCTGTTTTTTGAGAAATACTTATAGCTATGGGCATCAATGCAGAAACTGTTCCCATTGATGTCCCCATTGAAAAACTTAAAACACATCCAATTATAAATAATCCCGGTAAAATTAATCTTGTAGGTAAAATAGAAATACCTAAATTTGTAACAGTATCAGTAGCATGCATAGCTCCGGCTATTCCATAAAATGCTCCTGCTAACATATATATTATTACCATTAAAATCAAAGTATTATCTCCCCCACCTGTACAAAAAATTTCAACTTTTTCTGTAAATGTTTTCTTTTTTGCTACAGGACTAGTAATTATTAAAGAAATTACAGTAGCAACAAACATACCAATTAATAATGGAAAATTATTAAAACTACCTGTCCCTATACCCATAGCAAAATATATTACTAAAAATGCCAATAGTGGTATAAAACCTACAAAACTACCTTTTTTTTGAATATTTTTTTCTTCACCCATTGTATATCTCCTTCTAATTATATGTATTTTACTTAGCTAAGTTTCATAAATATATTACAACATTTTCCAACATTTTTCAACAAAAAAAATGATGTTTTTATAAAGAATATATCTTTTTAGTTGGGATTTGTTGGTTTTATGTGTTGTATTTTGTTGGTTTTACTTGATTCATTTGAAATAAAACTTTTTATTATATATAATAATAAAGTGTTAAATTATTTTAAAATATTATTTTTACATTAGGAGAATTTTTTATGCTAAAAATTAATAGACAAAAAATTATAGAAAATGAATTAAAAACATATGGAAGTATCATAATTTCTGAAATAAGTAAAAAAACAGGTGTTACAGAAGAAACCATACGTAGAGATCTAAAAGAAATGGAGAAAAAAAATATTTTAAAAAGAATACATGGAGGTGCATATTTACCGGATGTAGAAGATAAGGGAGCACCTTCAAAACTTAGAGAAACATTTTTATCTAATACAAAAAATAATATATCAAAATATGTTATTAAAAATTTAATTAAAGATACAGATTCTATAATTTTAGACTCAAGTACAACTTGTGTTAGCCTCGCTAAAATGATTTTAGAAGAAGATATTAATGTAACGATAATAACTAATTCTCTAAAAATAATGATGCTTTTTGGAGAAAAGAAAAAAAACACAAAGCTAATTTCAATTGGCGGATCATATAGAAATATATCCTGCTCATTTACAGGATATCAATCCATTCAAGCAATATCAAATTATGTTGCAGATAAAAGTTTTATAAGCTGTTCTGCTATTAGTAAAAATCACGGACTATTAGATAATAGCCAAGCAGAATCTCAAATTAGAAAATATTTTATAAAACATTCAAAAATTCACTATTTAATTATAGATCACACAAAATTTGATGATATAGCTGATTATATAATCAATCCATTAAATGTAATAAATGAAGTAATAACTGATAAAAAACCTAGCAATGAATGGATTGAAGTATTTAGTAAACTAAAAATTAAAATTAATTGGATTGAATAATAAATAAAAATAATGAACTCTAGAATAATTTTTTTAGAAGTTCATTATTTTTAATTTACATTTTTTAGAAATTATCTTATAAATTTATTTAATTTTATTCCTATATACCTCATACGCCCCAAACATTCCAGCTGTATTACCTAATTCAGCAAATACAATTTTTGTAGACTTCTTTACAAAATTATTTGTGTACATTTTATCGAATTTTTTTTGAATTATCGGTTGAAGATATTCTTTTTGTTCCATGATTCCACCACCCAGAATTACATATTCAGGATTTAATAGGCTAACAGAATTCACAACTAAATTAACAATATTTTTAACCAATTTATCAATTTCTTCAACACAAATTTGATTTTTGTGGTTTATAGCTTGATCAAATATCCATTTCCCATCTATTTCTTCAATATTAATTCTTAATTTAACATTATTTACAAGAGATGTTGTTGAAGCTATTTTCTCAATATTTTGCCCGTTAAATATTGAATATCCTACTTCTCCACCACTAAATGAATGTCCGAATAAAAGTTTTCCATTTACATATAAAGCTCCTCCTACTCCAGTACCAATAGTAAACATTAACGCATTTTGTACATCCCTATATTTTGCTTGAGTAAGCTCTCCAAGTAACGCACAATTTACATCATTTTCAACGATTGATGGTAAATTATATTTTTGCATAATATATTTTGAAATTTCGGTACCTTTGTAGTTTGGAATATTTTCATTAGCATAGGCTATTTTACCATTTATACTATCAACTATACCAGCAGTGGATATTGCAACTCCATTTATTTCATAAGATTTAAGAGTTTCATCAATTATGAATGAAATTCTGTCAAGCATGTTAAAAGAGCTATCCTTAATACCCGTTTCGTAGGAATTTAATTGTGTGAATGTTGAATTTTCAAATATTCCTGTTTTAATATTGGTTCCACCAATGTCTAATGTTAAAATCATTATTTACTCCACTATTTAATAAATTTTTGATAAATATTTTCCGCTTCTTGCTTTTGTTCTTCTGTAATTTGAGCCATTGGTTTTCTTGAATAAAATTGCTTGTCAGATTTTACCTCTCTTTGTAAAATATATTTTAATGTTTGATATAGTCCATTATTTAAAACAGCTGAAATAAAATCATTTGTCAAATTTTGAATTTCCAATGCTTTTTGTAAATCATTAGATTTTACGGCATCAAAAATTTGTCTTGAGCGAATTCCATTTACATTATATGTTGAACCAATTGCCCCATCTACATTATTCGCAACCGCAGGCACTAACATTTCATCAAACCCTGAAAAAATTAGTTGTTGCTTAAATGTCTTTCTTAATCTTTCTAATAAATAAAAATCTGCTGATGTGTATTTTACTCCAACAATTCTTGGTAGCTTAAATAATCTTTCAAAATCTTTAATTCCCATATCAATACCTGTTAATAGTGGAATAGAATAAATAATTAAGTCATTTTCTACATTTTCTGTAATTTCTTTATAGTAATTATAAACCTCATCAGCATTGAATCTGTAATAAAATGGTGTTACTGCTGAAATCGCATCATAAGCTAAATCTGTTACAAATTTTCCTAATTCAATTGCCTCATAAATATTTGAACTACCAATTTGAGCAATTAATTTAATTTGATCTTTTGCTTCATCTTTTGCAATTTCAAATATTTGTTTTTTTTCTTCTTTTCCCAGTAAAAAGTTTTCACCACTTGAGCCTCCAACATAAAGTCCATCTATATTCATTTTATCAATATTATGTCTTATAATTTTTCTAAGTCCCTCTTCATTTACACTTCCATCTTCATTAAATGGCACCAATAAAGCTGAATACAAGCCTTTCAAATCTTCTCTTAACATTTTCCCTCCAAAAATTTAATATTTGCAATACATATACTATAATAGTATTAAACAAAAAAAATTTAAAGAGGAAATTATGAAAAAATATAAAATTATGAGTTTTAATCTTCGTTATGAAAACGAATTTGATAAATATTCTTGGAATATTAGAAAAAATAGTGTAAAAAAAGTTATCGAAAAATATTCTCCGGATTTTATTGGATTTCAAGAAGTTAAAGAAAATCAGCTAAAAGATTTAAAAATTTTACTTGAAAATAAATATGATTTTTACGGAGTTTTTAGAGATGAAACCGACGGAAAAGAAATGAACCCAATATTTGTAAAAAATAATAAATTTAATTTAAGACACACAAATACATTTTGGCTATCAAAAAATATTACAGAAAAATTTAATATCGGATGGGACGGCGATTTAGCAAGAATTTGTTCTTTTGGAATTGTTAGCGATAAATCTACAAATGAAAATTTATTTGTATTCATGAACACCCATTTTGACCATGTAGGAATTAACGCAAGAATAAAATCTTCAGATTTAATAATAAATTCTAGTAAATTATTAAGTTTAGCATTTAACATCCCTGTTATAATTACTGGCGATTTCAATACTAGACCAATAGACGGATATATTGATAAATTACTAAATCATAAAGATTTTGATAATAGCTTTAATCATTTTAAAAATAAAGAAAACACCCTTACAATTCACAATTATAGTGATGAAGTTGAAGGACAACCTATCGATTATGTGTTTACCCAAAATCCCATTAAAATTTTAAGTAGCGAAATTATCAGGGACAAATTTGATGATATTTTTACATCCGACCACTATCAAGTATTAGTAAAAATTGAAATTTAAGAATTTAATAAAAAATAGAGACAATTAGCATATTATGCTCTTTGTCTCCATAATTTAATATTTAAATAATTCTAATAAATCTTCTTTGATTATATTATCAAATGAACCCTTTGAATTTTCTATAAATATATCACTTAAATCTTTCATCGATAGTTGTAGTTTTTGAATTTTTTCTTCAATTGTATCCTTTGTTATTAAATTAAAACCTGAACTACATTTTTCTGACCAATTCTATACGTCCTATCTGTTGCCTGATTTTGTACAGACAAATTCCACCAAGGGTCAATATGAATTATAACACTTGCTTTTGTTAAATTAAGACCTGTGCCTCCAGCTTTTAGAGATATTAAGAATACAGATGTATCATCAGATTGAAAATCATCAACTAATCTTTTTCTCATAATTTTATTAGTAGAGCCTGTCAATGTATAATAATCTATATTAATTTTATTTAACTCTTGACTTAATGAATCTAAAACAGATGTAAAATTAGAAAATAAGATTACTTTTTCTTTATTTTCTATTGATTTTTCAATTAATTCTATTGACGCTTGAATTTTAGTAGAAACATTAATTATATCTTCATATAATAACCTTGGATCTATACATATCTGCCTCAATTTTGTAAGCATAGCTAAAATCTCAATTTTATTATTATCTTCTTTGGAATATATAGCTTTATTAGCCATCATTAAATTAGACAGATATATTTTTTTCTCTTCTTCAGATTGTAAGTTTCTTCTATTTTTTCAGGCAATTCATCCAAAACTTCTGATTTCAACCTTCTAAGTATAAAAGGCTCTACCATATCTTTCAATTTTTGTTTAGAATTTTCATTATTATTTAAAACTATTTGCTTTTCAAATAAATTTGAAAACTTTTCATATTTAAATAAATATCCTCTCATAAGAAAATCAAATATCGACCATAATTCTAACAAAGTATTTTCTATAGGAGTACCAATAAAAGCTATCTTATATTCTGAAATAATTTGTTTAATCGTTTTTGAAACCTTTGTTTTATAATTTTTAATATACTGAGCTTCATCAATAACAAGCGTATCAAATTTTATTTCTTTATATAAATCAATATCTCTCTTTATATAATCATAAGACGTTATTACTATTTCATCCTTTATATTTGATATTTTCACAATTCTTGATTCCTTATTTCCATGAATTACAAGTAACTCATTTATATCACTAAATTTTGAAAACTCACTTTTCCAATTAAGAACTAATGATGCCGGACAAATTGTTAGACTATGTAACATAAAAAATATAAATTAGCCATTAAATATTTTAAATAATGTCTATTTATATTTTATAGTATATAAAATATATCACTAAATTTTTTAAAATTGTAAATCCTTAAATTGTTCGGCTATTAAATATGCAACCCCATTAAAATCACCATAATTTTTCACAACAAAATCAGTAAAGTATTTATATTTTTCTTCTCTTTCATCTCTCATCTTAATTAAAGTTTCTATACCACCATATGATAATGGTCTATTTTTAGTAGAAAGCTTTTCCAAATCTCTATCAATTCTAAAAATAATTGAATTTGTTTTTAAATAATAATAATTATCTAATTTTTGAACAACGCCTCCACTTGTCGATATAACTGTATTTGTTAAATTAGCAAGTTTTTTTACGACTACTGACTCTTTTTCTCTAAATGACTCTTCACTTCTTTCAAGAAGATATTTTGAAGGGCTAATTCCATATTCACTTGCAAATTCTTTATCCAAATCTATATGTTTTCTATCTAAAATTTTTGCAAGCTTTTTACCAATTGTTGTTTTTCCGGCACCTGGCATTCCTACTAGAACTATATTCAATTTAGATTTTACAAATTCTGTAACAATTTTTTCAAATTCGTCATCATCAAATCTTCTTCTGGATAAAATCTCAATACTTTTCTTTTCTTGATACATTGTTTTGTATACACCATTTATAACTTTAATTCCATGATTTTTTGCATCAAGATATAATTTAGAAAAAATTGTGCTGGTTGAAATATCTATTAAAAAATCTAAATTTGTATCATTATAATTAATTTCCGGAGCTACTTCTAAAGACGAAAATTTTGTAAGATTAAATACTATATTAAAATTTTTAAAATTAATTACATTTGAATTATTTAAATTATGAATAACCACATTTCCTGCGTTTAATGATTTTAGTACATATTCAATAGTTTTAGTAGATTCATCTTTTTTTATAATTAAGACATTTTTATCTTTTAGCTCAATATCGTGTCTTTTTAACAGTTTAATAATTCCAAAATACTCAGTATTAAATCCAAATTTTCTATTTCTATAAAATTGCACTAAATTAACTTCTTTTATTTCTTGAACTTGATCTGTAACATTATCCAAATACTTAATAATTTCAGTTTTATATGGTGAGGCAATATTTAATCCTATGAAATTTTTTCTTTTTATTAAATTTTCAATTAAATTTTCTTCCGGTTTAAATCTATAATATTTTTCATCCAAAAACTTTTCATATATAAATTTTGTTAAATCATAATTGCTTTTTTCACCTACATAGGCATATTTAGAATTATATTTTTTCAATATATAATTATTTCTTTTTTCACTTATATCTGTTAAATAATCTAAAAACTCAGTAATATACTCATCATATTCCATTGTTTTCTCAGAAAAATTAATTTGATTACATTCCTTATCTATCAAGTCAATATTATTTTTATAGATATACTCAAAAAGAACATCTCCCATATTAAATCTTTCATCAACTAACTCTACAATTTGCTCATCAATTGTGGAAATTTTATCTTTTATATATTCAATTTTCTTTAATTTATCTTCATTATTTAAATTCATAATTCCTCTTTTATAAAAAAAGGAATCAAATTTGATTCCTTAATTTTAGTGTTCATATTTTATTAAAGTAAATGTATTGTAATCCCCAAATAATTCAATTCCTTTTAAATCTTCCAATTCTATTAAAAAGCCAGCACAAACCACCTTTGCTCCTGTTTCTTCAATAATTTCCAATGCAGCTTTCGCTGTACCACCTGTTGCTAATAAATCATCAATTAATAATACTCTATCTCCTGATTTTAAAACATCCGCATCAATTTCAATCTGATTTTTACCATACTCTAAGTCGTATTCTTTTGTAATGACTTTTCCCGGTAATTTACCAGGTTTTCTAACAGGTATAAATCCTTTATTTAATTTATAAGCCATTGGAACTGCAAAGATAAATCCTCTTGCCTCAATACCTGCAATATAATCAAATTCTAAATCTTTAACTTTATCGCATAACATATCAACTGTTTCCTTAAAAGCGTCTTTATCCTTTAATAATGTTGTAATATCCTTAAAACTAATCCCTTCTTTAGGAAATCCTTCAATGACTCTAATTTTAGATTTTAAATCCATTATATCCTCCATTTTCATAATGAAAACCAATTATTTGAAATGTCCATATATTATTCTACAATAAATGTATAAATACTACAAGCTTAATTGCTATTTGTATTTTTTATTATAACTTCTATTATCTGCGGTCTATTAAAAACTCTTTTTGCAAAAGGAAAGTTATTACCTAACCCCCTAGAATTATACATTACGGAATCTTTTTTAGTAAAAATACCTCCACAATACTTACCAAAAAATCCTTGTCCAGATGAAAAAACACCTTTATTAAATATTCTTACTTGACCTCCATGAGTATGTCCTGAAAAAATCAAATTAATATTATATTTAACATAAATATCAAAAAATTCAGGTCTGTGTACAAGTAAAATTCTAAAATCATTTTTCGACTTTTTAATTATACTACTTAATTTTTCATCAATTTCTTTTCTAGTATTTTTCTTAACTTTTTTATTTAAACTTATATATTCTGAGGGATCATTTATTCCTAAAATATCAATTCCTTTATAACTTATGACTTCATCATCTAAGATTTTCACTCCTTTTGAGATCATCATCTTTCTTAACTTGTCAAAATCTTTATATCCTTTTTCATGGTTACCTGTTACAAAAAATATATTACCGTTAAGTAAATCTATTAAATCCATTGCATTTTCATGCCCTATGTATCTTCTATCAATTATATCTCCTGTAATGAAAATTAAATCATAATTATTTTTAATTATTTTTTTTATCTTAGACTGTTTAACACCAAATTTGTAATTATGTAAATCTGAAATATGTAATAAGTTCAATTGTTTTATTGAACTTGGCAAATCTCTTTCTATAATATATGTATCTACCATCGGATTTGCATTTTCAAATAATATGTACACTAAAAATATTAAAATCGTAATAAAAATAATTAAATAAATCATAAATTGTTTTCCTAAATTTTAATCCATATAGTCCTGCAAATTTAATGATATTATAAGTGACCTATCTATCTTTCTCATAGTTTTACCATCTAAACTCCCAACTTTATCTCTCAATCTTTTCTTATCAATAGTTCTTATCTGTTCCAATAAAACTACCGAATTTTTAGGTAAATTGATATCACACAAAATTTGAACATGTGTAGGTAAATTAGTTTTATTTTGTTGAGAAGTGATAGCTGCGATAATAACAGTTGGACTATATTTATTTCCCATATCATTTTGTATTATAACTACCGGTCTAATCCCGCCTTGTTCTGACCCCACAACCGGACTTAAATCAGCATATAATACATCACCTCTTTTTACTTTCAATTTTTCTCCTTATTTTTTATAAACTCTATAAACTCTATTAGAAATAGATGTCATTATTTCATAAGAAATTGTATTAGCCCAATTAGCTATTAAATCAGGAGAAATATATTCTTCTCCAGATTTTCCGATAAGTACAACTTCGTCATGTAATTTAGCTTCAATATCACTTATATCAACCATCAATTGATCCATTGTCACTCGTCCAAGAATTTTAGCTTTTTTACCATTAATCAATACAAATCCCTTATTTGATACAATTCTAAAATATCCATCAGCATATCCGATAGAAACTGTTGCTATTTTCATTTTCTTTTCTGCGATAAATGTATGATTATATGAAACTCCTTCACCTTTTTCAAGTTCTTTTATAAATGAAATACTTGAAATTAATCTAAATGAATTTTCAATTCCAACATTATATTTTTCTTTCATATATTGTGATGGATACATTCCATAAAGTGAAATCCCCGATCTGAAACCATCATATTTTACATCATAAGCCAATAGCCCTGCATCATTTGATATATGCTTTATCCAGTTAGCATTTATATCAGATAATCCATCTACTGCTTTTTGAAATTTATCATATTGTAAGTAAGTATATTCTCTGTCTGCTTCATCAGCACTCGATAAATGAGAAAACATACCTTCAATATTTATATTTTCTAAAGAATCTATTTGTCTAATTATGTCAAAATTATCTTCTGTAGGCTTAAATCCTAATCTGTTATGACCGGTTTCTATTTTAATATGCCCTCTAATAGTTTTTCCAAGTTTATTCATTTCTTTAGCAATTTCAAAATCATAAATATTTACAATTATATTATATTCATTAAGATATTTATAATTTTTAGGGTGAATATATCCTAAAATTAAAATATCTTTTTTTATTCCCGATTTTCTAAGTTCAATTGCTTCATTGATATTCGCAACACAAAACATATCAACATTATCTTCAATAAATTTTGAAATTTCAACAGCACCAAGACCATATGCATTCGCCTTAACTACAGCAAAAAACTTCTTATTAGATAAACTCCTTAGTATTTCAACATTTTTTTTTATTATACACAAATCAATTTCAAGTACATTTGCATCAATCACCATCAATTTCTCCTATTGCATATGGTAAATATTCAATAATATTTCTAGCTATCAAACTTGTTTTTCCAAATCTTTTTGAGGCTAAATCCCCAGCCATTCCATGAATAAAACATGCTAACTTAAACATTTCAATACTATTTTCTCTAGCTAAAAACGCAGCAATAATTCCTGTCAAAACATCTCCAGATCCTGCTGTTGACATTCCACTATTTCCTGTTTGATTTATATATATCTGATTTCTATCTGCAACAATACTGTTTTTACCCTTTAATAAAATATTTAAATCATATCTATCTAAAAAATTATGAATAAAGCCTTCTCTATCATAAAAAATTTCATTTAAGGAATATCCTGATATTCTTGAAAATTCCATTTCATGAGGTGTTATGTATATATTATCTTTTATAAGTTCCGGATATTTTGCAAGAATGTTTATAGCATCCGCATCAACTATAACAGGTCCATCAAAATTGTTTAATACTATTTCTAAAATTTTTCTAGAATTCTCTGAAACTCCCATACCCGGACCAATAGCAATTACAGATTTATTTTGAATTATATTTAATAAATCTTCTCTTCTAAAATCACCAAAATATGATTTACCATTATCTCCTAAAGTTAGAATTATCTGCTCCGTCGTCTTACATTCTAACGTATCGGCGACACATTCAGGAACTAAAGTATAAACTAAACCTGCTCCCGCTTTCAAAGCAGCTTCTGATGCTAAATAAACAGAGCCCACCATTCCTCTGGAGCCACCAATTATCAATATTTTACCAAAATCATATTTATTAGAGTTTTCTTTTCTTTCAGGAAGCATTGAATTGGAAAATTTATTATGTCTTATTTCCAACAATTTGCATACCGCTATAGCATATTCTCCATCATGACTTATTGTAATATTGATACTTTGTATATTTTCTTTATCCATCAATAACTTAATTTTATATTTTTCAATATTAACATAAGGAGCATTTTTTTCATTATGAAGAATTTCAACATCCAATAGACCTAGCTCTTCAGAAATTCCTACTCCAAAAGCCTTTGTAACCGCTTCTTTGGCCGCAATAATCCCTGCTATACTATTTTGACTTAAATTTTTAGATTCTAAATATTTTTTTTCAGAATCAGTAAAAAACTTATCTAAAAATCTTTCTCTAGTAAGAAGTTTTTCAACTCTTTTAATTTTAAAAATATCAATTCCTATCATAAAATTCTCCTTTATAATAATGATATAATATATATTAAATATATCACTATTAAATTATTTTGTAAATTTAGAAAATATGAGAAGATTGCATAAATTACATAAATAACTTTCTTCAAATGATTATAAACTTTTTGATGAAATCCCAAAACAAAAAAATATTGAATTCAAAAGGAAAAAGTACTAAAAATAAAAACATTTATTAAACTTGTAATTTCTTACCATCTCTATAAACTTCATCAATTATTGCAGAGCCTAGACAAACTTCTCCATCATATAAAACAGCAGCTTGCCCTGGTGTTACAGATTTTATGTGATCATATACTATTTCTAATTTATCATCTTCCAAAAATTTAACTTTTACTTTTATATCTTTTTGTCTATATCTAAACTTGGCTGTACATTCAAAATCTTTCTTTTGAAAATTTTTATTTGACGAAACAAAACCCGATGCTAAAAGTCTATTTGAAAATAAATTTTCATTATTTGTTCCTTGACATACTAATAAATTATTATTTTCTAAATCTTTACCGCATACAAACCAAGCTTCGCCATCTCCACCGATACCCAATCCCTTTCTTTGACCAATTGTGTGATACATTAATCCTTGATGTTTCCCTAAAACCTTTCCGCTTTCAACATCAACAATTTTTCCCGGTTTTGCAGGTAAATAATTGGAAAGAAATTCATTAAAATTTCTTTCTCCAATAAAACAAATACCTGTAGAATCTTTTTTTGTTGCAGTTGCTAAATTATACTTTTTGGCTATTTCTCTTACTTCGAACTTTTGTAAATCTCCAATTGGAAACATTACATCTTTGATTTGCTCTTGAGTTAATTGTGATAAAAAATAAGTTTGATCTTTATTATCATCAAGTCCTCTTAACATCTCTACCGTGCCATCTTCATTTCTTCTTATTCTTGCATAATGGCCTGTAGCAAGATAATCAGCACCTAAATCTTTTGCAAAATCTAAAAAAGCCTTAAACTTAATTTCTTTATTACACATAATATCAGGATTTGGCGTACGACCTTTTTTATATTCATCTAAAAAATATGAGAATACACGATTATAATATTCATCCTCAAAATTTATAGAATAATAAGGTATTCCTATTTCATTACAAACTGCTATTGCATCCTTAAAGTCTTCTTCCGCTGTACAAAAACCATTATCATCAGTATCATCCCAATTCTTCATGAATACCCCAGTTACATCATACCCTTGTTGTTTCAATAATAATGCAGCTACTGATGAATCAACACCACCACTAACTCCTACTACAACTTTAATATCTTTATTTTCTTTCATTTAGCACTCTTTCTTTCATAAAACTCAGTTAAAACATTTATAACTCTGTCTATATCTTCTTTAGTATTTGAAAAACCAAAACTAAATCTAATAGATCTTTTTGCTCTATTTTTATCATACATATTTTCAATTACATAACTAGGTTCTAACGCACCTGCCAAACATGCAGAACCGGATGAAACATATATACCATTCATATCCAAATAAGTCAACAACAAATCACTTTTAACAAATGGAAAATATATATTAACAATATGATTTGTAGAATATTTTTGATCTCCATTTATTTCAAATGGAATATTTGTTAATTCTTCTATAAAATATTCCTTAACATTCCATATTCTATCTCTCTCCAAAATAGTTGGCTCAATGCAACTCGCCATAGAAATTGCTGCCAATAAATTAGATGTTCCAGCTCTTTGATTGTTTTCCTGATTCCCACCGTGAATAAATTTTTTTACCTTATTTCTTAAATATAAAACTCCAAATCCATTCATAGCTCCTAATTTATGACCGGATAAGCTCATAGAATCGCAATTAATTTTATCCACATCTATATCTATGTGTCCTAAGGCTTGGACAGCATCAACATGAAACCATATGTTTCTACCTCTTAAATATTCCCCTATTTCTTCAATAGGTTGGATTATTCCCGTTTCATTATTTACATACATAACACATACAAGTTTTGTCTTTTCAGTTATATTATTTTTTAACTCTTCGAAATTAATTCTTCCAGATTTTTCAGCATCAATTAATATAACTTCAGCATTCACATTTTCTAATGACTCCAATACAGATTTATGTTCAATTTTAGTACTGATAATTTGAATATCGGATTTATCAAAATTTTTTATAATTGTATTATTAGACTCACTCGCTCCACTTGTAAAATAAACATCTCTAGGATTAGCATTAATAAAACTCGCAATTATTTTTCTAGATTTCTCTAAATATTTATTACTATTTCTTCCTAAACAATGAGTACTACTTGGATTCCCATCATATTCTTCAATTTTATTTATTAAATCCTGCAATACATCTTTTCTTTTCAATGATGATGCAGCGTAGTCTAAATATGTCATATTAACCTCTTTCTATATCAATTATACTAGAATCATCTTTTTTTGTGAAGAATAATAGTTTTGGGTGTAATAATTTATAAACTAAGCTAATTTTTAAGTAATAATGAATAAAAACATAAACGATAAAATTATTTTAAGAAATGGATATATACTAAACAATCATATTAAGCTTCCACATATGTACACATATAGCAAGTTAATTAGTTACTCCATATTATTTCGTTTCTCTTCTTGCATGAGCAGTAAGTATTTTTAAGACTTCGTCTTGTTTGGCTATAGCTTTATCATTTATTTCTTTTTCCTTTTGTTCTAAATATGAAGTAATGTTAGCATTTGTTAGCACTCTAGACGAATTAGCCCTAGCGGTAGTTTCTTTTTTGTGCTCGGATAAGCTTTCAAATATGCGTCTGTCGCATTCCCACTGATGATATATTCATCAGCAAATCGTTTTTGTTTAATTGTTAACTTCAATTCATCAGCTCCTTTCATAAAAATAAACACAAAAAAGACAACCTTACGCAGATATAATATCTGTTTGTTGTAATATGGTTGCCTAAAAAATTCTTATTTATTTAATTGTCTATATTTTTTACAATACTATATTATCATAGTTTGTTGTTCATTTTTTATTTTTTAAATCTCTTCAAATTTTTCTTCAAGTAAAGAAGTAATTAATCTACTAACATTTATTTTTTCCCTTTTAGCATACTCATTTAAATACATGGGAATAGACACATTCCTTCTAACTGTTTGTTTTTTTGCTAATTTAGTGTATTCAGCGATATCTAAACCAACCAATGAAGTGAACGATTTTTCAAAGTCGTATTCTTCTGCAAACTCTATATTTTCATTTATTTCTAATCCATCTATCCCCGATGATACTGGCATTTCAATTCCTTTTTCATAGTATTCTTGTAAATAAGTCCCTAAGTAGTCTTGTGCCATTTCTATAGAATCTTCTATACTATTTCCTTGTGTAGCTCCTAAATCAGGGAAAGATATAAAATACATATCTTTATTTTTTAGTTTATAAAAGTGTGCTGGGTAAGTTAAAAACATAATATTCTCCTTTTTTTTGTAAGGGTGCAGGGTTTATTTCAACCCTGCTTGTTTAAGTATTTCCATTTCCAATCCTTTAGGTATTTCCTTAGAATGGTACGGAACTTGAGTCACCTTACCGGTTTCGGGATTCATAAACTTTCTATGAGAACCACGACCACTTTTTACGTAAATAAAGCCGTTTTTCTTAAGAAGTTTAATCATCTCTTTTGAGCTCATCGGCATAACTCCCTCCTTACAATCATTATTATACACAATAGTGTGTATAATATCAAGCGTTTTTTTAATAATTTTAGATATTTCTATTAATCTATTTTTGTGTAATTTTTGAACTTTACCTATACTCATATAAGTATAATCCCGGGAGATTGACAGTTAAAAGATGAAAAACAACATGAAGACACCATATTTTTCAAAGAAAGATGGATAAATGAAAAAGGACTTGAGCAACGATTGATTGTCTCATATTCAATCAAACAAAGAAATTATCAAAGATATATTAGAGAAAAACAAGTTGAACGAGCAAAAGAGATGATTAATACACCTAGTAAGATAAAAGATAGAAATCAAAACTCTCCAAAAAGATTTATAGATGAAACTAATGTTACAACTGATGGAGAAATCTGCAATAAAAAGATATTAAATCTAAATGAGAACAAAGTAAAAAAAGAAGAAATATTTGATGGTTTCTACGCTACCTACACAAATTTAGAAAAAGATATTAATGAGATTATTCATATTAACAAGATGAGATGGCAAATTGAGTCATGTTTTAGAACTATGAAAACAGAATTTAAAACTAGACCTGTATATCTTAGAAATGACAATAGAATAGAAGCACATTTTTTAACTTGTTTTCTCTCACTATTAATCTTAAAAATTATTCAGATAAAGACTAAAAATGAACATTCTGAAGAAGAAATTTTATCAACATTAAGATCGATGAATGTACACAAATTAAGAGATTTAGGATATCTAGGCTCATACACAAGAACAGAGATTACAGATGATTTACACGAGTCATTTGGATTTAGAACAGACAAAGAATTTATTTCTAAAAAAACTATGAAAAAAATATTGAAAAAGACGAAAAAAGCATAAACAATACTACATTTTTAAAAATATTAAAAGCTCTGAAACATACTGTTTACAATGTGTTTCAGAGCTCTTTTAATCGCAAAGTGTCAAACTCGAGATTATAGCATATACTCCTTAAAAATTAAATAGGAGGACTTATGATATATTCATATAAAAAAAGTGATGGAAAAACATGGTATTACATCAAATATAATACCAATGGGAAAAGTTACAAACAAAAAACAACCTTGTTTTTCCAAACAAAAGCGGAACATATCAAAGGTTAGGTAACATTCAAGATAAATTAAACAGATATTGTAAGTTGGAAAATATAAAAAAAATAAGAGTACACGATTTAAGACATACCTACGCAAGTTTGTTATTTGCAAGTGGAGAAACAGCAAAAGAAGTTCAAGAGAGATTAGGACACAGCAGAATTGAAACTACATTAAATATTTACACTCATTTGAATAAAAAACAAAAAATGTTGACTCTTGAGAACTTTATCGGATATATGAATAGTGAAGCTAAGTAACTATCCTATTTTTTTTGAGAACTCTTTGAGAATTTTTTGAGAAAAAATACTATAAATCAATGTAATTCAATGTAATTATATGCAAGTATAAAAAAACAGCTTTATTGAAATATAGACATTTGCAACTTAATATAATTCAATAAAACCGTTTAAAATACAATGGTCGGAATGAGAGGATTCGAACCTCCGACCCCTCGGTCCCAAACCGAGTGCTCTACCAAGCTGAGCCACATTCCGACGACTTTTATAGTATATAATAATTTTTTACATTTGTCAAATATTTTTTATATTAAAACTTATGGAACATTTGTTCTTTTTGTGGTATAATATTTTAGAGGTAAATATGGAAAAAGTAAGAATTGCTCATTTAGCTGATTTTCACTTAGGTGGTGAAATTCACGAAAATAATGAATTAAGTAAAAAAATTAATGTTAATTTAATAAAAGGTTTATTAGAAATTTTTAATATGTTAAACCTAGCCAAGGTTGATTTAGTATTGATTGCCGGAGATTTTTATGAAAGTTCCTCATTAGATAAAAATTTACACAATGAGATTAAGAAAATCTTTTCTAATTTTTCCGGTAAGATTATTATAGCTCCAGGAAACCATGACTATATAAGTCTAGACTCCCCTTATATGGAAGAATGGCCGGATAATACATATATATTTAAAAATCAAAAAATAGAATATTTTGAATTTAAAAATCTAAATACAAGAGTTTATGGATTCGCATTTAATCAAAGTCATATTAAATCCCCTATGCTTTCAAATTTTCCTGTTATAGATGAAAAATATATTAATTTAGGGGTATTTCATGGTCAAATGGATGAGATGATGAATTCTTATAATCCGATTTTTATAGAAGATATTAAAAATACAAATTTAGATTATATCGCTCTTGGACATATTCATAAAAGAAGTGAAATAAAAAAAGTTTCTAATACTTACTATGCATATTCCGGAAATCCTGTAGGCAGAGGATTTAATGAAACAGGTATTAAAGGAATTTATCTTGGAGATATTTCTAAAAATAGAAATGGATTAAATTTTTATAAATTAAATAACTCTGAATTTCACACTATAAATTTTGAAATAGATTCATTTATAGACCAAAAAGATTTAGCAGAACAAATTAAAGTTTATTTATTTAACAAATTTGGTGAAAAATATAAA